>JBDTME010000001.1:0-510469 GCA_039934415.1 Patescibacteria group bacterium
CAAACTAAGCACAGCTCAGTTGGGAAGCTCCGGGCTTTAGCCCGGTGAGCTTCACAGAAAGATTTACTCTGACAGTTATAAAGGACAATTGATTCAAAACTTATGGCTAGACATACCAATTGTAAATCCAATGGCAACTGAGCGATTAGATTATGCTACGCAAAAGCCAGAGGCACTTCTCAGGAGGATTATAAACTCCAGTTCAAATGAAAAAATGGTAGTAGCAGACTTCTTTGGTGGCTCTGGTGTAACCGCAAAAGTCGCTCATGAACTCGGTAGAAAGTTCATCACTGCTGATGTGGGCATCAATGCTATTCAAACCATGCGTGACCGTTTAGTAGAAGTTGATACGAGCTTCGACATTCTCAAGATCAAGGACGGCATTGATCTGTTCCGCAACCCACAACAAACGATGGACAAGCTAGCTAGTATCGTCCCTGGTCTATCTACCAAACATGACTTCGGCACATTCTGGTTCGGAGCAATAACTGACAAAGGTTCAGTCTGCCCTTGCTGGATGCCCAACCTCAAAGATAAAGGTCAAGCTATCCTCAACCCTGCCTTGTTTAGCAAAATCATGGATGAAACCGCCAAGCTGGATGGGATTAGTAAAGTCGTGATCTGTAGTGTGGACATCACAGGTCAGGCTGAGATCGACAAAATGAGAAAAGACTATGATCTGCGTGATGCTGATGGCAAGCCTGTTCAGTTCGTTTTCAAAGACCTCAAGGAGTTGATCGACCTGATCGTTAGCCCTGACGTGGTGGAATACACCATCAAGGAGCAATCGGGTAAGTTTGTCATCGCTTTTGATCGTTTCATCTCTGATGCTTTGATTCAAAAAATTGCTGAGTTCAATGCCAAGAAAACGGCAAATGAGAAAAAGATCGAGATCAGTGACAATGGCTTGGAGCTAATCGAGTTCATCAGCGTAGACTGCACCAACGTTGACGGCGTTTGGGTGTCTGACTATGAGGTCAAAATTGATAAGAACGGTTACATGATCGTCAATGGCGAGCAAACAAAGCAGTTCTGGGATGGCACAGTCACAGTGAGTAGAAAGCCTTTGCGAATCAAAGTCAGAAACATTGCTGGGGATGAGGTAGTGGTCGTGACTGACTGAAATGAAGATGTATAATGAACGTAATATGAAAGAACTTAGTCAAGATCAATTACAATCTATTTTAGATAATTACTCCGTGGGAAAAATCATTGACTCGTGGGTATTATCAAATGTTTCAGTTGACGGTCATGCAGGAGTAAATCTTTCAAGAAGTTTGGCTGAAACCAATCAGGGCTTGTATATTATCACTTTCACTTCAAATGATGATCTTCACGGTTTATGGTGGAGTTCTGATGCAAAAGACTTTGTGGCAACACTAGCTAAAGCCCTGAAGCTGAAAAACGCAAAATTACTTCTTACTAATGAGAATAGTAGCACTGTTCATAAATTTGATTTGCGAATTTCAGTATTTTCACTCTAACAAAGGAATAGCCCCCAACCGAAGTCAGGGGCTATTTGAGTGACGAACAACACTTTCCGCGACTTAGTCCCAGTAACCCGATGTTACAGCGACTGCAATCATGCGCCAAGCACCTTTGTCTGTGCCTCGCGAGCGGATAGCACTGATGTCTGCGTAATCCCGATCCACGATAAACGTGGTGTGGTCATAACGCGAACCAATCGAAACGAACTTCTTGCCAGGATAGCGAGGGTCTTCACAGTCACCGTAGGTAACTGTTTCACCGCCGATTTGTACCTGCTGTGAGTTTGCCATTTGCTTGTTCTCCTTTATTCTAGAGGAACAAGTCGCATGGGTGAAGTTCGTCACTCGTTTAGATGACTCATCTTTTCCCCGTACTGGAGTGAGATAAGCTTCTCTAAGCCTGGTATTATATCAAAAGATACCAAAAAATACCAGAGAAACATACTAAGTTAGGACTTTGCGCACCTATATTCTCAGCCTAAGTAAGCAACATTCAAAGCATTTGGTTGGTTTTCATCAAGTAGATAACACTGGTATAATTTTCTAACACACTCCCTTACTCTACCCATACTCTTTTTTCACTCTGTTAATTCAGACAACCCTCACCTGAAGATTGAACATATCTTCAACTTTGTTACAATCAAATCATGAATAAACTAACTGTTGAAACTACCGTGAACTCTCCTATAAAAAAAGTCTGGGAGTGTTGGACGATGCCAGAACATATTACACAGTGGGCATTCGCAACTAATGATTGGGAAGCACCATCCGCTGAGAATGATGTTCGTGTCGGTGGGAAATTTAAGACTTCGATGTCTGCTAAAGACAAAAGTGCAGCTTTTGATTTCAAGGGTGTCTACACAGCAGTAGAAGAATTCTCCAATATTGAGTATGACATGGAAGATGGACGACACGTGAGCATTACGTTTACAGAAACGCCAACAGGTGTAAAAATCATTGAGATTTTTGATCCGGAAAGTGAAAATCCTGAGGATGCTCAAATAGCGGGCTGGCAAGCTTTTTTAAATAACTTTAAAAAGCATACCGAACAAAGTAAATGATTGAATTTGGTCATCCATTTCAAGAACAGTTCGGAACTTCATCAATCATCACACCCAAAACCTTTTCTGTTATCTTCTGCCACGAGGATTGTTTAACTTTGCCTAAATCCCCTGACGGAGTCTATACTAATGTTTGTATATGAAAATTTCTTTCAAAAGTTTCTTTCAAAATCCAGCGATACGATTGGTACTTGGTGTGTGTGCAATTGGGTTCCTACTCACAAGTATTCGATTTGGCAGATTTTATTTGCGCACCACCTCAGGAGTACTCGATTTCTCAGGTAAAATAATTTCAGTAGAGCCCAATGTACTTAGAATACAAAATAGGAGTGGAAAAGTAGCGACTGTCTATTTAGATGACAGTACGACATATCAGCTTGATGAAGGGCAATCTTCAGAAAATTTAACTGTTGGCTTGTTTATTCTGGTATCTGGAAAAGTAGAAGTGCCTGGAGAAATTCACGCTACATACATCCAGAGTCTAGCGCCTCCTCGTGAGCCATTTCCATGAAATTTTTATCAGCACACATACTGAAACGTTCAACAATTATCATCACGATACTTTTCTTCCTGAGTATTTCTTTTGGTTTGTCCTTCTTTTCATCTGATCAAATACTCGGATATATAGGCATACAAAACGCCTACCTGCTCATGTTTGTGCTGGCGATCATTGGAGGCATGTCCACATTTACTGGCATTCCTTACCATTTTATTTTAATGAGCTTAGCTGCTAGCGGCTTGAATCCTCTACTTTTGGGGATGGTCACTGCATTTGGTGTCATGCTTGGTGATACGACTTCATACATGTTAGGTAAACAAAGTTCAAAAATATTACCCAAACGATTTGAAAAACCTTTAAACCAACTGGCATCCTGGTTAGCATCACATCCTAAACTCATCACACCCTCATTAATTTTATATGGAGCTTTTTCTCCATTCTCAAATGATTTCATTGTCATTTCTATGGGATTAATTCGCTACCCCTACAAGAAACTGATTCCACCTCTAACCATAGGGAACATTTTCTACAACGTAGCATTAGCGTATCTCGGCTTTTATGCATTTGATTCAATTCAAGCATGGTTTGGTACATTGTCACTCTTTCACTAAAGGCCAATAGGCATTCTCACTTTTCGATAAGAGTAAATTTTGCTCTGGGCTTAATTAGTAAGAAGCTTATGCCAACTTTTTGAGCTCCTTCGCAGTCAGATACTGAATCGGTCAATAATAAACAATCTTGATATCTTTTTAAGATCCTCTTGAATGGAAGTCCAGTCCTCTTAGAAAATGGACATCTTGTTTTATCAACAGAGTTTTGAACATCGAAAAGTTGCAGGATACCTAATTGCTGAAGTGCATACGATGATTCTGGTTTTATTGAAATCTATTCATTGCAGATGTAATTAGCACATCAGATCGAAAAAAAAATGCATTCGAGTTCGAGTGAATGAGCTTGAAATTTAACAGCATAATGACTATAAATGCCACTATTGTTAGTTCGAAAGTATTTTCGAAATATCCAATATATACTACATGAAATGCGTCGAACTATTCGCCTTCTCTCTCTCTGGAATTTTTTAACAGACTTTAGTCTGTTTGCGCCAGTGGCTGTCTTATATTTTGCTCGTGTTTCTGGATCATTTGCGCTTGGGATGAGTGTTTTCTCGGTGATTTTCCTGACTTCAGCAATTGCAGAGGTTCCAACTGGAATTTTTTCAGATCGAATTGGAAAAAAACAGACCATGATTGTAGGAACAGCCTTCGGTTTACTATCGACCATTATGTATGCTATTGGTTTATCATATTGGTGGTTAATTTTAGGAGCAATACTTGAGGGAACTGCCAGATCATTTTACAGTGGGAATAATGATGCGTATCTTCATGATGTCCTGACAGATCACCATCTCGAACATGAGTTTCATGCTTATCTAGGGAAAGTTAGCGCTCTTTTTCAAGTAGCGTTAGCTGTGTCAGCCTTGCTAGGTGGGTTTATAGCCCAATTATCTTTTACTTTAGTCGTTTGGCTGAACGTAGTTCCTCCGCTCTTAAAACTAATCGTGAGTTTTTTGTTGACAGAACCAAGAAAGCGCTCGGTGAAAACGACGAATGTGTACAGTCATCTCTATGAAGCAGTTGAACTTTTTATAAAGAACAAAGAACTACGTTTATTAAGTCTCGCGTCTATGCTCAATTACGCTCTGGGAGAATCTCGATATCAGTTTCGAGCTGCGTTTGTAGGGACACTGTGGCCAGTTTGGGCGATAGGTATATCAGCCATGTTATCTAATGTTGGAGCTGCAGTGAGTTTCTATTTTAGTGGGAAAGTAATAAGCAAGTTCAAAGAACATGCATCGATAATTGGCAGCAACATCATCAGTCACGCAGTGAGTTTCATTGCTCTACTTTTTCCCACTGTGCTTTCACCCGTGCTTTTAGCGAGTACTTCATTGTTATTCGGAGTTGATACTGTGGCACAAAGTTCATTATTTCAAAAACACTTTTCCGAACATCAGAGATCAACGATGGGATCTCTGAATGCTTTAGGTGGGAGTTTGATGCTGGCTATTTTCGCATTTGGACTAGGGTCACTTGCAGATAAAATCGCTCCCGCGCAGGGTTTATTAGTTTTTCAAATCCTGGCGCTCTTCCCTACACTCTTATTTTTCGTACTAGCTTGGAAACAGAAAAGTTTGAGTACTGAAATATGATGCTACTTGCCATTTAAAAGATGAGCTGGGTTTTTCCAGAACTCCAAATTTTCTGGTCCTTTTTTTCTTCCAGTAGTTATTTCTTCTGCAATTAAAAAATCATTGCAGAATTTTATTCTTGATTAAACTTTTTTTCGTTGTAGTTATGTTTAAGTTTGGATTCATTATTCAGTCATATTAAATGAATGAAGTTCCAACTAACTCTCAACCAAAAACCCCGAGCTGTGCCCGGGGTTTGATTTATTATTTTTTTTAACTGCTCACGGTACTCTTGCGTAAGCTGTGATCCAGTCGATTTCCACGTTTCCGTTAGCATTTGCGTTCGGACAGGCTGTCGAAAGACAGGATTCAGTTTGAATAACCCAGAACATTGGTGTATTTGGTACTCTAGTCTTTGGGTTGCCCAAGAGTTTACCGTCTAGAATAAATCTGGTGTCATTTGGTAACCATTCGATACTGGCTGTGTGCCATTGAGTATCATCAAAACGTGTATTTGAGAAATAAACGTCTTGATCATCACCTGAACTACCATTTTGTCTGTGGTGAGCAGCAAAGATGCGGTCACCAAAATCACCTTCCGGGAAATCAATCTCACCATCTCTCGGCCACTGTTGACTCTTAGGCCAAAGTAACCAAGCCATCTTAAAACCTTTTAGTGATGTGCTGTTATTTTGATAGACACGGAAGCGAACGGTGTATTTACCATAGAGTTGTGCGCCTTCTGGATCACTTCCCATTTTAACAAACAAGCCCGTGCCCATTGGTGTTCCACCTTCGGTATGAACATTTTCAATGAGTACTCCATTTTTGACATACATAACTTTGGATGGGTAGTAGCGCGATGGTTTACCTTCAAACTTACCAGCGGTATCACCTTCTCCATCACCATAGATGCGGGTGAAGGAATCTTTATAAACGCTCATAAACTTACCCGGCCCTAAATCAACATTTCGGCTAAAGTTTTCTTTCATGATTTGTTTCCAACCTGGGAGGTCACCGACTGGCATTGCTTCTCCAGAAGGATCAACTCCTGAAGTGGATCCTGGCGTTGGAGTCGGAGCAGTGGTCACTGAAGGTGCGGGGGTTGGCGTTCGAGTTGGCGTCGAGCTAGGTGTTTTAGTAGCTGTTGGATTACTGACACCTGTAGCTGATGGTTTGACCGGTGTAGATGTTGCTCCAGTGCTCGAACACGTCATCAAAAATTGCGAGACAAGTATTGAATAATCAGTTAAATCAACTTGGCCATCATTATTAATATCAGCCCGAGGATTGGTAGGTGGTACTTTAAAGAAGTTTTGTGCCAAAATACTGTAATCACTCAAATCAACAACTTGATCTTGATTAATGTCACCGGTACACGACGATGGGGAGCCGTTCGGAGTTGCCGTTGGAGGAGTGCTGATGTTGGCATCCACTCGTAAATTATCAAAGGACAAAACACTTGATGACGAAGTACACGTTCCTCCAAGATAAGATCGAAGGCCGACCTTACCTGCATTTTGGAGTTCAGCTTGGGAATCAGTCACATCGATCATCCAGCCGGTTGGCTCAGTCGTGTTCTCTGCCCATACCTTTGCACGGAGCGTGGTTGGATTGGTACCTGTAACAACGACACGAAGCTTGTAATTCTTGTTCGCTGAGATTGTGCCCAAAGGAATGCTAGGGGTAAAGGTAGCAGTCTGTGTGGAGTTGATCAGTTTGCCCCAATACATTCTACCGACACCACTTGAATTTACTCCAATATCTAGACGATATGACAAATCAACCTTTTGATAGCGTGAGGTGTGGAAGAGAAAATGTTCACCGCTCGCTGGCAAACTTTTAAAATTAAACGAAACTGTAGTATCAGAGCTTGTATCACTCAGATTGAGTAACTCGAAACCGATTGTTGAATTACATTGTGCGAAATTGAAATTTGCAGTTCCCCCACTCACATTCATTCTCGATTCATTTGTCAGTGCATAATTCGTATTTGCTACTGATTCCAGTCCACTGCTCACCGGTGTATCAAACGCATCGGTAAACACAGCCATGACTCGTGCTGGAGAAAAACTGAAAAATATCACGGCTATACCGCAAATAACAACTGAACGAGAAAATGAGTGTTTGAGGGAGTCTTTGAATTGCATTATGTACCTAGCATGTCATGACAAGGTAGGAAAGGTCAAGCGTAAAAATGATCATTCTATCGCTTCCATCTCGAAAAGAAACCAGCGAAGCTCCAAGTTTCGAGCACACTCAATTTATGAGGTAATTGCATTCCCAACTTTGCAGGGAAGGTTACACTCTTAGGTGTGAGGATGTATATGAAATGTTTGGTTTCAATCGACTCTATTCTTCCTGATTTTGGATTCTTATCACGAGCTGAGTCCCACCATCTTTTCTCAAACCATTCGAGTGAAAAAGTGCGGGGCTTGCGAGCAAAATCGGGATATGGATCAGCAATCCGAATACTGTCTTTGCGAGGATCAATATTAATTACCACGCTATAGTGTCCTCTATCTCCTGATGATCGTCTTTCTTCTTCTGGAGTGTTATAAAACAAACCTTGCCAATTTATGGCCACAGGCAATTTGTATTTTTTGATGAGTGTGTGTAAGTCCTCGGAAGTAGCACCTTGCTTAAACCAGAACTGGAGGTTGGGGGTTAATTTTTGTACAGCCTTGGCTAATTGTTTTGGTCTACTCCCTCTACTTTTGATCAGCTTACCAATTCGTGCTGCCGCCACAATTTCGTCTTGAGTGAAGTTTTTTTTCCGATGGGCATACAGCAATTGAAGCACTGCTGGACCACAGTGAGAGTCAGTTTGCTGGACTACTCGAGGTAGACGGATACTCATAGGCGGTATTATACCGCATGATTTGATTCCTGGACTGGTAGAGATGCTAGCAGTTTCTGGCGAATCTTGTTCTGTAAGAGCTCCCAGTTGAGGAAATAGAGGTAACTTTCAACAGGTGAATCCCAGTCGTATTTCATTTGACCTTTCTTTTCAAATCCCGAGGCTTCTAGGGTCCGTTGGCCACCCATATTTTCTACATCTACCATCGCAAAAAGCTCCACAACCGGCTTTTGAGGTGAGTCCAGCAGCATCTTCACCTGTAAGCAAGATTGCCGAAGAGCGCTCGACATGAGGCCTGAGCCTGACTCAGGTCCGTCTTGAAGCGGTCGTGCCGCAAAGCTGACCTCAAGTACATAGCGTTGGCCTAGAGCAGTCTGGAGGAAACCTTGTTTCTCCATACGCCTTACTCTAAATTTTTCTTCTCGTTCAGAGTAAAAATAGATGAAGCCTCGAAGGAATTTTGTTTCTTCAGGATCGGTCTTGCGTGAGTCATGAATTGCGAACAGGAATGAAGTATCACTTTCGGTTCCTGCCCATTCTCGATACTCTGATTCAGAGACTTGGCGGGTATCATCCATCCATTTTTTTACTTGTTTACTTTGGAGAATTGCTCTGACAGCGAATAAGTCTTCTTTGGAATTTGGATCAAAAAAACGAATCGCCGCATTCTCACCAGGAGAGTGATAGACATTCTCGAAAGGAAGTTGGGCATGTTCTGGGAGCGTTATTCCCTCAGGGAGTGGAAAAGGTTGCTTGTGAAGAGGGCGGTTAAACATATCAATATTTTAATTTATCCACTGAATGAATGTACAGCCCGTGGCTTGGCGGAACTCGCGATCCCAACCAGCTGTGGAACATTTCTTCATTTTCTTGCCTCCACTGGTTTTCACTTCTACGAGTTTGGCACCGCATAACGGACAATCTTCTTTGAGCTCTTTTCGACTGTCGTCGATCCATTCAACATAGTCACAACCAGTTGCCACCATATTCTCTTTATCCCAGCCTGCGGTAGCACATTTTTTCATTTTTTTACCACTACGCGTTTTTTGTAACACTAATGAACTGCCACATTTGGGACAGTTTTCTTTCAAAACTTTTTGATCATCATTGAGCCATTTCACGTACAAGCAACCTTCAGTTTGACGAGTCGTGGGGTTCCATTGTGATTTAGAACAACGTTGTAGTTTCTTGCCCGATTTTGTTTCTTCAACATCTTTAAGTTGAGAGTGACAGAGTGGACAGATGTCTTCGGTATTTGGCATAGGAAGGTAGTGTATCACTTTCTTGCTAAAATGAACTGACTTTTTTTGTGAACCAACTTCCACCAAAGAACAGCAAAGTCACTTCGACGATTGTCCCGCCAGCAGATAAATTTAAATAGTACGATGCGAATAACCCGATCAACACTGAGACTATGGAAAAGAAAATGGACAGAAATAGTGAAGACTTAAAACTTTTTGTCCACTGCATCGCAGTTAAAACTGGGATGATCATCAAGGCACTCGTTAACAAAATACCTACGATTCTCATCGCTAACGAGATCGCTACAGCAGCTAATGCGATGAGTAAAGTGTTGAGAAAAGTGATCGGTATACCTTGCACTTGAGCCAGTTCTTCGTCGAATGCAGTCAAAAACAATTCTTTGTAAAATAACCAAACGGCAGTGATTGTCAGTACTCCAAATCCAAAAATGATGAATAAATCTTGTTGAGTTACTGTTGTGATACTGCCAAATAAATAACTGAATAAATTGACTGTGAAACCATGGCCAAATGAAATGATAATGAGAGCTGTTGCTAGACTTCCGGATAAGAACACAGCTAAAATCGATTCTTCAAAAATCATTTTTGATTTTCGAATTTTCTCGATACCAATTGATGCGATAAGAGTTGTTGCCAATGCTGTGAAGACAGGATTGATATTGAAGAGCAAACCAATTGCGATGCCTACCAAAGATACATGTGATAATGTGTCAGCGATCAATGAAAAACGTCTGACCACGAGAAAAATTCCGATCAATGGTGCAATAATTGCAATCATTAAACCTGCTGCAAAAGCTCTCCACATGAAGTCGTATTGTAATATTTCAAGCATGATGATGAGGGTAGTGTTCATGTGGCACAACATGGACATGACCGCCGTATAAATCTTGTAAGTAATTTCCGTACAGCAATTGAGTCGATGGAATGTGACAGAGTAACTTTCTGTTCAGACAAATCACTGATTTTGCTCGGTGAACTGCCACGTCCACTTCGTGGGTGACGATCAAGATTGTTATACCGAAATCTTTATTCAGCGTTTTGATAAAGTCATAAAATTTTTCTTGAGTTTCTAAGTCTACGCCCACAGTCGGTTCATCCAAAAATAAAATTTTGGGTTCACTCGCTAATGCCCGAGCTATGTAGACACGCTGTAGTTGTCCTCCTGAAAGTTGATTAATTGATGTGTTTCTTAGTTTTTCTACACCTGCAATATGCATGGCCCAATCCATTTTTTGACGATCTTTTTTATTTATATTATGGAAGAGGCCAGTTTTTGCAGTGCAACCACTTTCGATGACTTCAGTCACCGTGCATGGGAATTGTATTGAACTTGCTGATATTCGTTGTGGAACATAACCGAGTTGAAATTTTTTGTCGAATGAATTGATTGGCTGACCGAACAGTCGAATGCTTCCAGTTTGCGGTGATAGTAAACCTAAAATTGCTTTGAGTAATGTGCTTTTACCAGCGCCATTCGGTCCAATGATGGCAACGTACTCCCCCTCTTTAATACTGAGTGAGACATGGTCCAATGCTTTGACGCCGTCGTATGAATAACTGACGTCTTCGACTTCTATTGGAAATGGTATGGGCGCATTCGTGTTCATCGGCATTCTAATGCTAAGCGCAGGGTAGCTAGATTTTCTTTCATGACGGAAAAGTAATCACTCCCTGATTGTATCTCGTCATCACTCAAACCTTCTAGTGGATTTAGTACTGCAGTGCGAGCGCCCGTTTCTCGAGCGATTGTTTCTGATAATTTAGGACTGACTAAACTTTCAAAGAAAATAACTGTAACGTGATTTGCCTTTACAAAATTAGCTACTGTGGCAAGTTGTGCTGGTGAAGGTTCTTCGTCAGGTGAGATTCCAGATATCGAAACTTGATTCAACCCATACGCTTCAGCCAGATGGCCGAAGGCAGCATGGGAAGTGACAATGTTATTTTGTTTGCAGTTTGTTAGTCCTTTTTTATACAGTGTGTCCAGCCCCTCAAGCTGTTCAGTTAACATCTGAGCATGTTGTTCATACTGGGTTTGATGAGTTGGATCAACTTGGAGAAAGCCTTGGAGTATTTTCTGAACTTGCTTTTTTGCCTGAATGGGACTGAGCCAGAGGTGTGGATCAGTAGCTTTGACATCTTCACTCGTGGTGATGACGAGGACAGGTTTTCCTTGCAGATTTTGTTTGATTTTCTCACTCCAGGCTTCCAATCCTTTCCCATTGAGAATCAACAATTTACTTTGCACGATGTTGCTGATTTGTTGTGGAGATGGGTCGTAATCGTGTGGTTCGCTGCCCGCTGGCGTTAGGTTTGTAACTTTTGCAAAAGAGCCACCAATGTTTTGGGCAAAAAAGTACAGAGGATAAAAAGAAGCGACTACTGAAATTTTTTTCGGGTCAGTCTGTGACGTTTGTTGCACTGCAAAGAATCTTTGTGTCAGCAGAAAGCTGAGTACAAAAAAAGCTCCGACAAATAGTATGGCAAAGAGTAATTTCTTCATTTGAATTGTTCAGATTACTATATCATGGCTCACTATTTTACGCAACTGAGTTGCGAATTAATTCAGGCAGAAAATGACAAGCTGAATTTACAATCTGAAACAAGAAAAAAAGCGGTCCCAAAGTCGCTTCAGGAATTATTTACGTCAGGAAGATCTCGCGCAGAACAACGATGTTGTAGATTACTCGTTTGCTCGAGAAACGTACTCTCCAGTATCTGTGTCGATAATGAGGTAATCGCCTACTTTACTGAATAGCGGTGCTTGGACGATCAGCCCTGTTTCGAGTGTCACTGGTTTCTTTGGCGCATTGACCCGATTACCTGCCGTAGCGTCTTCAGTGTATGTGACTTTGAGTCGGACTTTGAGTGGGACTCGAACACCGATAGCTTTTTCATCGTAAAAAAGAATGTACACCTCACTGTCACTGGTTAAGTAACCGAGTTTGTCTTCGATTAGTGCTCGAGGAATGGTGACTTGTTCGTAGCTTCGAGGATCCATGAATGCTACTTCTTCTTGATCAGAATACAAGAACTGCATTTGTCGGGTATTTACATCCAATTCTTCTACTGACTCGGTCGATTTGAAAGTGAAGTCGATCGAATTGCCAGTTTTGACACTTTTCAAACGTGCGCGGGTAAAAGCAGAACCTTTGCCAGGACTAACGAACTCCGTTTTGGTGACGATGTGTGGGTCGTTTTTGAATAGAATGTAACTGTTTTTGCGGATATTCCCGCCTTTAATGATTCCCATACCATTCTTCCTCAGTTGTTTTGTGTATCTGAAGCTTACATCTTACTCGAGGTTTTTACAAAAAGCAATTCAAGAAGGAAACAATTCATTGATGGGAAACAACAAGGTGTCTTCAATGGAAGGTACGTTTGCCAGAAGCATTACTAATCGATCTACTCCAATAGCAATGCCCGTGCATTCTGGTAAGCCTGATTTCAAGGCATCTATAAAGTCTGTATCTAGTTCGTACTTTGTTTTACCCAGAGCATCACGCTCTCTAAGTTCTGCTTTGAGTCGTTTTTCCTGTTCTTCTCCGTCGATTAATTCTGAGAAAGCATTTCCGAGCTCGATTCCAGCAAGATATATTTCAAATCGTTCAGCGAATTCAGGGTCGCTGGCTTTACGTTTGGATAGGGCCGCTTGTGAAAGTGGATAGTCATAGATGATGGTAGGGCGAGTTTTATCGAGTTTTGCTTCTATCTCATTGAGAAAGATTTGGTTGTAGACCTGTTCCCAGGTTGTGTCAGAAGTGACTTGGTACCCTTTCTTTTTGGCAACTTCAATCAGTTTTGTCTCTGAGAGTAACTCTTCTCTGCTTACTCCGGCAAACTTGAGAAATGCTTGTTCGACTGAGTAACGGGGAAAAGGCAGAGTTAAATCAATGTCCAGATCTTGATACTCAAAACCATTGCGTCCCTCTTTCCCATACCTCGCCTCGGCAAGGGCTGGTAACATTTCTTCCATGTCTTTCATCAAGGCCGTGTAATCAGCATTTGCTCGGTAATACTCTAAAATAGTGAATTCGGGATTGTGTCTACTACTTCTCCCCTCTTTATTGCGAAAACTTTTGCAAATCTGAAAAATATCCCCAAACCCAGCCGCAAGCAGTTTTTTCATGGCATATTCAGGACTAGTTAAAAGATAAGCTGGATATGAGTCACCTTCAGCAAACTTCACTGTTGTATCAAACACTTCTAAATAAGGTTCCGTCCCTGGAGATTTGACTAATAATGGAGTCTCCACCTCATGGAAACCCCGAGTTTTGAAAAAGACACGTAAACTATCAATAACCTGTTCGCGAACCAAAAATTGCTGTTTCAATCCATCATTTTGTTTGATCTTTTGCCAGTTTTTCATGAGGTGATTGTATCACTATCTTGGCAGTTACTGGCTTTTTTCGATCTTTTATTTTACAATTTATGGCAATCAAATCCGATTAACTGTTCTTGTTATTCAAATTTCTATTAAAATGGTGTAAAATTCTATTTTAATGAGAGTTTTTTTGTTCTTTATCACAAAAACGGAGACTTTTTTGCGGGATTTGCAGTAAATCCCCAATAAATTAAATACAAATATGAACATACTTTCAAAAGCCTTTCCAACTGAGGGTGGTCAGACAACTTTCGGTCTACATCTTATGCTCGACGCATACGGGGTGGATCCTTCAAAACTCAGTGACATGAAATTGATATTTAAATATTTGAATGATCTTCCTAAAATTATTGACATGAAAAAATTGACAACCCCCTACGTTGTTGATTGTGACGCAACAGAAAGCGGAAAAGATCCTGGCGGTATTTCAGGATTTGTGATGATTGCAGAATCCCATATCTCAATACATACATTTGCTAAGCGAGGTTTCTTCACGATGGATTGTTACTCATGCAATAACTTTGAAGAAGAAGTTGAAGAGTTACTCGCTTACACGAAACAAATATTTCCTTACACTGACTCTGAACTCCAAGTTGTGAAACGTGGATTGAAGTATCCAGTGGAAAATGTGTAAAAACATGTTGCCAATTTTCCCAAATTTTAAAAATTTAGAAATTACTGATAAACCAGATCTTGAAAAAATTACTGCACAGTTCCCTCCTTATTCTGATTTTAATTTCGTAAGTCTCTGGAGTTACAATACTCTAGAAGATTTTCAACTTTCTTTATTAAATGGGAATTTGGTTTTAAGAATGAATGACTATATCACTTTGGAACCCTTCTATACCTTTATAGGTATTGAAAACGTTACTGAGACGATTAGAACGTTGTTACAATTTTCACAGGACAGAATTCAACGCTCAGAACTAAGAGTGATCCCAGAGATAGATCTGTCAAAAGATGCTCAGAGACTCCATGCAGAATTTGACATTTTTGAAGATCGAGATTGTTTTGATTATATCTATTCATTAGATTTGTTAGTTGCAGCTGAAGGCGGACAGTACAAAGTTTTAAGAAATATGTTGAGTAAATTTGTAAGAACTGTTTCTTCATATTCCTTGACTTTAGTTGATTTGCAAGATGAAAATGTGCAACAGCAAATAATAGAGTTAATACACGTGTGGGGTGCTGCTCAAGGCAGAGAGAAAGATGAGATAGAGAACGAATTAAATGGAGTAAAAAGATTGCTGGATTCTTCTCAGTACTTAAACTTAATTTGTTTATGCTTATATATTGAAGATCATTTAAAAGCTTTTTTTATTTCAGAAAAGACTCACGATGAATATGCTATGGCACACTTTCGTAAGGCAGATCCCTCTTTTCCTGGTATCTTCCAGTTCATTGATTATGAAAATGCGAAGTATATGAAGCTTTTAGGTTGTAAGTTTTTAAATTACGAGCAAGATCTAGGTATCCCTAATTTAGTTAAATCAAAACAATCCTTACATCCAGTAAAATACTTAAAGAAATACAAAATTACTCTAAAATAACTTGGTTTACCTAAGCAGTGTTTACTCTCAGAATCGCAAAATTTGTCTTGATAAAGCATTAGACAATTTCAAACATACATTTGTTTGAATATTTACTTGTCGTACTTGTCTATCAAATTTGCCAATGGATTTGAGGGATCCAAATCCCATTTAAACAGTTCAAAGTGTTTCCTTCTTTACACGCTCTTGTCTTTATTGATATGCTCTTGTGAAGTGATCTGTTGGTACCACATATGTTGCAAAATTTAAAAAAAGAATTCACAGCAAAAGTCGCTCTCCTAATTTTTTTGTTCTTCACAGCGTTTTGGTTAACCCTTTTTCTTTTCGAGAAAGATAGTATTTGGCATGCAGCTTTTGGCAGTAGCTATGGTGTTTTGGCTGCATTTGGTGGGTTTATTGGTCTGAGTATTGCTCAGAGATGGGGTGGATTTAAAAGTATTATGGGAAAGTCAGTCTTGTTCTTTTCTTTCGGTTTACTGCTTCAAACTTTTGGACAAATTGCCTACACACTTTATATATATGTACTAAAGATCGAGTTGCCATATCCTTCGATTGGAGATATTGGTTATTTCGGGAGCATACCTTGTTATGTATATGGAGTCTTTTTATTAGCAAAAGCCTCTGGTGTTAGGTTATCAATTCAAAGGCTTAGAGGACAACTTCTCTTCTTAATTCTTCCTGGTGTTTTGTTATTGCTTTCTTATTTCATGTTTTTGCAAGGATATGTTTTTGATTGGTCTAACCCATTGGCTATATTTTTGGATTTTGGTTACCCATTTGGTCAAGCTATTTATGTTTCACTTGCTTTTTTAACATACCTGCTTTCAAGAAATATTCTTGGAGGTATTATGAGAAACAAGATTTTGTTTTTGTTGTTTGCTCTAGTAATTCAATATCTATCTGATTTCTCTTTCTTATACTTAGTTGATAAAGGTTGGTGGTTTGTTGGTGGAGTTAATGACTATATCTATTTAGTAGCATACTTTTTAATGACACTTGCACTGATTCAACTAAAGACTGTTTCTGATACGTTAACAAAGAAATAAGCATGCCCGACATTTATGTCTCGTTAGCCAGCAAAATAATTAAGGATCAGGAAGCTGTGATTGGTCCGCTTGCTTGGAGTGAGGCTGGTAAGGTGAAGGGTATCAAGGTAATTGATCATACTGTGGAAATCAGTGGAGATGGAAAACAGACGCTTGGGAAATTAGTGAGTCAATATGAAGGGTTGTTTGGCAGAGCATCAGTCGAGGTGTGTAGAGATGCAATCCGAAAACTGATTGTAGATGTTGATCCAAAAGAGTTACCTGATATTCTTCTTCAATAGTACAATTTTTTCCTTAATGGTCCACAACTTTGATTCTTAAACATAGTATACTGGTATGATCATGGCCGATCAATCAACTTCTCAGCTTCAGAATGTGACTCAAGAGCTGTACAAGAAGAACTTGGAGTTGGTGAATGCAAACAAAGAGATGACTTTGTTGCAAAGGCTGTATGAATCGATGGCGGTGAAATTAAACCTCGAAGAGTTAACTCAAGAATTTATCGAAATCATTGTGAAGCAATTAAACTTTCCAGGGGGTTTGGTTACGATTCGCCAACCAGGAAAACAAAGTTTACAATACCTCGCGTCTGACTTCGAAAAGAAGAATCAAGATATCCACAAAATATTTCATTCGAAACAGGCTGATATGCACGTAAGCCTTCATCATGATACAAACCTGTTGGTGAAAGCATTCCATCAACAGAAAGAACTCACAACTGAAGATCCTTTAAAAGTGCTTGTACCTCTTCTTTCTCCTGAAAATGCAAAGATCATTGCTGAAAAAGGAGAGTTTACTTCTGCTATTACCTATCCTTTGAGCTTCGGTACCCATCAAATTGCCGCATTGTCTATTTTTTTCAGACGAAATGTTTCAGAGCTTTCACACTTTGAGCGAGAAGTCCTCAATCGAGTTGCGACAGTGTTTGGAGTGGCTCTGGATCGTGTGATGATTTACCAAGATTTAAAATCTGCAAATAAAAAACTCAAGATGCTGGATAAACTCAAAGACGAGTTTGTTTCTATAGCGTCACACGAGTTGCGCACTCCCCTGACTGCTGTCAAAGGATATTTATGGCTGGCATTGAACAAGTCTCCCACTCCTCTAGCAAAAGAAGTCGAAACAAACTTGAAGATTGCTCACGACTCCACTGAGCGGTTATCACGTATGGTGGAAGACATGTTAACGATCTCACGTATTGAAGGAAATCGTTTGAAGTTAGAAGTTGAAGAGTTCGATCTCAGTGAGTTGACCAAGCAGGTCTATGACGAATTGTCGATCCGAGCATCAACCAAACACATTGACTTTACGGTTAATTTGCCCCCTACACCCATTCATTATAAAGGTGATAAGGAAAAAATTCGAGAGTGTATCATCAATATTACTGGTAATGCGCTCAAGTTTACCCCAGAACAAGGTAAGATCAGTATCACGCTTGCCCAAGTGCGTGAGTCAATTACGATCAAAATAGCAGACACTGGACCTGGTATTTCAGCAGAAGATAAACATAAATTATTCCAAAAGTTTTCGAAGCTGGACAGTTCATATCAAAAAGTCAAAGAGAGTGGCACTGGACTAGGTTTGTATATCACGAAACAAATTATCGACATGCATGGAGGTTCAATTACCGTTGATTCGCAACTCGGCGAAGGCACTACGTTTGGCATCGTTTTACCCTTAAAATCCAAATTGGAGGCACAGTAGTATATGTCAGACAAAAAAAAGATTTTTCTCGTTGAAGACGATGATCGGTTATTACAACTCTATAACCAATTACTCGTGGCAGATGGTTATGAAGTAGAAACATGCAACAACGGTTTGGATGCTTTGACCAAAATGCAGGAAGGTGGTTTTGATTTGGTGCTGCTTGATATCATGTTACCAGGAAAAGATGGTTTGGAAATTCTGGAAGATATTCAAAAGAAAAAACCAAAAAATCCTATTCGCTCGATTATCTTACTCACGAATCTCGCAAAAAATGAAACTATTGCGCGTGCCCTAAAAAACGGTGTTGACGGGTATATTATCAAAAGTCGTTACTCACCAGAGGAATTTCTCGCTGAAGTAAAAAAAACACTTGAAGGAAAACCGATTTCTTGATCTCAATGACTGCTGCCCAACGTCTTCAATTACATGAAGACCCAGATCTCTATAAAAAAGTATTTCAACTCTCTCCAGAGGCTATTGTCATCATTGACCGTACTGGCCATATCATAGAGATGAATGATCGGATGACTGAATGGTTGGGATACCCAAAAAAAGACGTACTCCATAAGCACCTCCTCCAATTACCATTTCTGACACTCAAAAATAAACAGCTACTGATCAAGAACTTTTTAACACGAATATCTGGTAAAGAACGATCAGAGTATCAAGCTGAATTTTTGACAAAGGATGGACATGTTCGGATAGGCAAGATCAAAGGCGCATTGATTCGAGATGCCTCAGGTCATGTTGTGGCTGATTTGGCAATGATCACTGAAGCGACCCAAGAACTCCGAGAAGAAACAGCAATTCGGAAAAAAGAAGAAATTCTGGAAGCAGTGAACTACTCTGCCCGTACCTTCTTAAAATCACAAGCAAATCAAGCAGATTATGAAAAAGTACTCAAATCAATCGGTGAATCTGCTTCTGCTAGTCGAGTAGTATTGGTGATTAATGACCTCTTGGGTCAACGTTACGAGTGGGCTGCCCCAGGAATTGCATCAATTGTCTTAGATAAGAAATATCCCAATCTTTTTCAAAAAGCAAACGAGTTATCAGAGTTTTCTAAGAAGCTGGAGGACAATAACATTATCTTCGGTATTGAATCAGATTTTGACAAAGATGTTCAAGCTGTTTTAAAGCGATATAAAATAAAGTCGTTTGTTCTACAACCCATTTTTGTCAACAAAAAGTGGTGGGCCTACTTGTGTATCCATGACTGCTTAGAAGAAAGAAAGTGGTTGTCAGAAGAGATTGATGCGTTGGTTGTCGCATCCAAAATCATCGGTGCTGCGATGGAGAAAAACTTGGTTGAACTGAAACTGCGAGAAACTGTTGAGTATTGGAGACATGAAAAAGAGCGAGTGACGGAAGAAATCGCAAATACCCAAAAATTCAAGCAAGCAGTGGATAGTGCTACTGACGGGGTGGTAATTACGACAGTTGATCGAAAGATCATTTATATTAACCGTGCATTAGAAAACATGACTGAGTACTCGTCGGCAGAAGCAGTCGGAAAAAATTCTGATTTTCTGACAATAGCTAAGACACCTCATCAAATTTTAACGAAGTTATGGGAAACACTTGATGCTGGTCAACCGTTCAACTCTGATGAAGTTGTGATGAGTAAGAAGGATGGAACTGAACTGCCAGTTCGGTTATCTGTGTTTGCGATCAATGAGAAAGGCAAACCTCAATTTTTTGTTGGAATACTTGAAGACATCACACGACGTCGTGAAATTGATCGCATGAAAACTGAATTTATCTCGATTGTTTCTCACCAACTCAACACTCCTCTATCAGCCATGAAATGGTTTTTGGAATTGCTACAGATGGGAAAAGCCGGACCTCTCTTACCGAAACAACAAGAGTTTGTCCAAAATTTGATCGATTCTAATATTCGAATGATTGCGTTAGTACGGTCATTACTCAATATTAGTCGCATTGAATCAGGCCGGATAATTATCGATCCTCACTTGACTGATATACGGGTGTTAATTGATGATGTCTTAAAAGAAGTAGCACCTTTTTTTGAGAAGAAGTCTCAGAAGATCAATGTGAATATCGATGAAAATCTGTCAAAAGTGATGCTTGATCCTCGTTTGATTAGGAATGTGTACTTAAACCTGCTTACCAACTCCTCAAAATACTCACCAGAAGGAACGGAAGTAGATATCAATATTTTTCAAAAAGATGACGAGCTTGTTTCTCATGTTATCGATCATGGATATGGGATACCCAAAAATGATCAAGATAAAATCTTCACTAAATTTTTTAGAGCAGCGAATGTTGTTCGATTGGAAGCTGACGGCAGTGGTTTAGGTATGTACTTGGTCAAAATAGTGGTAGAGTCATCAGGTGGGGAAATTACATTGAACAGTGAGGAAAATAAAGGTACAGACGTCGGTTTTGTACTGCCACTTAAGGGTGTGAAACCAAAATCAGGTGATGTCTTCCTTGATCAAAACGCTTATTCGTGATGTAGTATACAAGAAACTTTTTTGTTTCATTTGAAAGGTATTTATGAAAAAAGTGTTAGTCGTCGAAGACGATAAATTTTTAGCCAATGCATATCGAGCTGGATTTGAAGGTGAAGGCCTCGAGGTAAGTCTAGCCTTTGATGGTGAGGAAGCGCTGGCAATGGCTAATCAAACAAAACCAGATGTGATTATTTTAGACATTTTAATTCCTAAAATTGATGGATTTAGCGTACTCCAGCAGTTGAAGGCGAATAAAGAGTTAGAGCACATTCCTGTCATCATTGCTTCAAATCTTGGTCAAAAACAAGATATCGATAAGGGATTGGAATTGGGAGCGACCGATTTTATTATCAAAAGTGAGTCGTCAGTGACAGAGATTTTGAATAAAATCAAAAACGTATTGAAGTAAAGTAAGTCAAAATCTTTTTTCAACAAAAATTTCTACCTGAATTTTTTGAAAGTTGCCTCAAATGAATGAAGTGAACACTTACTTATCTGGAAACTGCTTTTTGCAAATCTCGTTTGCGTAGTCGCAAATGATGTGGAGTAACTTCTAGCAACTCATCAGGACCGATGAAGTTTAAGCATTGTTCAAGTGATAACTTCACTGCTGGTGCAATTCTCACCAAAACATCTGCATTACTTCGAACGTTTGTTGCTTTTTTACCGCGAGTTGCATTCATTACCATGTCTTGTGGACGAGTATTTTTGCCGACAATCATGCCGCCATACACTTCTTCTCCTGGTTCAACAAAGGTGTCCCCTCGCTCTTGAATGTTGGAGAGACTATAAGTGATCGCAGTTCCAGTGTCGGATGAGACAATAACGCCATTTCGCATCCAAGGTGTATCTGGACCTTTTGGTTCATAACCTAATGGCATTGAATGAATAAGGGCACTTCCTGAAGTGGCGGTCAAAATGTCATTTCGATAGCCAATCAAGTTACGTGTTGTAATTTTGAACTCAAATTTAACACCATTCTTACCTGTGACCATATTGATCAGTTCACCACCTCGTTGTCCCATACTGGTTGTAACAAATCCAATAAACTCTTCCATGACCTCAATCGTGACTTTTTCCCAAGGTTCCATCGTCACACCGTCGACTTCTTTAAAGACGACTTCAGGACGAGAAACAGAAAACTCGTATCCTTCTCTGCGCATCGTTTCAATCAAAATGGACAAATGCAATTCACCTCGACCGGCCACGATGAAAATGTCAGCTGTTGCTCCAGGACTGATTCGAAGACCGACGTTTGTTTCAAGTTCTTTAGTTAATCGAGCTCCGATTTGACGAGAAGTTGTGAACTTGCCATCTTTTCCAACAAAAGGTGAATCCGACACTGAGAACTGTATTTGCACGGTTGGCTCAGTAATATCGAGTTTACGTAAACCTTCTGGGGCGGTTGGATCACAAAGTGTGTCACCGATTTTGGTTTCTGGAAAACCTGTCAGTGCAATGATATCGCCTGCTGATGCTGAATCGACTTCAACTTTATTTAAGCCGAAAAAAGTAAATAAATACTCAACTCGAGCCATTGTAAGAGGATCATCACCTCTCATGATTTGCAATTGTTCACCTTTTTTTACTTGACCACGTTGAATTTTACCAATCACATAACGACCTTTGTAGTTATCAAAGTCAAGTGAAGTGATCTGCATTTGGAATGGACCTTCAGGTTGTACATTTGGTGCCGGAATAGTGTCTACGATAGTTTGAAAAAGAGGAGTTAAATCTGTACTATCAGTGATTCTGAGAGAATGTTCTGGGTTTGATTCGATGACTTTACCAACAATGCCATTTCTACCAATGCCGTAGAGAATCGGGAATCGAAGTTGATCATCTGTAATTGCAAGGTCGAGGAATAAGTCGTTGACTTCTTCGATGACTTCATCTGCACGCTGGTCTTTTCGGTCGACTTTATTAATTAAAACAATTGGTTGCAGTCCATTTTTGAGTGCGAGTGAAAGAACGTAACGAGTTTGTGAGAGAACACCCTCTGCAGCATCTACTAATAGGATGCAGCCATCAGCCATGTTTAAGACGCGTTCTACTTCGCCTGAAAAATCAGCGTGGCCGGGAGTATCTAAGATATTGAGTTTATACCCATTCCAATGCACGACAGTATTCTTGGCTAAAATAGTCACACCTCTTTCTCGTTCCAAATCATTGGAGTCAAGAATGGTGGTTTGTTGCATCTCTGCTTGGTGCTCAGCAAATACATGGGCCTGTTTCAACATGCCATCAACCAAGGTAGTTTTACCGTGGTCAACGTGAGCAATAATAGCGATGTTTCGAATGTGTGCGATATCCATATCTATCCATTTTTCCATTTTTCAAGAAAGTCAATTATACGCTGGAAAAGCTGGTTTGCCAATCTAGAGAAGTATTGCCATTCGTCACGATACACTCTCGATCATTGACTCCTGAGTCCAAAAGGTCTTGAATGAAGTAATGATAGACACCTTTAACGCTCCCACTCCAATGCAATCAGGCCCGACTCCTTTGCCTACACGACCTGATCCTTGCAAGGACGGGACCTGTGATAAGTGTCTTAAAGGTGGAATGCCGATGAAGAAGGAAATTCTGTCATTTTTATTGATCTTATGTATTGGTGCAATGACGGTATTGTTTGTGTTGTGGGTAAATGAGAAACGCCAGCTCTCTCAGCTGACCAAACAAAATGCAAGTATGTCACAAGATTCCACCACTTCAGAAATGGATGCTGATAAAGTTGTCAGCACTGCTGTTCCCAGTCCTAAAGTTATGAGTCAACTTATTGATTTACCTAAACCGAACTTCAAAGGTGTTTTAAGCGTTGAAGAAGCTCTTTTTACTCGTCGAAGTCGTCGAGAGTTTTCATCTCAACCAGTTTCTCAGTTTGAACTCGGTCAAATATTGTGGTCTGGTCAAGGTGTGACTGATGACTTAGGTCATCGTACTTCTCCATCGGCTCGCGAAGGTTATCCATTTACGGAGTACGTTGTCGTTCGTAATGTAGAAGGTCTTCAGCCTGGTTTGTATCAATATCTGCCAGAGAAACACCAAATCGGTTACATCGGATTGGCAAATGCTGGGGAATTATTAACAGCCGCAGGAGTTCAAGATAACTCCCAAAATGCTCCCGTTGTGATTGCCTTAAGTGGAGCGATTGGGAAGATGGTCAAGAACTTTCCGACGAACGCAACTGAAGTGACGATGATTGAAGCCGGTCACATTGGTCAGAACATTTACTTGCAAGTGGAATCAATGGGAATGTCCACCGTCGTGACGGCGGGATTTGATGTTGCTAAAGTTGGTCAGGCTTTGCAGTTAGATCCATCTGAGACTGTAGTCTATTTAATTCCATTGGGTCATCGATCAACTGTTACACCAACTCAATCCCCGGAAAATCAACTATGAAGAAATATATTACTTTAGTGAGTTTCACGTTATTTCTTGGATTGCTTTTTGTCTCTACTCAAGCTGTTTTTGCCCAAGCCAAACAGTTTACGACTGAAGAGTTGAAGCAGTTTGATGGAAAGAGTGGTCATAAGGCTTATTATGCCTACGAAGGTAAAGTCTACGATGTGACAGGTAGTCGGCTTTGGAAAGAAGGTGAACACTACGGGTTGCAGGCAGGTGAAGACTTAACTGGGAAAATGACAAGTGCTCCACATGGGACTGAAGTCTTTGCTGGATTTGAGGTCATGGGGACATATGGTGCAATGCCAACAACATCAGCAGTACAAACCCCGGTCGTCACTCAATCTCCACTTGGTGTCCCCTCAACAACTCCTCAACGGGCATGGTTTGAAAGTCCTATTCGTTTGCTGAACATTTCAATTTTGGGGTGGACTGGCATTGTATTAGGTATCTTCTTTGTTTTAACCTTTGCCACTTGTTTTGCGATGCCTTGGGCAAAATTACCTTTGCCATGGGTTGGCTCTCGACCAGGTCCTGATCCATTAGATGCTTCATTCCGACACATGACTTGGACGTATATTCACAAATATTTCGTTTGGATTACCGTTATTCTCGGTATCGTTCACGGCATCTTAGGATTCATGCAAATACTGGGTATCTACCTCTAACTGAGTTAGTTGATGTATAACTTTTCCTTGTAATCTTGAAGCATACGAGTGGCACTATATTTTTCACGAATCGTTTGTGCTGTATCGATCATTCTTTGCAACCATTGTTGAGGAATGGCATTTTGATCCCTGTCTAAAAACAACGGAATGATTTCTTTTTCAATTGTGGCATACAGTGATTCAGAAATATGATCATTGTCCAATATCCAACCCATATTTTCCCAAGAAACTTCCCGTACCCACCCATCGTTTGTACTGCACTGTAGGACGCCGTTTACGCCAGCTTTCATGCCACTCGTTCCACATGCCTCAAAACCCTCGATTGGAGTGTTTAGCCACACATCACTTCCCTGGACAAGGTACTCTGCAACCTCAAGATTGTAATTAGGTATGTATGCGATACTTTCAGAAAATATGGGATTTTGAGTGATAGAGTACACATGCTTGATCATGTCTTGAGCTTGCTGGTCATGTGTATGGCCTTTACCTGAAAATACTAAGTACACAGGCAAGTTGGCGGAATTGAGAATGTGTTCTAGCCGTTCAAGCAACCAAAACAACACCTCTGGCCTTTTGTACTGAACGAATCTTCTCGACCAGGTGATAATGAGTCCATTGCTGGAAAAGGTCTTGCCAGTCTTTGCTTTGATGTATTTTACAAGTTTGTCTTTGGATTCTTGGTGAGCATGCCAAAAATCAAGTGGGCTAGGAGGAGCTTTTTCGTTTAAGTTCCACACTTGGTTTTTTTCTGCTGCATACCAGCGAGGCAAGAAAATCCCATTTGTTATCGACAACAGTCGATAGTCTGGCCAGATTGCTGTCGCTTTTTGCGCATGATACTCACTGACAGCATTGGTTTTTCCTGCTGTACGTAGACCAAGAAAGGTCATGGAAAACAGAGAGCTGCCGGGAATATTGCCTAGATCTAATAACTTTGAGATGACGAGGGCTCGTTCTTCTGCGAATGATGCCAGAAAAACGGTGACCAGTTCGTTGGTAAAGTTATCATTTCCAGCTGGGATGAGGGTGTGATTGGTGAATCTTAGTTGCTCTTTTCCTTTTTCAAGTGCTTCATTGAAACTCATTCCTAATTTACCCATCAAATCTGCAATATGTTCAAAAGCACAGAATGCCGCATGACCTTCGTTCATATGAATAAATTGAGGAGTAAATTTTAGCGCTTTGAGTAACCGCATTCCTCCGATTCCCAAAACGAGCTCTTGGGCCAACCGATGTTCTTTATCACCTGAGTACAAACGATCTGTGATATTTTGAAACTCCGTAGTATTCCCTACCAGGTTGGTGTCTAATAAATACAAATTGAGGTGCTGATATTCTTTTTTCCAGACCTGGATTTTGAGCAGTTTTTCTTGAAATGGAATAGTAACAATGACTCTCTCGCCTGTTTCATCCACGACAGGGATCAGACCAGCTTGTTGCGGAGAGATTTGTTCGATCGTGTTTGTAATCTCATTACCTTCTAATGCCTGTTTATAGACTGACGAGTACAAGAGTCCGATTCCTACTACGGGAAAGCTTTGTTGGTCAGCTTCTAGCAGAAAATCCCCTGCCAGTACTCCTAATCCACCTGAGTAGATATGGACATCGTCTCGTAGAGCGAACTCCATACAAAAATAAGCTACAGTTGGTTGTGTATTAGCTTCTGGCACGAAGTTTATTGTGGCGGATCAGAAGGTGGTTGTGAAGGCTGAAATACAAAAACCCCGACTTGGAAGTCGGGGTTCTAAATTCTTTGTTTAAAAAAATTTTAACGATCGTTATCACCATAAGAGCGTCGTTGGTAACCACCGCGATCACCACCTCGGTCACCGCCACGATCATTTCCACCACCTCGACGATCGTTAAATCGTGGTTGGCGTGGTTGTGGAGGTCGAGCAATAGAAGCGAAAATTTGTCGTTCCATTACTTCTTTACCATTGAGACCTTCAACAGCTGCGTTTGCTTGATCTGCAGTAGCGTAAGTAACAAAGCCAAAGCCTTTTGAACGGCCACTGAACTTATCAGTCATGACGATGCATTCGACTACGTCACCAAACTCGGCAAAAGCTGCCTGTAGGTCTTCGGAGGTCATCCGATAATTAAGATTCCCAACAAATAATTTTGCTGGATTTGCTGCGGGAGCAGCGGAAAAGTCTGACATGGAGACTCCCAAAGTTCTTTGCACATCTTACAACTTACTTAAGGAAAACCTTGGCAGTGAAGAATGTATGAAAGATACTAACTACTAATAATCCGGCTATTATAACACACATCCAGTCTGAAGACCACCTGATAGTACTCGAGCCTAATGTGAGTGCTGATTTGAGTGATGGTCAAGTGACTTGAGCGTCTTTTCCGAGAGTCTTTCGACCACTAATGCAGCCACTAAGGTGCTCAGCGGTACAGCTAATACTAGTCCAATCGAGCCGGTGAGGGTACGGATAACCTCTTCGAGAATGATTTCACTATTCAACGTTACCCACATTGGTACCTGTTTATTGATCGTGAAAAGAATAAATAATGGTAGGTTAGCGCCAGCGTAGGCTAAGATGAGCGTGTTAACCAATGACGCAACGTGATCTCGACCAATATCGAGGGCTCGTGCGTACAACTCAGCTATATTTATATCCTTTTTCAGCGCTTTTAACTCAAAGACTATAGCAATCTGAGCTATGCAGATATCATCCAGCACGCCCAAAGCACCTAAGAGTATTCCTGCTAAGAGTAACCCCTGTAAATTGATTTTTGAAGTTGAGCCAAATTGTAAGTAATACGCTTCTTCACTCCCTAGTCCCACGACCTGAGCTGCACTGACTGAAATCTTTGAAAGTAGGGCGACAGCAGCCAAAACAGTCAGAATTGATAGGAGTGCCAAGTGAGATTTTATAGACCAACCATGACATAAGTAGATACTCAATGCGGCAATGACAGCAGAACCGATCATGGCGATTAAGATTGGATCATCACCTGATAGGATGTGAGGCACAATGAAAGTGGTGAGCACGAGCAAACTGACTAACATTCCAATGATAGATAACAGACCCTGCCATCGGGCGACGATAATGACTAGGACAAAAAATAACCCCAACAACCAATAGAAGGTCGGCGCTCGGTAAATATCTACAACCACAATTTGTAGACTATCATCTGCAATTTTCTGTTCTGCCAAAATGACGGTAGAACCAGTTCTTAATCTTTGATTGTCATTTAATGGTTGGTATTGTGTCCCAACATCAACACTTACTTCTTGATTATTATCTAATCGTTTTATTTGTACTTTTTGTGTATAAAACTGTTCTTGGTCTTGGAATATTGTTTGTTCTTCTACAATCTTCTCTACCTTTCCTAACAGGTACTTTTGAATAGGAGAGTTACCTTGTGCGAAAACGTTCTTTGGTGCTAGTAAAGTGATGAGTATGAACAGGAAGGTGACGAACAAAATCTTTTTCATACGTGTGAGTATATCGTTGTTTTCACAATTTTTAAAAGCGCAGAGTAGGCGTTGATGTGTTAAAATAGCCGTATGGCCAGACACATGACAGAGATCAGAGCTGAGATCATTTCCCAATTTGAGAAGCATCATCTCCTATCAGCAACAGAAATACAGAGTTCTCTAGAAAAGAAATTTCCTTCACTTAATAAGACAACTGTCTATCGTTCCCTTGATTTCTTTATTCAGACTGGACTCATTTGCCAGCACCAATTTGGTTTGAAAGAGGCTCTTTTTGAACTAAGAACACACCACCATGACCACCTAGTTTGTACTCACTGTGGACGTCTTCAAACTACTTCGTGTTTAACAGAGTTGCCAAAAGTGATTGATGGTTATCAAGTTGAACACCATCATCTAACTGTTTATGGGACATGTTTGGAGTGTCAAAAGAAAACACAGCCTACTATTTTTCAGGGATAATCCATGCTGCGATGAAGTAGAGTGCAAACATAGGAACGAAGCCCGTTGATATGGTGATGATCATGACGGCTAATCGAATCAGCGAAACGTCTTGATTCATGTACTCAGCAACACCACTACAGACTCCAGCAATCATTTTTTCTTTACCAAGTGTCAGTTTTTTAGGTGATGTTTTTGCCATATAAGCTATTCTAGTTCTGAACGGTCGAGATTTCAACACCAACCAGCTCGATTAGAGGGTAATCTTTTTTGATTCTGTCCCAGAACTTTTCTGCAACTTTGTCAGAGTACTTCCCAAACATGCCGCGTTCCATACCTGAGCATAATCTATCTTCATACTCACGGATAATTTCCATGACTTGTTTCCCGATCTCATTGAACTCTTTTTGGAACAATTTTCTATCTTGACGGTAAGTGTCATGAATCGTTTTAAACTGTTTGAAGAGTTCGTTATGCTCTTCTACCATTTGATTAAACGTTTGTGTGAATTTTGGCATTCAAAAATTGTACAATATGCCGATGCCAATGCAAGCGGTGCTCATCATTTGTGTCTTGACGATTGTCTCGTCGGGTTTCGGGTTACTTGGTTTGTGGTATCCCCTCTTTAGTGTCGTTTTATTTGTTGTGCTCCTTTTTGCTGGAATTTGCTTGTTTCTGTATTTCTGTAAAGATTTTTTGACTCAGTTACGTTTTGGTGCATTTCACTATCTCCTTTTCTTGATGTTCGTTTTCACTGTATTTTTTCACTCGATTGGAATACTGGTGCCGGAGACCGGTTTCGATGCGTTGTGGTATCACCTTCCACTCATTCAAGAATACTCGACTCAACACGCGTTAGTTCATGATGAACAGTTTTATCAAAGTTTATATCCACAGTATGGTGACGGGGTACTCTTACTGGGTTACATCTCGCTCGGCGTTATAGGGGCAAAATTAGTCTCGTTCATTTTTTTTCTCATCCTCAGTTTGACTGTATATGCTTGGCTGCGAAGAAAATTGAGTGTAGGAGATGCTTTACTTGGTGCCTTGGTTGTTGACCTTTTCCAAGTGGTGTCTTGGCAATCATCAAGTGCCTATGTCGATGTGATCAGTGCGGTTTTCTTTTTATGGTCCGTTGAGTATTTTTTCCTGGAAAAAAAAGAGTCAGGACTTTCTATACATTTTTTCACAGCAGCTTTGGCAACAGGTGTTTTTCTTGGAACAAAATTTATAAATTTGGGATTTTTACCACTCTACGTGTTACTCTCTTTCTTTCACATTCTGATGAAGTCAAGAGACAAGTCTGTTCAGAGACAGATATCTGAGTTGATACTATTTTGGCTAGTCACCGTTAGTCTTGCGTTACCATGGTATTTGAGATCATGGTGGTTTACAGGCAGCTTAATCTATCCAATTGGGACGATTTATGCAGTGCCAGTCATAGCACAGATGGGTGTGATCGGCTGGAAGGAATGGATTATGATCCGTGTTCAGAGTATCTGGCAGTTACCTTTTGAGTTCTTTTTCCGAAATGATGGCTACGTTACTCCATTACTCTTGCTATTCTCACTAGTTCTTTTAATGAAAAAAAGTTGGTCTCGCGAATTATTTCTGGGTACACTAACCGGTGGATATGGACTATTTTTTTGGTACTTCTTTCCTCCACCTTCTACCCGCTACGTATTAGGTCCAGTCATTGTGTTTTGGATTGTGATGTACCAGGCAATCATTCATTTTTTTCAAAAGAGGCTAGTTTGGGTTCGTTTTATTAGATTATTGTGTGTGTTAAATGTGATGATGTTTTTATTAGTGAGAGTGTTTGTTACCACACGATCTGTCCCCTACCTTCTCCATTGGGAGAATCAGCAGCAGTATCTAGATCGATTCAGGAACGGTTTTTTGGATGAGAAAATTGATGCTTGGTACAGTAAAAGTGCTAAAGAGCGTACTCGTGCTCTTTGACTTTTTCAATCAAGGGCCGATTGAAATCGACGATCTTGCGCATCAATGTCACAGTTTCTACAGGATAAGTACCATTGGTGGTTTCCTCTGACAGCATAACTGCGTCGGTGCCATCGAACACTGCGTTCGCAACATCACAAACTTCGGCTCTTGTTGGACGCGGATTTAACTCCATTGATTTCATCATTTGGGTGGCTGTAATCACAAATTTTTTGGCAGCGAGTGATTTAAAAATAATCTCTTTTTGCCGGAATGCCAGCTCTTCCATGGGAATTTCTACTCCTAAATCGCCTCGCGCTACCATGATCGCATCTGCGTTTAAAATAATTTCATCAAGGTGATCTAATGCTGACCGGTTTTCAATCTTGGCAACAATAGCAGAGTTAATCTTTCGTTTTTCCAGTTCAGCTTGCAACGCAGCGATATCAGTTTTATCCCTAACGAAAGATAATGCTACTAAATCTACCGGATGATCATGAAGCATCTCTAGCTTTTCTATATCTGGAGGAATGAGTGATGGCATGTCAACAACTACACCTGGAGTGTTCATGGTTTTTCGATCTCTACAAACACAATTTCCTAAAGCTTTGGCTACAATCCGGTCTGGCTTCTTTTCAGTCACCTCAAATTCGCACATGCCATCTTCCAATGAGATAGAATTATTCATGTTCAATGAGTCAATAACTTTTTGAGGAATTTTAATCTGATTTTGGAGGTCAGATTGAAAAGTGGAAACAAAGTGAACCTGATCTCCTGTGCTGACGTCAAATGGTTTTTTATCAAGTAGATCTGTACGAATTTCTGGACCTTGTAGATCGAGTAAAATATCGACGCGTTTACCGAGCTTTTTAGCAGCAGCTCGAATTCTGTCAATTCTTTCTGCATGCCACTCAGTTGTTCCATGCTTTGTATTCAGGCGTGCCACATTCATGCCCGCTGAAATGAGAGCTTCTAACTTTTCTGGTGTGTCACTAACTGGACCAATCGTCGCCACTATTTTTGTAAACGCACCAGTTTGGGTATATTGCATATGTATCTCCTGTTGAAAAATCGCTTAAACACTGTTAAGTTGTAGTGTCTTTACTGATATATGTCAAGGAGCTCTATGGCTGATGATACCCAACAAAACTCTGATCAACCAATCAAATCTACTAGTATGGCCGACACCGTTGATGAGCTGGTTGATAATGCTCTCAAAAAAGTGACTTCTAAAGATTCAAGTGATGAAGTGGAAGAGTCGGATAAACTGGCGGAGAGTTTAACTTCCTTGCAGAACCTGATCGAGCGCAATGCTAATGAACTAGATCGATTGAAGTCTGCTCAAAAAGAGTTGCGCGAAGGACTCAAGAACATCTTCGAGAATGATGCCCAACTTGCTGAGGCTGAACAAAAAGCTCAGGAGTTGACTCAACAACTTCGACAACGCAAGGAGTCATTAGACAACACAACAGAGGTTCGTCAACTCAAGTTAAAACTGAGTGAACTCAAAGAGGAAATGAAAGAAATTGAGGAGACTTTAAATAATCACTTGATTAACCTGTTTCAGTTAACTGGCTCAAGTTCATTTGACACGAGCGACGGGGACCAACGTGAATTTGTTGTTCGCGCCAAAGTGAAGCCAAAAAAACCCTCAGCAAAAGAGTAATCCTTTTAGATGACGAGCAAAGTTTGTGATTAGAGTGCTTGAACCTGCTCTATAGTCTTTGCTGTTTTTTTGTGCATTATGGTTTCAGTAAATGTTGTCGATAGCGTTTCTCTCCCTGCTTTAGCTAGCTTGTGCCGAAGTGCAGCGTCTAAATGGAGTAAACGTATCTTGTTTGCCAGGTCATTTGCGCTATGTGGGATAAAGTGTAAGCCGTTTTTGTTATTTGTGATAATTTCTTTTTGTGGTCCGAAATGTGTAGTAATGATGGGAACTTCTACCGACATTCCTTCCAAAGGTGTCATCCCAAACCCATCCAGCTCCCAAGCTCTCGCAAAGATAAATAAGTCTGAAGTTGCAACCAAAGCCAGCTTTTTTTGCTGTGAAACAAATCCTGTGAAAACAATGTCGCTGTCTATTTTTAGTGATCTGCTTAGTTCTTGAAACCTTTTTTTGTCCGGACCATCTCCAATCACAACTACTAATAATCTCTGGTGAAAATTCTTGTGAAAAATTCCAACTGCTTTAAGTAGTACATCTACTTCATTTTCTTGCGCCATGCGGCCGATGAAGCTAATCACGAACACCTTTTCAAATTTGAAGGTTTTTCTCCATTTCATTCCAAGCTGCTTAAATTTTTGTATTTCTTTCAAATTGGGGGAAGTAACCCCAGGATAAATAACTTCAATTTTATCTCCACAGATTTCGCCGGTGCTCATCATGCTCTTTTTTGTCCATAGCGAGGTTGTTATAAAATGATCTGGTAGATGTTGGGTTTGTCGATAGAGTAGTTTTGGAAATCCCCAATTTTTTTTGAACGTTGACTCAAGTGGCCCAATCTCAATCCAGATTAGCTTGCACTGAAAGAGCTTTGCCAATGGGGAGAATAGTAATCGGTCGCTGAAGCCAGCCCAGTAGCAAATGAGTTCAGAGTGGTTCTTTGTTAAGTGCCAGAGTATACGTATTTGCCAGATTAGAGCAAAAGGAGCCCAGATTAAGAACTTGACCAGTCCTTTCCAGTTCCCTATCGCATCGAGTACAAATGGAAATGAGATAATACTAAAGTCGGTCAAGTGAAATTGCTTTTTGGCGTTTTCAAATTGTTCCCGAACTTTAGCATTATTTGTCGCAAGGCAAATAGGGTGACCCAATTGTGATAAATAGCATAGATTTGAGAGCATGTACTGCTCTGCACCCCCAAAAGCTGGGCTATCCAGAATGCTATAGATTTGTGGAAGTCTTTTTTTTCTTTTTAAAATAGGCATGGATGGTATCGGAAATGTAATGCAAATCTTGCTGATTTAAATACTGATGACAACCAATGTAAAGTCCTGAACGATTAATCTTTTTTGCTTGAGGAAATTGATGTTCAATATTGCCAAATAACCTTTTATAGATGGGTTGGGTTAATAGGGGCATAAGGTAACGTGTCTCGATCTGATGTGACTCTAGATAACGAATAAAAGCAGCTTTTGATTCTTTTTTCAATAATAATGGAAAGAGCATGAACGAGTGTGTTCTACCTTCTGGTATTGATGGAAGTTGGAGCTCCTCTTGTAGGTCATTTAGTAATTTGATGAGTGTCAACGCATTTTTTTGACGTGAGGATACAATATCTGGCAAATCAGGTAACTGAGCGCAACCCAGTGCAGCTTCCAACTCGGTACAGCGCGCACTGTGACCGACGGAAGTGTAGCGAAATCGTCTCTCAACAATGTCAAATAGCTTATTCCCTTTTGCAACATCATCTTGGTCAATATTCAGGTAGGCGAAGTCGCGACCATGATTCATCAGACTTCTCATCCTCAGTGCTAGATTCTCATCGCTAGTGGTGGCTAATCCCCCCACACCTGTGACAAGCAAATGAGCAACGTATGTAGAGAAGCAGCCGATATCACCGAGTGAACCCACTTTTTTACCATGATACTCAGCCAACATTGATTCACAGCTGTCCTCTACTATTTTCAAGTGATGTTTTTTGGCTATTGCCCAAAGAGGATCCATATCACATGGTAAACCCATGAGGTGAACTGGCATGATTGCTCGTGTTCTTGGAGTAATTGCGTTTTCTACAGCAACGGGGTCAATATTGTAAGTCGCCAGGTCTACGTCTACAAAAACAGGTTTCAGATTATTCTGTAAAATGACATTGGATGAGGCAATGAACGTGATGGCAGGGACTATGACCTCATCATCATCTCTCCACTTTTCTCTTTCTTTTAGCGCTTGAACTGCAATTTGAAGTGCTGTGGTCCCACTATTGCAAAACACTGCATACTTAGAATCGTGCATTGTTGCGAATTCTTGTTCAAATTGTCTACTCAACGGTCCGTATGAAAGTCTATTATTCTCTAGAACTTGGTTAACAAGTTGCTTTGCTTTCTGGCTAATGATGAGTCCACCAACTGCAATTTTGTTATGCATATTGAGGCTTATAGTAAATAAGTTTCTAATTTTGGCAATAAATGAAGTTTATTGCTAGATGCTTTGAAACGGTATTTTTGTTTGATCAACCAGTGTAAAAAACTAGGCTAACTTGGCATCAACTCTCAAGCAAGCATTCTTCGTCCTATAATATTTCTACCACTGCAGTGATGTTTTAAGTGATATTTCAATTCATTAAGACTTCTTTTTGAGTAGTAATAATTTTTCTAATTCTTCGTCTGTTAATACTCTAAATTCACCCTTTTTGAGCTCGCCTAACTCTAATGGGCCCATTTTAACTCGAATGAGACGTAGTACTTCATATCCAATCCTATTCACCATCCGTTTTACTTGGTGCTTTTTCCCCTCAGAGATTACTATCTCAAGCCAAGTGTTCTTGTTTTCATGCTTCATTATGGTAATTTTCACGGGTTTGACATACTCGTCTTTTAACTTCACTCCTCTTTTGAGATGGTCTAATGCGCGAGTTGAAGGAATACCTTGTAAGAGTACCTGGTATGTTTTTTCAATTTCAAATTTAGGATGAGTGAGAATATACGTCAAATCTCCATCATTTGTCAGCAGTAAGAGCCCTTCACTATCTTGATCTAATCTACCGACAGGGTATAAACCTGTCCTGAGCTCTTCAGGAAGTAGCTCTAAGACTGTTTTCCGTTCCAGTTCGTCACTGGTGGTTGAAACGAAGCCAACCGGTTTATGGATGATATAGTACGATAAAACACTAGAGACTGAAATCAGTTTTCCTCTATATCGAATCTTATCTTTTTGCACTGAAATTCGTTGCCCGATATGGGCAGGTTGATCGTTTACTGTCACTAGAGCTTCTTCGATGAGCTTTTCAGCGCCTCTTCTTGAAGAAACTCCAGAGTGAGCAAGAAATGATTGTAGCTTAATTGTAGTTTGCACGAGAGCTATCTTACCATGAATGGGTATTAGCCAAGCAGACAGAAAAGATCTAGTTGATCTTTTCTTGAGAAATTTTTACTATTATACATGTAATACTATCTACTCACTTTATTTATGCCTGCCAAACGCAAAAGTACACCACCACACTCAAAGAAAAAAAACAGAACCTCTTCCAGAAACAATGCACTTGTTCATCACTACGTTGAACAGCGAGACGAGTTTTACAAAACACACCCGAGAATCAGGGTTTTATTGGGTTTGTTAATCGTCTCATTTGCAATGGCGATTGGTATTTTGTACTACAACAAAACCTTGGTCTACATCGGTCTGACTCTAGATTCTGAGTACGGTATCCGATATCCAGTGGTTGAATCAGGGGCAGTCAGTAAGAAATAGAGTTTTTTTTCTCCGTTATCCTCTGTGTGAAGGCGCATTGACCATTCCGCACTTTTTCCATTTTTTGCCAGAACCACATGGACAGGGGTCGTTGCGTCCAATTTTTGCTTGCGCAACCCCTGGGGTAGGTTTAGCAACTGCAGTAGCCTTATTCATTGCTTGTGCAAGATCGGAAAGATTTCCCGAGCGACTCTTTGGTACAGCAATACCTTTTTGTTCTTGTTGGACAGTTTTGAGTAAGTCACTTTCATCTTTCTGTTCACGAGTGTTTGAGATGTTAATGGCTGGCTGCATAGGTTGATTGACCTGTACGCGAAAAACTCGCTTTGCGACTTCAGATTCAATTCGGTTAATCAAAGTATCAAACATACCAAAGGCTTCTTTTTTATACTCACTGAGTACTGTCTGTTTATCACCACGTAGCCAGATTCCATCGCGCAGACTTTGGATATCGTCCAGATGATCCATCCACATTTGATCGAGTGTGGATAAAACGACATACCGTTCTAGTTGATGTGAAGTGGCCTTACCGAGTTGTTTTTCTCGTTGCTGATATGTTTTTTCGACGACTGAACTCAGTTCGTCCACAATTGCTTCAGCACTTCCCTGTTTCAAGAGTTGTTGGCGTAACTGAGCTTGAGAAGCATCATCAAATGGGATGATGGTGATAAACTCTTTTACAATTGCGTCCATTTCATCTTCTGTGAATTGATCAGGAGCTCGCATGGAAACTAACGTTTGAATCTCGTCTTTAATCCAGCCCATGATCTCAGTTTTCAAAGAATCTTGTTCATCGGTCTTTTCAGATTGAGCCGCCTTTTCAGATCGTTCGAGCAGGCGTTTTCGTCGTTTGTAGATGATCTCGCGCTGTTTATTCATGACATCATCAAATTCAACTAAGCGCTTACGTTGATCAAAGAAAAACCCTTCGACCTTGATTTGGGCACTCTCGATTGCTTTACTGATCATGCCATGTTCAATTGGTTGATCTTCTTCTATCTTAAGAAAGTCCATGACTTTAGAAATCTGTTCTCCGCCGAACAGGCGCATAATTTCGTCTTCTAATGAAACGTAGAAACGCGATGAGCCTGGATCACCTTGTCGACCAGAGCGACCACGCAATTGATTGTCAATACGGCGAGATTCATGACGTTCACTACCGATGACGTGCAGTCCACCAAGTGCAACAACCTCATCATGTCCTTTTTCCCAAGCGTCGACGGCTTTCTGATATGCTTTTTTATCGGGAACGCGTTTTTTGGCACTGTCACTTACTGGAGTGAAATCTTTGATTTCAGGTCTTGAACCACCTAGTACGATGTCAACACCGCGGCCAGCGATATTAGTTGCAACAGTGATCTGACCTTTTTTACCAGCGTCAGCAATTATAAATGCTTCTCGCTCGTGATTCTTGGCATTTAATACTTCATGGGGAATACCTTTACGTTTCAGATAATCTGAAATGATTTGGTTATGATCAATGGATCTAGTTCCAACCAATACTGGCTGTCCCATTTTTTGTTTTTCTGCAATTTCTTGGACGATAGCACCATACTTTGCTCTGGTTGTTTTATAGATCATGTCAGGGTGATCGATACGCACAATCTTTCGATGAGTGGGAATAGGTAATACGTCAACTTCATAAATCTTTTTGAATTCTTCGCTCTCAGTAATGGCTGTTCCAGACATACCTGATAACTTGTCATATAAACGGAAGTAATTCTGCAGGGATATTGTCGCTAGTGTCCGAGACTCTTGTTGAATAGTAGCGCCTTCTTTTGCTTCAATTGCTTGGTGCAGTCCATCAGAGTACCGTCGACCATACATGAGACGACCGGTATGTTCATCAACGATGATGACTTCATTCTCTTTGACAATGTACTCTTTATCACGATGGTAGAGCGTTTTAGCTTTTAAAGCAGATTCAACATGGTGAATGGTGTCAAAGCTTTCTTCGTACAGATTCTTGATACCCAGTTTTTGCTCAACTCTTTTGACACCAAGGTCAGTAAGTGTGACGGATTTCATTTTTTCATCAACTTTAAAGTCACTCTCTTCTGATAACGACTGAATCAAACGTGCAAAATCGTAGTATTTATTGGTTGGTTCTGAATCCGGAGCTGAAATAATCAAAGGAGTGCGGGCTTCGTCAATCAAGATAGAGTCAGCTTCGTCTACAATAGAATAGTAGTGCTCACGCTGAACCATGTCTTCTTTGCTTTGTGCCATGTTGTCGCGCAGATAATCAAAGCCAAATTCGTTATTTGTTCCATAGGTAATATCCGCAGCGTACGCTTCTTTACGTGTAATTGGTTTGAAGTGTTCGAGACGATCATCTCCTTTTTCAGGACCATAGAAATCAGGATCGAAAAGATAGGCTGCGTCATTGATAATGACGCCGACAGTGACATCTAATGCGTGATAAATTGGTCCCATCCAACCAGCGCCAATTTGTGATAGGTAATCATTGACTGTGACCAGGTGCGTACCTTTTTCTAACAAAGAATTTAAGTAGAGCGCCAGTGTGGCTGAAAGTGTTTTTCCTTCACCTGTTTTCTGTTCAGTGATCATTCCATAGTGGAATGACATACCGGCAATGAGCTGAACGTCGTAGTGACGCAGACCGAGTGTTCGTTTGCCCGCTTCACGTACGGCGGCAAAAGCTTCTGGTAAAATAATCTCGAGGGCTTGTGCTTCAGTTTTGTTTTGTTTGAGAAGACTTTGAATCTCAACTTTGAATTGTGCAGTTTTTTTCTTAAGATCTTCATCTGATAGATCTTCATATACTGCTTCGAGTTGATTAATCTGATCAACTGCAGTTTGATATTTTTTGATTTTTTTTGAATGTTCGTCAAAAAGTTTGGAGAAAATATTCAACATAAGCTCATTATTATAGTACTAAATATCACTTGAATCTACTTTCGAAGCTTACCTACCGGCAAGGTATGGAAGATCATAGCAGAATAGAATAGAGTTTGCCAACAGAGAATTCCTTATTATTCTGTGAATAAATTTACTGTAAAGTACAAACCATGATCAAACAACTTTCAACCAAGATTGTGTATGAAAATCAGTGGATGCGTGTTCGAGAAGATACGGTTGAATTTCCTAATGAACATCAGGGAATTTATGGAGTTGTGGAAAAATCTGATTTTGCACTTATCATTCCTTTCGATGGTGAACATTTTTATTTAGTCAGGCAGTATCGATACCCAATTCAACAATTTTCTCTTGAATTTCCTCAGGGAAAACATGAAGAGAGTGTGAAAATCTTCCCGCTTGATTTGGCGAAAGCTGAACTAAAAGAAGAGACGGGATTAGTTACTAAGAATATAAAGGAAATTGGTTTTCTTCATGAAGCACCAGGTTATGCTAATCAAGGTTTTCACATTTTTCTTGCCACTGAGTTATCTCAACAGGGACAGAAACTAGATTTAACTGAAGAAGGGTTGGTAATTGTTAAACTGAGTGTTTCGGAGTTTGAACAAATGATTAGAATCGGGGAAATTACAGATGCTCCGACGATTAGCGCCTATACTCTATTCAACCTTGTTATCTAGAGAGAGTACTATCTTGTTTAGTTTGTTTCGGGTCTCCACTAACTCTCTAATTTTTATTTTAAGTACATTTAGCCAATCAAGATCCAAGTTTTCGAGTGAGTAGTTTTTTTGAATTTCAGACAATCTGTCTTTTATGTGAGTAAAATCTGATATATACGCTGAAGCATTGTCTTGGATATTAGTATTAGATACAAACGCTTTGAGGTATGGGCTAGCAGCAATTAAGTCAGGTGACTGCACATTTTCTCTAATTCTGGCAATTCTTTTTGCTAGATCTTTCTCGTAAGGCGGAGTGTCTGGGGATAACGGTCTATAAATGATCTCAATCTCGAGGTATTGTTTGCACAATTTTGTGAGAGACTCAATTAAGTTTGTGCCTAAATCCTGAATGGCAAGTTCAAAAGCATGCCTTTGTAGAATTTTAGGTTCTTTTTGCCACAGCCAGAGATTTGCGTACTCTTTGGTGAAATGTTGTATTATCTCTTCGATCACTGTGCTTAAAATGTTGATCTTCGAAATTACTGTCACAATTTTAGTTTGATAAGTCTCGGTTTCCATGATCTTCTGTAGTAATGCAATGGTGGCTTCATCATGTTCTTGGACATCAATGTCAGGTAAAAATTCTGGGATTTCTGCATCAAGTAACGATGATGACTCTGGGGTATTGAGTTGTGGATCAGGTTTTACTAATGCTTCAACCCCTTCGATCAGTCGCCGCTTTCGTTGAGCTAACTGATCAGTGATTTTTCTTTCTGCACCCATATTTTTACCCTATTTTTTCCTTTCCCATGAACTCTCTCAGAACTGCAGGGATTGTAATAGTGCCGTCTGCTTCCTGGTAGTTTTCAATAATAGCTCCGAGTAAACGAGGCGTCGCTGCTACGGTATTGTTTAAAGTGTATACATACTTCAAACTGCCGTCTTTAGCTCGGTACCGAATATTGAGTCGTCGCGATTGAAAGTCATTGAAGTAACTGTCCGAATGGGTTTCACGATATGCATTTTGGCCTGCGAACCAAGTTTCGATATCATACTTTTTACGTTGGCCTGCTCCCATGTCACCTGTGCACATTAATAACACATGATACGGCAGATTGAGGGCTTGTAAAATTTCTTCAGCAAAGACGCGCATTTGGTCATGCATATTTCTGGTGACTTCTTCGTCTGCTACAGTGTAGACAACCTGTTCAATTTTTTGAAACTGATGAACACGGAAAAAACCCTGAGTATCTTTGCCGTAACTCCCAACTTCGCGGCGGAAACAAGGACTGATCCCTACCATTTTGATCGGAAGATCTTTCTCGTTTAGCGTTTCATCTTTGTAATATGCCGTCAGGGAAACTTCGGCTGTTCCAATTAATCCTTGATCATCTTGAGTGTGATAGTGATCTTCTTTCCCCCAAGGAAAGTAACCAGTTCCAGTTAAGGCTTCATAATTGACCATCCAAGGTACGGTCATGGGTGTAAAACCTTTGGCTATCATGTGCTTGAGAGCAAATTGTTGAACAGCCATTTCTAATAGTACGAGATCGTTTTTGAGGAAGTAAGCACGTCGACCGGCAATGCGAACCGCACGTTTAGAGTCGAACAGATCGAGGTCTTCTGCAAGTTCAGCATGAGTCTTTGGTTGAAAATCGAACTGACGCTTCTGTCCCCATTCAAATAATTCTTGATTGCCTGTTTCATCTTTACCAAATGGCACGTCATATGCTGCTGGGTTAGGAACTTGAAGCATCAAATCAGTAAAGGTCTCTTCTACATGCTTTAATTGCGGTTCTAAATCTTGCAATTGTTTTTTTAACTCTTTACCTTTATCAATTTGTTCTGGAGTGGGTTTCCCTTGTTGTTTAATAATTCCATTGTGTTCATTGCTCTGTTTCCGTAACTCTTCAACTTTAGTGAGCAGCTCGCGGCGTTCTTTATCAACTCGTAACACCTCATCCACAATTTGTGGATTAAATTGTTTTTGATCAATGGCAGTTTTGAGTTCATTCGCGTGTTCGCGAATATACTGAATATCTAACATACTTCTCCTTTATATACTAAAAGACCCTCTTTCACTCACCATATCAATGATGAACGAAAGAGGGTCTTGGTAGACGGTACCACCTCAATTTTTTGCTTATCCTGCGATGACGGGCTTACCCGGCTCGATTATGACCTCGAACTGCATTGGTGAGGGCTAGTCACCTCAAACGCATGTGCTATATTAGATGAAATTATAACAATTTTTTTATAATATGTCTCAACCAATTGGTGCATGTATCTTAGTTTTTAATTCCAAAGGGCAGTTGCTTTTAGGGAAACGGTTAAATAGCTATAAAGCAGGCTATTTTGGATTTCCTGGAGGCAGAATTGAGGTCGGTGAACTTGTTTTAGATTGTGCAAAGAGAGAGTTAAAAGAAGAGACCGGTCTTTCTACAAAAGAAGTGAAGTATTTGGGTCTGGTCAAAGAGAATCAAGGTGATTACGACTTTATTCATTTTGTATGCAACGTTAACGTGGGTGATCAACAACCCATCTGTATCGAACCAGAAAAATGTGAGAATTGGGACTGGTTTGATCTAAATAAACTTCCTAAAGAAATACTTGAAGGGCATTTAGCAGCAATTAAATTATGGAAAGAGAAGAAAAATTTCATAGAGATTTAAAAATTTAACTTCCTATGAGTGCTTTCTTATAACCAAACTTCTCCCCGACTTTGAACTGAACGAGGCTGAAAATGAGTACATTTATCAGCATGATGTAAATAATGAAGCCGCTGTTTGCAAATGACAGTCTTTCAATAGTAAATAGTGTTATCAATACTCCAACGGAGGTTGTTAACCATGGCCATGCTACTTCTGTTTCAGGGTATTTATATGATTTTACGACTGTTGGAATTGCTGCAAGTCCATCGGCCATAATACTAAAGAAAATTGCGACATTCCCAGTTTTAGTGATTAACCATAAAATTAAACCAATGATTGAGAAAAACCCACAGATTAGATCAAATTTCGTAATCTTCCATTCCGCTTTTTTATTGACAAGAGAAGCGATGAAAATAAGAAAAGGAAGAAAACCCACACTAAATGTCATCAGAGATTCAAAACCTACACCTTGTTTTATTTGTGCGGCGAATGCGATGAACGGTGCGATTGACCAAAGCAGAAACGACACTCTATTTGGCTTCACTCTCCCTTTCACCGTATCAATAAGGTACGCTATTGTACCGAATGCACTGAGCACAGTACCTAAGATGACAAAGTTCTGATTTAACATATTTTTATTATAACAGCGAATCTAAGTAATAGAGTTTTGCAATGTTTGTAATTCTTCTATCATTTCTAAAGAATACGGTAATCGATCAAGGTCTTTTATTTCATCAAATGTAAACCACTTATATGAATGTGTTTCTTGGTTTAATTTGATTTCTTTATTGTTCTTTACTAATTGACAGAGATATCCAATGAGTAAGGTATGTTCAGGAACTCCAGCTGTGTGATGCCATATGTGAGTTCTGACAGATGGACATGGCAGAATAATCTTAATATCTTGACTTATTTCTTCCTGACATTCTCGTATCACTGTTTGTTCAGTTGTTTCTCCAAACTCTACTTTTCCTCCAGCAAGCTGCCATTTCAAATGAACTTCTGGCCATTGTGGCGAATATCGCTGAGTTAGCAAGTACTCGTGGTGGTCATTTTGAATCACAGCAACTACAACGGGGACAAATCTATTCATAGATTTTTAAACACTTCAATCAAAAATCCAATGTGTTCTTCTGGTGTTTTGTTAATGAGTTCCATACCTCGTTTGATGTCATCTCGGCTGACATTAACTGCGAATGATTTATCTTTGAGTTTTTTCTTGACTGATTTGAGTTCCATGTCTGCAAAGCGATTTGGGCGCATCAAAGAGATGGCGTTCATGAGTCCGGAAATTTCATCGTTGGCGAAGAGATATTTTTCTATCAAAGTCTCAGGCTGTTTACCTGTTCTTTCAGGAGCGTGAGCGGCAATAGCTAATCGTAATTCTTCTGGATACTCATCTAACCATTCTTTGATTGCTTTATTAGGATGTTCCTCTGGATATTCTTCCCAATCAAGATCGTGCAACAAGCCAGCTGTGTACCATAACTCTTCGTCTTCGCCCAACTCTTTAGCATATGCCTCCATTGCTGCTGCAACCATTTCGCAGTGATGACGAAGTGCTTCATTTTTAACGTGTTTTTCAAGCAGTGAGTAAGCTTTTGTGTTTGTCATACTTTTATTCAGTAAGTGGGTTCAGTACTGCGTTAATAATATGTTTAAGAAAGGCACTTGCTGTCTGGATATTCATGACTGTATTTGACATTCGCAGGAAATTATCTATACCCTGTTCGTCTTGAGATTTTGCAAGTATTGTTTCAAGATCTTCTAGGCCTTCTTGATTTAAAATTACTTGAGCATAGTTTGGAGTTTGAAGACAAATAAAAAATTGCAAATAATACTCAGGTTTTCTCTGAAATTCAGTTTTTTCTTCTTGATTCAGAAATTTACTTACTTCTTGTATTAACGCTTCCTCTAAAATTAGTCTGGGAGGTAAAATGCAATCTGGGTTGATGGGTTTTTCCAGCTTACGAAATATCCTAGTTTCAGAATCCTTTATACTTCCGGGAAATATGATTATCTTTTGATTAAGTCTTTCAGCTGTCATATGCTTATCTGGCAATACCTTGTAATTCGCAACCACCTCAATTTTCACCGTCATTATGAACACTTTTTGTGTTCAATTCTCCAATTCTTTTTTGTCTTAACTGAGGATCTATGGATAATAGAAACCAGGCTGCTCTGGGTCCATGGTTTTTGCCCAGGAATGCTTGATAAATTGAAGTAAAGGCAAGCTTAGGGCCAATCGTTTTTTTGGCTATCTCGTACAATTGAGTTTGAAGATCAAGCTCTCTGTTTTGCCAGTTTTCTTTTTCAATTAGTTCAGTGGCTTCGCGCAGAAACTGTATTTGATCGGCAGAAAGTTTTTTTGCAGCATCTGGTAGTGTTTCTTTTGGTTTAAATTGAAACTCTTCATTTGCAAAGCGATCCAACCAAATTTGTGCATATTTCTGGCGACTTTCTAACTCTTCTAGTTCTGGTTTGGTCAAAGCAGAACCTTTTACCTCTGCAAATTTTTCTGGCAAGTTCATTTCTGGGTACTGCATCCAGATAGCAATGTCCCTGAAACGAGGCAGAAAATGCTGTGAGGGAATGGTATCGGTGTGTGCAAGTTCAAATGAGCGGGTCAGTTTGGCGTCGGATTCTGTAGTGCCCCAATAAGAATTAGCAGCTTGATCGAATTCATCGAATAAGTCAGGTATCGCCATAGAACGAGGGTCGAAGTCAATGACTTGACTGGAGACCCTGTTTACGAATAAAAAGCGACCTACCTCTTTTGGAAAAAGTTGAACAAACTCTCTTGCAGAAGTTCCTACACCTTTACTCGAACTCATTTTTGTCCCGCGAATCAGGATCCATTCGTATGGAATGTCAAAAGGAACAACTGACTGAAAGATTTTTTTAACCATTTCATTAGCCATGTCCCTAGATCCTCCTGCAGAAGTGTGATCTTTACCCGCACCTTCAACATTGACACCCATGACTTGCCAGTGAGCTGGCCAATCCACTTTCCAGAGAAACTTGCCCGTTCCGCCAAATGGAGATATTTTACTTTGAAATCCACAGCCTTTAGCCCAGACCACCTTATTTTCCTGACATTCAAAAGTGACTTGTTCGCCGTCCCAATCTGTTGTGAGTGTCGTGCCAACTTTGCCGCATTGAGGGCAGATGACCTGAAATGGGAACCATTTACGAGGCAGTTTGTACTGAGCAACTTCTTCGTATACTTTTTTCACCTCTTCTACATGATCGAGTACAAATCGAATAATTTCATCCATTTTGCCACTTTCATACAGTTCATGGCTCCATACGATTTGAGGTGTTGCGCCTAAATCTTGAAATGCTTGTATGAAATCTTTGGCATAGAGTTCTGCGAAATTATTGAGTGCTTCATAGGCGTGTATTTCTTCTGGACTACTTTGTGAAAAATCAATTCCTGATTGAGCCAAGTTCGGTTTAGGTATTTTAAATAGTGGCACACCCATGTACTTCTGATATATATCTTGATCTAAGTATCCAGGTAGCGAGTCCATCGGGTCCATGTCATTAAAGACATACGTGCTTTCGAGTTTAGGTTCTGTTTTTCGTAGGGCTTGAGCGACAATGTCATGAATGAGAACACCTCTTAGAGCGCCAGTATGGACTCTTCCTGATGGTGTCTTCATGTCATCGACGTGGAGATGTGTTACTTTTTTTGCTGTTTTCCACTCCATGATTGAGTCAACTACTTTATCAACCCAATGGACGCTGGTTTGTTCTGTGCTTTTTATATCTGACATAAAAACTCCAATGTTGTACAAAAAAACTCTCGTTTCAACTCAAGCAGTAGCTTAAGTGTATACGAGAGTCTTTCAACTCGGTACCATCGTAATTCGTCTCGCGTTAGCTCGACCTTCATGACGGCGATGACGGGCCTACCCGGACAACTCTACTTTTCTTGTTCAGAATTTCTTTTGTCAGCTCTAGAGTCTTTTCAATTCTTGATTAATCGACTCCTTTGCAACTTCAGCGGAGCTCTCTTAGCAATTTTTTCAAGAATCTACTTGTCTCTGTCAATGCTTTTAGTCTTAACTTACTTTGATAATGTTGTATTGCTGCATCCCAGCAGGAACTTCTACTTTAAGCTCTTCACCTTGTTTTTTGCCAAGTAAAGCTTTACCTAAAGGTGAGTCACTAGAGATTTTATTTTCTACGGGATCAGCTTCCCAAGCGGTAACTACCTGATAATCCAACATTTTATTGTTATGTTTTAAGGTCACTTTTGAGCCAACTCTTATGATTGTTTGGGTATGGTGTTTGATAACTTTAGACTGGGCAATCACGTTTTCAAGTTCTTCAATGCGAGAGTCCAAGAAAGAGAGGTCTTCTCTAGCTGCCTGATATTCTGCATTTTCAGTCAAATCACCGTAGGAGCGTGCTAGGGCGACTCGATCAACTGCTGGTTGATGCTTGTTCTTGAGTTGAGCCAGCTCTGCAACCATCTCATCATAGCCCTCTTGGGTGAGTTCTATTTTCTGCATGATTGGTGTGGTTGTGGTGTTAGGTGTCATAAAATCTTTACCAATTGTAATGGCTTTCACTATCTTGTAAAGGGTTTGGGAAATCTTATTATAGGATGTTTAGCTGATGTTTTTGCGTTTATTGTAACTTTGAATTTCCATCATGGCTTTACGCAGTGAAGCCTCGGCCAAAACAAAATCACGCTGATCAAGTTTGTGCTGCATCTGTTCTTCAGCTCTCTTTTTTGCTTCTTCGGCTTTAAGAATATCAATGTCACTCGAACGGACAGCTGTATCAGTCATAATAGTGACGACGTTATCAGGGCTGACGTCCGTAAAACCATCGGCTACGACTACGGAGTGCTCTTCACCATCATTACGAAAAATCACTTCTCCAACTTTAATCCGAGTGAATAGAGGCACGTGATTGGCTAAAACAGTGATTTCCCCATCCACAGTAGGAATAGTGACAGATTCGACTTCTTGTCGCAGTAATTCTTTTTCTTGAGTGATGATTTTAAGAGTGAGAGTCATAGCTGATTTTAAATTAACTTTGATTTGGGCGGTTTTTCCACCACTCTACCCAAGTTTTTTGATTCTTTCTCATATTACCCCATTCTTCTTCAGGAACAGGATTTTCTCCAGTAATTTTAGCGAGTGCATAGAACCAGTGATCAATTTCTACTTCTAGTTCTTCAATAATCCAAGGAATCGCTTGTTCTCCGAGCGTGATGATTTCTTGATACGCTTCATGGTTGATAATCGCATCCACACTAGATTCAAAAAGAGTATCTACTTTCCACTCATCGACTAATTCATTAAAACGTTCTCTTGTACTACTCATATCTTTTTTAAATATGTTTTATAACGTCTTGGCTTTTTCGATTGCGTCTTCAATTGTTCCGACCATATAAAATGCCTGTTCAGGTAAGTTGTCGTGTTTACCATCCAAGATTTCTTGGAAGCCACGAACAGTGTCTTCAATTGAAACGTACTTCCCTTTCATACCAGTAAATATCTCAGCGACGAAGAATGGTTGAGACAAGAATTTTTGAACTTTACGTGCACGAGCAACAATCACTTTATCTTCATCTGAAAGTTCATCGATACCTAAGATGGCAATGATGTCTTGGAGTTCTTTGTATCGCTGTAAAACTTTTTGGACACCTCGAGCAACATCATAATGTGCTTGACCAACAGTCGCTGGTTGCAAGAGTTTTGAACTAGAAACTAACGGATCAACAGCAGGATAGATACCTTGTTCTGACAAACCACGATCAAGTGAAATCGTCGAATCTAGATGTGAGAAGGTTGTTGCTGGTGCAGGGTCAGTATAGTCATCAGCTGGAACGTACACTGCCTGGAAAGAAGTGATCGATCCTTTTTGTGTTGAAGTAATACGTTCTTGTAGAGCGGCCATCTCAGTTGCCAAGTTTGGTTGGTATCCGACAGCCGATGGAATTCGACCCAACAGTGCTGATACTTCAGAACCTGCTTGTGAGAACCGGAAAATATTATCAATAAATACCAATACGTCTTCACCTTTTTCATCGCGGAAGTACTCTGCCATCGTCAATGCAGTCAATGCTATTCTCAAACGGTTACCTGGTGGTTCGTTCATCTGGCCAAAACACATCACAGTACTTGCTAGAACTCCTGAATCCTTCATTTCGTGATAGAGATCATTTCCTTCACGAGTACGTTCACCTACACCTGCAAACACAGAATGACCAGAATGTTCACTGGCAATATTTCGGATCAATTCTTGAATGATGACTGTTTTCCCTACTCCGGCTCCTCCGAACGCAGCAACTTTTCCACCTTTGGCAAAAGGAGCGATCAAGTCAATCACTTTGATACCAGTTTCAAGCATGTGCGCCGTTGTGTCTTGATCAACTAGACTTGGAGCAGCTCTATGAATCGGTGCAAATTGTTTGGCGTTGACAGGTCCTTTTTCATCAATTGGGTCGCCAACAACATTGAAAATTCTGCCAAGTGTTTCTTCTCCTACTGGAACCGTAATTGGTGCACCAGTATCAGTGACTGTAATACCTCTTCGTAGTCCTTCAGTTGGACCAAGTGCGATACAGCGCACTTCAGTTTCAGATATCTGTTGTTCAACTTCCAGAGTTAAAAGTGTGTCCTTATCTTTTTGGAGATGTAACGCGTTATATATATTTGGCAAATTCTTTTCGAATGTTACGTCGACAATTGGACCAAGAATTTGAGTGATTTTGCCGATGTGTTGTGTTGCCATAATAATCCTTTTATTAGGTTAGGTAAGTCGTCTTAATCTATTTATATCTGATATAGACAAAGAGTAAGTTTGCCAGTTTCTATCAACAAGATCAAAACTCACAGGTTCACCATCTTCAGATCTATTTACTAGAGTTATATCTACTTCTATGTCAGCTGAGATTGGTATAGAGCCATCACTGAGTCCTCTTACATATTGAACAAGTTCTTCTCGAGTAAACTCTGGGTTAGGAAGTGGAGCAGGAACACTATAGATTACAGTATCACCTTCTCTGAGATTTTTATAAAAATCTTGAATCATTTGAAATTTTTCAACAAGCTCTGTAGCAGATATTACCTTTAAAGGTGGTCTTTCTATTGGCATATTTATAAGCTCATTTGAGCGGTTGTAATTTCTTGTAATTCTCTGGTAATGCTTGCTTGTCGAGATCGATTATACTCGAGACTGAGCACATTGACGATGTCTTTAGCATTATCACTGGCATTTTTCATAGAGATCATTCGCGCACTGTGTTCACTCGCTTTTGATTCAAGTAAAGTAAAGTACACAGTATTTTCAACATAATATGGAAGTAACCAATTTAGAACCTCGTTAGCCGAAGGTTCAAATATATATTCTTTACTTACTTGTTCAATCTCAGCTTTATTCTCAATCTTTATAGGTGATAGTGGCAATAACTGATCGAGAACTGGTTGTTGTGATAGTGTGTTAATTAACTGCATGTGAGCTACATAAACGGACTTAAATTCGTGATTCAAGAACGCTTTCATCACCAGTGAGCTCATCGGTAGGCTATCACGGTATGAAATTGCGTCGACGAATGGTGAAAAATCAGCATATAACTCAAACCCCATTCGACTTATGAATTGTTTAGCTTTCTTTCCAACCGAAATAAAAACGGAGTTTGGATGTGACTCTCTCCACTGAAGGACAGCGCGGAATAAATTACTATTCAACCCTGCTACGAGTCCACGATCAGTGGAAACAACGACCATGAGGTCTTTACCTTCAGACTCTTTTGTTAAAAGTGGATGTGCCGTGGAATCAGTGAATTGAGAAATTTTTTGTAAAATGGTTTGAAGCTCAACAGCGTATGGTCTTGAAGACATTGCTTGCTGTTGACTCTTCCTCATTTTACTAGCAGAAACCATCTCCATTGCTTTAGTGATTTTGGAGATATTTTTGGCGGATTTGATGCGTTGTTTAATGGCACGAGCATTTGGCATAACCTAGATCATCCATTCTTGATGAAGAGCATTGAACGAATTCAAGGCTTCGACTAGTGTTTTTTCTGTATCTTCTGTAATTTTTTGTTCTTTGATAATTGATTCAAAAATTTGAGGATGTCCACCTTGAACGTATTCCAACAGTTCTGTTTCATATTGTTTGACTTTGGAGATTTCAACTTGATCCAAGAAACCTCTGACTGCTGCGTACATGCTAGCAACTTCTTGCTCTACCGGAAGAACCTCATCCCAACCTTGTTTGAGAATCTCGTTAATGCGTGATCCTCTGTCGAGTTGTTTCTTTGTTTTCTCATCTAAGTCACTACTAAATTGTGCAAATGCTTGTAATTCTCGAAACTGAGCGAGGTCTAGTTTGATTGATCCTGCTACCTGTTTCATGGCCTTAATTTGAGCTGCAGAACCTACGCGGGAAACTGAAGTACCAATATTAATAGCTGGTTTCTGACCAGCATTGAATAAATCAGATTCTAAATAAATTTGTCCGTCAGTGATTGAGATGACGTTGGTCGGAATGAACGCGGAGATATCATTTGCTTGTGTCTCAATGATTGGCAAGGCTGTGATCGATCCACCACCATGTTCACTATTTAATCGGCAAGCGCGTTCAAGTAAACGAGAGTGGAGATAGAAGACATCACCTGGATAAGCTTCACGACCCGATGGACGTCGCAACAATAACGAAATTTCTCGATATGCTTGGGCGTGTTTAGTCAAATCATCATAGACGACCAAAACATCTTTACCTTGTCTCAAGAAATACTCTGCAACTGACACACCAGCGTAAGGAGCCAAAAACTGCATACTTGCGGCATCGGAAGCCGAAGCTGTTACCACAGTTGTGTATTCCATTGCACCACGTTTTTCCAACATGGCGATCGTTTGTGATAAGAAACTGCGTTTCTGACCGATCGCAACATAGATACAAATGACGTTTTGACCTTTTTGGTTAAGAATTGCGCCCAAGGCAATAGAAGATTTACCAGTTCCCCGATCGCCGATGATTAACTGACGCTGTCCTCGACCAATAGGTATCAACGCATCGATGCCTTTAATACCAGTTTGTAAGGAAACAGTAACAGACTGACGAGCCATGACACCTGGGGCGATCTTCTCCAAAGCCTCATATTCTTTGACAGCAATTGCTGGTTTTCCATCGACCGCTTGTCCCAAAGGATTAACCACTCGACCAATGATTTCATCAGAGACTCCAATGGAAAGAATTTGACCAGTTGATCTCACTTCCTGACCAGTAGAAACTTCAATCGAGTTTTCGAGCAAAACTACACCAACTTTATCATTTTTTTCTAAGTTGAGTGCAAGACCATAACTATTTTCACCTACAATGACGAGCTCTCCAGCTCGAACATTAGAAAGACCATCAACTTTGAGAATACCATCACCAAAAGCTGAAACGTGTCCAATCATTTCTGGATGGACAGCAAAATCAGTTGCTTTCAATTGTTGTGCGAGTGAGGAAAACAAAGATGTCTTTGGCATAGATTTACTTCAGGTTCTGTTTCAATTGTGAGATTTTGGCTTCAAGTGTTGCGTCAAGTTGTTCAGATGCAATGGTAACTTTTAAGCCACCAATTACTTTTTTGTCAATTTGTTCTTTGATCGTTATTGGCCCGTATTTTTTTTCGAGACCAGTTTTTAGTTGCTTGTTCTGAGCATCAGATAAAGCGACGGCAGTAGTAACAAGAACTTGAGTTGTCATAATTCTTAGAGAGATTTAAGTACTTCGGCAATACCTTGATCAATCAATTTGCCGTGTGTTTTAGTATCAATAGATTCACCGAGCACTTTTTCAGAAATGCTGAATACAGCCTCTGACATTTCTTTTTCAAGGTGTTTAATCATCTGCTGTTTCTCTTGCAACCATTTACTTTTTTCATCACTCAAGAATTGTTGCACTTCCGTCTTTGCTTTGCTCATCAGCTCATCTTTTTTCTTGTCAGCCAATTTTTTGGTTTCTGCCAAGAGATCTGTGGCTTCTTTTTTGGCCTGGTTTAAGGATTTTTGAGTCATCTTTTCTGTTTCAGCTTTTTGTTGAATAAGCTGCTCTGCTGCCTGTTGGGAGTCTTGAATTTTTTTACTTCTCTCATGGAGTGTCTTAAGTACTGGCTTGTACACTAGATACAAGAGTGCTCCAAATACCACGCCGAAATTAATCAGCTGGAACAGAATTTGTGAAAGTTGAATATTCATACATTCCCTTTTTTAAGATTGCAAAAAGCTTAAACGAATTTCAGAATCAAGGCGATAACTAAAGCATAGATAGCAATAGCTTCAGCAAAGGCTAAGCCCAAGATCATATTTGTCTGGATTTTTCCTGCTGCTTCTGGGTTGCGGCCAATAGCATTTAAGGCAGCTGCACCAATTAAACCGATGGCAATGCCTGGTCCAAATGAGCCTAATCCAATGGCAAGGGCGACTGGTAAATTTTCCATATTTCCTCCGTGTACAAGGTACGAGGTTAAGTAATTAGTATTAATATCTTATTTAATGTTCGTCGTGACTAATGGTAGCAGTGTTGAAAAAGACGAGTGACAACATTGCAAAGACCAAAGCCTGGATTGCCCCAACAAATAATTCAAGGCCATAAAATGGCATAGGAACGACTACTTTGGTGAGGTATGTGATGACAATGAGTAACACTTCTCCTGCAAAGACGTTTCCAAATAAACGGAAGGCGTATGAAACGACTTTGGTAAACTCTCCCATTAATTCTAACAATCCAACAAAAGTCATGATAGGGTTTGAAAAATTAAAGAATTTTTTAAGATATGAGAATCCAACGTATGAAAAACCAAACACTTGAGCCATGATCTGGGAAATGATAGCGAGTGCTATCGTCATGTTCAAATCTGCAGTACCAGCACGAAGGTATGGCACAAAGACTTTGGTTGTTGAAGTTGGAGTTGATTCAATCTCTGCTGCTGCCGCTGTAGGCATCTCTGGCTCTTCTTGTTGAACATGCCCATCTTCAGCTGCCTGTACAACAGGCACTATTGATTGTGCAGTTCCATGATTTGAAGGTTCTTCCTCGTAGAATCCAATTGAGCCTACTCCTGGTAGCAGACCGAACCAGTTATTTAGACAAATGAAAATGAAAAAAGTTGCGATGTATGGAAAGAAGAGTTCAGTTTTCTTTTTTGACTGTGTGACGCCTTGAACTAAGCCGTACAAACTTTCAATGATCATTTCAATGATGTTGTGAAAGCCTTGAGGTTTTGAACTTGGCTTATAGGTGAGGTAAAAATAGACTGCAGTTGCAAGAATGATGCCGGTTACGAAGACACTTGCGAGCATCGAGTTAGTAAAAGGAAAGCCCCCTATGTGAGTTATGGTTTCGGCAGAGATTGAGATGTGAAGGCCAGCAGCCATGAAGCTCTCCAAAAATGAAAAATTCCCTAATACAGGAATAACGCCATTTTACAAGACATTTTTTTGTTTTGCAACACTCAAGCCCGAAGTGTTTACTCGTTGAGTATGACTACAACATCATACTTATCATCAGGGTTCTCTTTTGCGCTCATTTCTTTTTCGTCAAATGAGAGCTCCGTTACTTTTTCTAGTTCGGATTTTGCGCCTGCTAGATCAGGTTTTGCGAACATAATATAGGTACCTGTCTCGTACTTATCTTTTGCGTTACCAGCGACGACACTATTGGCGCCAGCTTTTTTGATGGCTGCAGCTGTTTTCCCAGCCTTGCCTGCAATTGAAGTTGCATTCAAAATGAGTACATCCAGTTTCTTCAAGTCGATTGGAGGCGCTGTTGGTTCAGGCGTTGGTGTTTTCTCATCAGGTGCTTCAGTAGGACTGACAGAACTGATGGGGGTTTGTAAAGGAGAATTGTTTTTGTCTGATAGTGCTTGTTGAGAAATTACTATTCCTCCTCCAACGAGTGAGATGGCAAGTGCAACTCCTAGTGTGAGTAATAGATACCTAAACACATTCATTTTCTTGACAGGCTTTGTGGTGGTATTCGTTGATCGTGAAACTGTTGTGGTTGTACCTGAATGAACGACGACTTTAGCTGGTGCTTCTATAGTCTTAGGAGCGACTTCCTCTTTTTCAATGGCTGCTCTAGGTGAGTTGCTCGATGTCATAGTAGATTCTGCCAACAATTTGGGAACAGGCATGACAGTTGGAGCTGGCATCTTGGGCGCTTCAAGGGTTGGTTCATCGACAGATTCAACCACTTTCTTGACTTCGATGCTGGTTTTTACTTCAGTCTCTGTTTCCACCTGAGGTTTGCTTTCCTCCTCTGCCGTCTCGTTGGCCTCGACTGTTTCTTTTTGAGTTTCTTCTTCTTTTTCTTCCTGTTCTTTCTTTTTCTCCTCTGCTTTGACTTCTTTCAAGATCTCGGCAATAGGTTCAACTGTTTCTTTTTCCTTGATGTCTTCAAGTGCTTCTGCAACTTCCTTCATTTCCTTTTTCTCTTCACTCGTCTTTTTTTCAGCTCTAGGTTCTGCATTTTGTATCGAAAAATGTGGTAATGGGAAATCATTTTCAACGACTTCTTTAACACCTTGAGTTAAAGCTTTGAGAAAGAATGGTGTATCGAGTTCAGATTTAATATCTTTCACTTCTACATCTTGAATTGGTAGTACTTCTGTTAAGTCCTCCTTTAAAGAAGAGAGAGTGTCGGGATCAGCACAAATGTAAATGTGTTGGATGTGCGGACGTTCTTTTTTCAGCGTCTTGACGGTGTTGATTAATTCTTTTGCCTCATCGGACTCTAAATTCTGAGCAAAATCAACTCCAATATAATGAGAAGTCAATAAAAAGCTTTGAGGAGTTGCAAGTAAAAATAACGATGGATCAACTGAAACGAATGCTTTGACAACAAAACTCGCTGGTATGATTGACTCAATTTTTACTCCGGTCTCTTCTGAGGCTTCTGCAAGTGTGGCCAAGTTTGCCTTTGTCATGGCAGTGATTTGAACAGTTTGCATCTTAGATGTTTTGGCCAGATCTACTGTAACGATATGGAGTGGTTCTTTTTTATCAGCGAACACTGTTGAGACGGTTTCTTTGATCTCTTCTTCAATGTTCTTTTTGGCATCCAAAACGTAGTCCGAAATGTGGTGGTAAAAGATATCGTCTGAAGCCACTAGGTGAATTGATTTTTGTTCTAGTGATTTAAGCGCGTGAACAAAATTCTCTTTATTAATAATGCCTTTTTCAATTAAGGGGAAGTCTATTCGAGTTACATCTTTGAGTTCTTGTTTTTTGCTATCCCCTTCGAGAATCGCGAAAAAAGAAGGTTCTGAAGCCAGATATAAGATGGAACTGGGAAACTTGAATGCAGGCATAGCGTATTTATAGCAGTTTTTGATAGAGGGGTGTAGGGGGAATTCAAATTTTTTTGACTATTTTGATACCATATGATATTCTCTCGGTCGAGATGAAACGATATTTTTTCCTCCGACTCCTTCTGTTTTTTTTCGTTACTTCTGTCTTTTTTTCCCACGTAACCGTAGTATCTGCGTCGACCTCAGTTAATGATCTCGATCCTACACAAGATTATTCGGTACATACTGCTCCGATCGTGAGTACTGAACCTCAGAAGGTCAAGCAAACTGAAAATGAAAAGAAAACGAAGACCAGTAAAGAAGTAAGTAGTCCTCTTCCCACTGCTCAAAATAATCAAGCGACTCCAATTCGCTCGCCATTTACTCAATTTGTCGATGCACTGAGTTCAACTATTAATAGTGTGGGTCATCTGTTAGGCCAAATTGGTCAAGGTATTGCTTCCACTGTCCGTATCAGTATTCCAAGCATTTTGGGATACGTGACCCAACATGGATCGCGTATTACATTGGGAGTGGCTGTTTTTTCATTCACTACTGGAGCTGGAGTGTCCATTTTTAATAGTGAACTTGTCATTGATACTTTCAGACGAACATTAACAACAGCAACAAATTTGCAAGTGAGATTAATAAGTGTGGTTGCTGCTTTAGTTTTTTCTGCCACAACAGGCAGTTTTTGGTTAGTGTCATATCAACAGCAAATCGCTTTTTTTGAGCAGTTGACTGGCAGGAAATTAAACCCTATCGGCCAGGATTTATTGTTTGTAGGTGGCGTGTTGGGTATGTATTTGTTGATCATGGGAAGTGGTCCTCTTTTGGCTTTCACTAAATCGGCGGGAACATCAATACTTGCTTTACTACCCGGTGGAAAAAAAATTGCTAAGTATTTCACGACAGAAACGAAGTCAGCATTTATTGAAACAGAAAAAGAGTGCAAAGAAACAGTTAGTAAATGTTCAAGTCTTTTTGACAAAACAATCATATTAGCATTTAACTATTTGCCTGGGACCATGCCTGATTTAGGTATGGACGATGCAATTATTCAGTTTAAAAATAATTTGTTCAAAAGTCCACAATTAGAGAAGAGCAAGTAAATCAAGAAACATGGTAGTGATAGAATGAAAACATGTTACAAAAACAATTTCAGCGGGTTGGGCAAATGGATGATTCGACTTGTGGACCGGCAGTGATGCAAATGTTGTTGGACTACTATGGCATCGCTGTAACTCAAAAGGATGTTGTTCATGCCGCTGGTGCTGATGCAACTGTTGAGGAAGAAGGCACCAGAATTGATCAACTATCTACTGCACTCCGTCAGTTGGCTCCGAATTATGCACTTTGGTATAAAGAAGACGCTAGTATTGAAGATATGGTGTCATTGATTGATGAACACCAAGTGCCAGTGGTGGTGAACTGGCAAGGGCTCTTTTACGACACCCTCAAGGAAGAAGCGAAGTTAAGTACGGCTGTTACTCATGGTCACTATAGTCTTATTACTGATGTAAATGTTCAGAATGACACGATAACGATGGTTGATCCCTTTTACGAATTTGTAGAAAAGGATCGCATTTTTCCCATTGATTGGTTTAAAAGTCGGTGGTGGGATGTCGACTATAAGACCGATGCAGCTACTCATCAAGACATTGCCTACTACACTTCTCGTCTTTTATTCATTGTTGTCCCTGCCAAAGAAACATTTCCTAAAAAAGTGGGAATGACGCAAGTGCCAACAAATTATCTCCAGCAAAAATTTGAGAAAGCGCGTTTGAGCCACTCACATCATCCTCCACTGGAACCAAAAAATAGAATACAGTTTTTATGGAATTACATACTGAACTTTAGAAAAGTCATGAAGGAAGGTGGAGAGTTAAGTAGGTGAAGTTTCTGTCACTGCACCCATCGTGGTTTAGAGATTCTTGTAGAAGATTCAACGTTAATTATAAGTGCTGGTTCCCAAATTCCATTTGCTCCCCGTCGGAGTATTTGATTTTCTGGTACAAGTATTGGAAGGTTATTGTTATCCCGACGTACTTCTCCATTTTCTTCAAAATCAAGTGTGATATTGTTTGGTACTATTTTGTAATGAGCATCATCCACTCTAATTGGATGCAGGTGTTGAGTTTGGTTGTCATAAATTCCAATGATCTCAACAGCAAAACTGTCGTGTAAAATTATCCTTAAAGGAGTGGGTTTTTGATCAAATCGTTGAAGGTAAGAAGCCGATGGTAATAGCTTCATTGCTTTTTCCAAATCCATCATTTTTTGTAAAAAATCTTGAGTCAATTCTCGCAAAGAAGTTGTTCTATTTTGCCACGCTTTTATTGTTTCCTTAGATTGACCTGTTTTTAGTGCCAAATTATTTACTTGAGATACAATAGATAAATTGTCATTCATAAGTCGTAATGAATTGGCAATTGCTGCCAACCGAACAGACTCTTCTGAGAAACGAATCGTGACACTGGAATTGCTTTGAAAAGGGACAATTTTACGCCAGGTAAACTCACTTACTTGGATCTCAGCTTCCTGTAGGCAGGTTTTCACAGATTTCACTGTGCATTCGGTACTCTGCTCACTGTTATTCTTTAACCATTCTCGTGTCATCAACCTAACTTGCAACCAGAAATTATGTTGGGCTCTTTCTTGCAAATGATCGTTTAATATTTGTGTTGCATTCTGTTCAAGTGTCTCCTCAGCATTTTCTCTGTACCCATCTTGTTTGGATAAACTACTCACTTTTGGTTTAATTAATTTATTAAGACCTTTTAGTCCAGGTCTTATAGATAAAAGATCTAGTTCTGCCGCTTTGATAATTTCTGGCAAAAGTTCATGTTGAGCTGCTAAAAGTGCTCTGAGTTCTGGTGAGATTTCAGTAGAGAAAGGGACAGATTCATGTAGCCAAGCTGTTGAACGAGCGACAAGTTTTGTTAAATCTCCGAGTATTGTTAACGCAGGTGGCGTCTCGTACAGTTTTTCTATTTGTTCCATGAAGTGACGCAATATCTTACTTTCTTCGTCTGGAGAAAATGAAACATCAGCATCTTGTATCCAACCAAAAATACGATTGTCCTTATCTTCATATGAATTCATAGAGCGGTATTGTATATCAGAGGGGTGAATACATCAAAATAGGTGTTTGAACTAAGGTTAGATGTCACAAAGAACGAAACTTATTTTATAATCAAACTATGAATGAAACTTTACCAGTAGAAAGACATAATAATGAGCATGGAATAACATTTCTTGAAAGATTTAGAGGAGCAGTTGAGAGAATTGATCAAAATAGACTACTGCTTGATACAGGAGAAATAATTGATAACATTGGAAATCTTTGGGGATACAGAGTATATAAGGGCCTGCCCAGAGAAGATGTCGACGATACTGGTAAACTCAAATCGTCCTGGTCTTCAAGAGCCGAATATCTAGATGCACTGAAAGAAAGAATTACTACATTAGAAGAATTGGGTACTAATCTTGTTGAAGATAAATGGAAATTTCGAAATAATATGAGCCTTTTCGAACAATTAGCCGTTTGTCAGTCTGGGTTATCTTCAAGTGATAATTTTGCTGGGTCTTGGACAAGAGATCCAATTGAAGCAATAGGATTTGCCGAATGGCCTAGTAGTAACTCAGGAGTTGTGTTGCAACGTGATATCCCAACCGGCTTATGTGTCTCCCAAGAAGCACTCAAGCTGAGAGAAGGAGCTAAAAACAGTAGCCCTTATCCGTTAGAGAACCGACCGGAGAGAGAAAAGGAGATTTCAGTTTTTGATTTTATAGATCTAACTGATTCCTCAATAATAAAGCACGATAGTGCTCAACTAAAAAGACAAGTAAAAGTACCCAGAAAAAAACTCAGAAAAACTAATTGATTTTTTTATACATATCAACGTATGTTCGCGTATATGCGAACCCCTAGAGCTTTCGCATCCGAACCAGATTATTTCTAATCTTGTAGACTTGTTGAATACTTTCTTACCTGATGTGAAACAACTTGGGTTTAACTACTCCGTATAGGGATTTGAACTTGAATGGTAAAATCCACTCTTGCTATGAGCTTTCGTTTAGTTGAGGTACACCTACCAGGTCATAATTACGACCAAATTAATATCTTGCCTCATGATTATCATGGAGTTTTAAAAATACTTTGTGATGCAGGTATCAATCCCCTTACGACAATTGTTGTCGCATATTCACATCAAGATAGAGATAAATTGATTGAAGAGGCTGAATCCAAGGGGATTACCAATATAACCTACACTGGTACTTATGGCGAACTTCCCGAAGAAAACCTTGATGAGTTTTTAGTAGGAAGTGATAGGCAATGGGATTTTATTATTACTGGCAGATTCTGGGGAGCATGTCATTATTCTGCCTATACTCATTTATTGAAAGAAATACAAAAGAGAAACCCTGGTCATGTCAACTTTCATTTTATCAAACCACTCATAGATGGTATTAATAAATATGAAGTAACCGATATTGAGAAAGGATATGGAACTTATGCCAATGATGCTTTCCATACAGGGTTAATTTTTAGGGTTTTGTTAGATGGGCAAATAAAACATATTGAATGTAAGAATACAAAAAATCGGGTAGACACTGAACCGAGTTTACCTTCTTCAAAAAGTACAATTGATTTACATTTTTGGACTAGTTTAGAAAAAATGATAGCGACAGTAAAAGAAGGACTTGTCTTGTGACCCCACGCGGAATCGAACCGCGCTTCCTAGGATGAAAACCTAGTGTCCTAACCGATAGACGATAGGGCCTTGGACATCAAATTATACTCATTTAGGGGGCGTTCTTCAAGGCAGTGATTATTGTGAGATTCATTCTAAAGAGACGTTCTCAAAGTGTTCGATTGTCTCAGGTAATAAGGTGATGATGTCGCAGCGGTAGTCGGCGTTGAGGTTATGCCATTGAAGGTAATATGCGCCAGTTTGGAAGATTCGTTCAAGTTTTCTAGAGTCAACGGCTTCAGAGGGGTGAATACCATAGCTTTCGGTTCGAGTTTTGACTTCTACAAAGACAATTTCGTCTCTGTCTTGAGCAATAATGTCAATTTCCCCAAACTTCATTGAAAAGTTTGTATCTAGGATACTGTACCCTTTATGGAGGAGAAACTCGATGGCTCGTTGTTCGCCTGCTTTACCGAGCTGCTGCTTTGGAGTCTGTTTTTGCTTTTGGTTTGGAAGTTTTGGTCTCATTGATGATTTTTTTCTCTTTGAGTTTAACAGCATCTTTACCAATTCGTTTTCTGAGATGGTACAGCTTACTGCGTCGGACAATACCTCTACGTTTGACGACGATTTTATCAATACTTGGGAGTTGAACTGGGAAGATTTTCTCGACACCTATGCCACCTGTGGCAATCTTTCTAACGACAAATGACTTATTCTCTTCTCTATTCTGAATAGCAATAATTACGCCCTCAAACATCTGGACACGAGTTTTTTCACCTTCAACAATGTTTTGATACACAGCGACGGTGTCTCCAATACTGAGTTCTTCGTTTTTGTAGATAAGAGTGTTGGCCATATAGATACTTTTAAAGGATTGACAAGTCCCATATTCTATCAAGTCCAGGGTACATCTGCAAGAGCACTCTTGTTCTCTGAGGAACTCTTGATATAATAGCTACTCTAAGTCTTACCGACGTGTTTCGTATTAAGCGAAAGACCAAGAAAGCGAGAACCCTATGAAAGCTAACATTCACCCCAAGTGGAACCATGAGGCCAAAGTTTCTTGTGCCTGTGGAGCCACCTTTTTGACTGGTTCAACCAGCGATGATATCCAGGTTGATATCTGCAGTCAATGTCACCCTTTTTTCACTGGTGAGATGAAATTTGTCGATATTCAAGGTCGTGTAGAACGATTTAAGTCTCGTCAGCAGGCAGCTCAAACAAAGTCTACCAAGAAGAGTAAGAAGAAAGATGACGCTAAACAAGGTCAAGATCTACTTTCTCTCAAGGACATGCTTCAAGACGACAAAGTCAAAGTTCCCAAAGCAGCATAGCTGAAACATGATTCTGATCTCTGGACAGTTAAGAGATCTGTTTCTATAGTTGGTGTACACCATATGAACGCACCTATTGACCCATATCAGCAGCAAATTGATCTTATTGATCAGCAAATCCAAGAAAATGAGCAGTTATTGAGTGATCCTGACCTAAAAGCTCTCGCTGAGCAAGAGTTAGTCTTCTTGCGGGAACAAAAGTCAGCTGTAGCACAGGCTAAAACTGATGCAAGCAGTTCAGATGCAGAAGTAGGTGACGCGGATCGACCAAGAAACTGTATCATTGAAATACGAGGTGGCACTGGTGGAGACGAGGCCAAGATTTGGGCAAATGACCTTATGCGCATGTATATGCGCTTCATTGACACGACACAGTTCAAACTTGAAATCATGGATGAACTCGTTTTTCGAGTAAGAGGTCGAAAAGAGCTCGATGGTCAGGAAGTAACAGCATTCGAATACTTCCACTCAGAGTCTGGTGTGCACCGAGTACAACGCGTTCCCTCAACCGAATCGCAAGGCAGAATCCACACTTCCACAGCATCGATAGCAGTATTACCTGAAGTTAGTTCGAAAATCATTGAGATCAAACCACAAGACTTGTCTTGGAGTTTTAGTCGAGCCGGTGGAGCTGGTGGGCAAAACGTCAACAAAGTGAATACAGCCGTTGAATTGACGCACATCCCAACTGGAATCAGAGTTGACTCTAGAAGAGAACGATACCAAGAACGCAATCGAGAAATTGCTCTAGAAATTTTAAGAGCTCAGCTTTGGGAGGCTGAGGAACAAAAGCGATTAGACGCAGTTGGTGACGCTCGGGCGGTCATCGGTCGTAATATGCGATCAGAAAAGATTAAAACGTATAACTATCCTCAAAATCGTGTAACAGATCATCGAATTGGTAAATCTTGGCATAACCTCAGTGAGATCATTGAAGGCCATTTAGAGGATGTTCTCGACTTCACCTATCGTGAATTTCACAAGCCAGCAGGCGAAAAACCAGCTGAAGTCCCGAAAGTTGATGAGCCAGCTGCAAATGAGTAACAAAATGGGCAAATGGTTTACTTTAGTCTGTTTTATTACACTGATCTGAATTGCAAAGCGAATGTAGGAAACAGAATGACTGGGCTAGAATGAATCAAGTGCTTTATCAACCACTTCATCATTTGGAGTGTTGGGATCATCAGTTACTGTTTCGGTTGGAGCAATACCTTTGCCGTGAATCCAATCACCATTTGGGAGAAGCCAGCGACCGATTGTCACATGTAACCCTGCTCCACCTGGCAATTCCATAGCGTCTTGAACTGTCCCCTTACCAAAACTGTTTTCACCAAATAATTTGGCATTTCTACGATCACGTAATGCGCCAGCCAAGATCTCAGATGCAGATGCACTTCCTTTATTGATCAACACTTCGATTGGAATCTCTGTCAGCTGACCAACTCTATTAACGGTATATTTCTGAGTTTTTTCTCGACCTTCTTGTGAGACGATGAGACCTTCCTTGATAAACTCACTAGCGAGATTAACTGCGCCATCCAAATATCCACCTGGGTTGTTTCTCATATCGAGAATAACTCCTGACAGATTCTTTTGTTTGATTATTTCATTCACAATAGTGTTCCATTCATCATCAGTTTGTCCACCAAACCGAGACAAATGAATGACCGCTGCTCGTTTACCATTTTTTTCTGCATAGGTTAATTCAACGGAAGGTACTACGATCTCACCACGAGGAATTGCAACATCAAAAGGTTTTGCGACACCCTCACGCGCCAGTGTAAGTGTGATGGGAACGCCTTTTTGGCCGCGAATTTTATCGACTGCATCTTCGAGCGACATATCAATCGTATCCACGTCCAAATTTTTAGTCGAATCTTTAAGATGAAGGATCAAATCACCTGATTTGACATCTACTTTTTCTGCAGGAGTTCCTTTCAAAGGAGCTATGACTGCCAAGGTTTTATCTTTGTATCCAAGCTGGATGCCGACTCCGAAAAATGAACCAGCTAGATCTTCACTAGAGCGCTTCTGTTCAGTTGGCGGTAGATACAGCGTATATGGATCGCCAAGAGAGTTTGTCATCCCCTCGATTGCCCCATACACCTGTTTTTTAGGATCAAGTTTTGTCGGGTCCAAATAATTTTTATCTAGAATACTCCAAACGTCCCAAAACTGTGAAAAATCAACATTTTTGTATTGTGCTGGTTGGTCAGTTTTTGAAAGCAGCGCCTGGATGTCTACGCCTGTTGCGGTCAATACATTACGATGACCAATTTGAAAACCAACTACTCCACCAATCGCGATGAGTAAAATTGCTGTAACAAGTTGCTTAACTAATGAAGGTTGCTGCATAGACGTCCCATGATATCACGGTCAATTGAAATGCGTCTATGGGCATGATATCCTTCTTTCATGATGAATCAAGATTTTCCTTCTCAACCGAGTATTACTTCACTAGCTGAGAAGTACCAAGTAAATAAGGACAAGCCTTTTTTCCCATTAAATTCATTACGGTTAGTCTATTTGATTTTTGCTGAAACAATTTCAGTGACGAACGATACCGTTCGAGATCGTCGAGGTCAAGACATTTTAGCTTTGATTCCCAAAGTGCAAGCGCTCTTGGATGCACGTACTACCCATCGAGCTGAAAAGCCCGATGCAACTTTAGAAACTGAATGGCAAGCTGTTCAGCCCGCAATCATAGATATTTTAGCAATTGTTGATTCTCCAAAAGTGAGAATGCTATTCGAGCACGTCTTTTCATACATATTCCCTCTACAAGATACTTTATTAATTTCTTTATATAACGATCTATCAAATAACAAACCATTTGCTATTCAAGATATTTACAGCATTTTTCACATTCGTTCCATGGATTCCATTGTGTACTCTGGTTTAGTGGCAGCAGTTTTGGAAAAAGATGTCTCACCTGAAATGCTTCCAGTTGATCTTCAACTTTCTTTAAACTATAAATTAAGTGCACTGTATCAGTTAAATGATTTAGTGGATGCCATCGTTTACGCAAAAGAAGATCTAGAACACAAAAACTTTTCACCATTTGAGCTGATTCGTAAAGCTGCCAAGAACGTAGATGAAGCCAAAGAAATGATTAAAGGGATTGCGTCGACGTTTGAAAAAAGAATCCACGCGTTTCCATTGGGAGAACAAACTGAAATATTGTTGACCGAATTTAGTCACGAGTTAGTAAACGTTATTAGTCGTGGGCAATAACCAAGTCTAACTCGTCACCCATTCTCTCAACTCTTCGCTGAGTCTCACCATAAATCGCACATTATGAATTGATGACAAACGGAAGTATGTTAATTCGTCTGTTTTAAATAAATGGCGCAGGTAACTTCTAGAATATCCTTTTTGACAAGTGAAACAGTCACATCCTGGTTGAATGACTTGCTGATCTAGCGTGAATTGTTGGTTACCGATTTGCAGCCGACCTTTGGGAAATTCTGAAACAAATGTAGGCGTGTCCTTCTCAATTTCTAGTTTTCCAGAATACAAAGTTCCATTACGAGCAAATCGTGTTGGTGCGACACAGTCGAACATGTCATATCCTGCCATCACTGCATCGATTAAATTCTGAGGGTCTCTCCCCAATCCCATCGCATAACGAGGTTTATCTTCTGGCAGCATATCTCGGACCCAATTCATTAACTCAACAGTACCCGCCATGTTGTAGCCGACGGTTTCACCACCAAAAGCAATGCCATCGAAATCTAGATTCTTGATAACCTGCAATGATTCTTTTCTGAGCTCTGGGTGCATGGCACCTTGGACGATTCCAAACAGAGCTTGATATTTCCCATACTTACTCAGTCTCTGTTGACTCTCCCAGTACTCCTTACACTGTTTTGCCCAGCGATGTGTTCTGTCTAAAGCAGACCGCGTGTATGCTTCATCAGCTTGATCTGGAGTACATTCATCAAATGCCATGATGATATCTGCGCCAATACTGCGTTGGATTTCTATTGATTTTTCAGGTGAGAAGAAGTGTTTGGAACCGTCCCGGTGAGAAGTAAAAGCAACACCTTCATCAGAGATTTTTGACGATGGGGTGTGGATCTCATCATTTTCCAAGGATTTCCAGTGCGTTTTACTCGTTTCTTTTTGAAGCCCTAAACTAAACACTTGAAAACCGCCTGAATCAGTCAGCATAGGTTTATCCCATCCCATGAATGGGTGGACTCCTCCAGCCTTTTCAACGACCTCCATGCCTGGTGTTAAGTAGAGATGGTAGGTATTGGCAAGGATGATTTGGGCTTTTGTTGCCTGAATGTCTTGAGTATCTAAAGCTTTTACTGTTGCTAAAGTGCCAACAGGCATAAAGATTGGTGTTTGGACTTCACCGTGTTCAGTCACGAAATTGCCTGCCCGGGCGTGTTTTTTGGTTTTTCCTAGAGAAAATGAGAACTTAGTCATACGAGTATTTTATCAGATAAGCTCGTCAATCCTCGAGTCAAGATTGAGTTATAATAGACCTCTGATGAAACTTGCACAATTTGATTATCATTTGCCTAAAGATCAGATCGCTCAACGACCTGTTGAACCTCGAGATCAATCCAAACTTCTCGTGTTATATCGACACTCTGATGGTTTGGAACATAAACATTTCTACGATTTACCAGAGGTATTAAGACCAAGTGATGTTTTGATTAGGAATAACTCAAAAGTTATGACTGCTCGTCTCTTTTGCCAGAAAACTACTGGTGGTTTAGTTGAGTTGTTATTGATCAAAGCAATTGAGTCAGCTGAAAAAGAAGAAGTTTGGGAAGTTTTGTCGAAGCCAAGTTTGAAAGTCGGCCAAGTCGTTACCTTTAAAAATTCATCTTTGAATGCCCAGTGCGTAGCGTTAACAGGTTATACACGTCAGATGAAGTTCAACCAAAGTAGAGTTGAACTGATGAAGAGTATTGAACAAGTTGGCAAAATCCCCATTCCACCTTACATCCATTGGGAAGGTGAGGAAGAAAAAGTTCGCGACGTATATCAAACGACCTACGCTAAAATTCTAGGTTCTGTGGCAGCTCCAACGGCAGGTCTCCACTTCACTCCAGAGCTTGATGAAAAAATAAAAACAAAAGGCATTGCAATTGAAGAAGTGACGTTACATGTGGGATTAGGCACTTTTTTGCCAGTGAAGACTGAAGAAGTGACTGAACATCATATGCATAAAGAATGGTATGAGCTTTCTCAAGAAACTGCAGATAGGTTGAATCAATATAAAAAAGAAGGCAGGCGAATTGTTGCTGTAGGGACGACAACGGTTCGGACTCTGGAAACTTTAACGAATGAAAGTGGTGAGTTGAAAGCAGGTGTCGGAGAAACTCAAATTTTTATTTACCCACCCTACAAATTTAGATTTGTGGACGCTCTGATTACTAACTTTCATTTACCGAAATCAACATTACTCATGTTGATAAGTGCGTTAGTGAGTCAACCAAATACACAGTACGAATTTGAAAATTTCGAAACTTCAAGCGCCGGGAAAGCATACCAAGCTGCAGTTCAAGAAAAATATCGTTTCTTCAGCTTCGGGGATGCAATGTTAATCCAGTAAACGATCGATTTTGGCAGCCAAGATGAAGTCATTGATTGAAAGCCCACTAATGGCATGTGTGGTAAGGGTAATCGTCAGTTTCTTATAGTCATGAATATTTAAGTCTGGATGGTGTCCCTCTTCTTCTGCTATCTCTGCAATCCGATTTACGAAACTAATGACCTCTTTGAAGTTTTTGAGTAGAAACTCTTTCTGGATTGCTGTTTCATTCTGGATGACATTCCAATCCTTGACGCTATCCAAGTAGATCTGAAATTCAGAGCGAGTCAGTGGCTTAGTGCCACCTTCGCAGGGGACGCACTTTTGGTGAACGAGGTTTGGTGCAGACATGAAGTAATGATACTTCACAATTATTGTCTTTGAAAGGATCTGGTTCTTTTTCTGCACGCAACTGATCTGAGCTGGTTTAAAACATTGTGTTTCTACCACTACTTACTCGCCAACTTGGTATCGCACAAATCGTTTGACTTCCATTTTTTCGCCGATTTTGCCAGAGAGTTCTTTGACGAGTTCTTCCATCGTTTTCTTTGGATCGCGATTGTATTGTTGTTTCATGAGTTCATCCACCGATTCCGGGGCCATACTGGCAACTTGCATTGCGAGCTCTTTGCCCAAATGTTGGAACTCATCATTTCTAGCCACAAAGTCTGTTTCACAATTCAGCTCTACCAAAGCGGCAACTTTATTCATGTGGACATAGTTGGCGATAATACCTTCTTTGGCGTCACGATCAGCTTTTTTGGCTGCTTTAGCTAAACCACGTTGACGAACCCATTCTGCAGCTTTCGTCATATCGCCGTTTGACTCTTCCAATGCTTTTTTGGCATCCATGATACCAGCACCAGTTTGTTCACGAAGTTGTTTGATGAGATCCATTGAAATTGACATAATAACTCACTTTAAATGATGTAAATAAAAAGTATGCACTCCCCATTATCTTGCTGCTTTGCCTGCTTTGTACGCTTCAGCTATGGCATGAACAACGAATTTGATACTGCGAGCAGCATCGTCGTTGGCTGGGACAACGATGTCAACTTTAGTTGGATCATCGTTACTGTCTACCATTGCGATAACTGGAATGTTGACCTCATTTGCTTCAGTGATTGCTGTTTTTTCGCGACCAATGTCGACGATGAATAAAGCATCTGGAATAGCTTTCAAATCAGCTACTCCCCCAAAGAATCGTTCTAATCTTTGAATTTTTTTCTCAATTAAAAGCTTCTCTTTTTTCGTGTAGTGCTTGTACTTGTCTGATTTTAAGTTATTTCGTAATTCAGTCATCTCTTTGATGGATTTGGCGACTTGTTCCCAGTTGGTCATGAATCCACCGAGCCATCTATTTACGATATACATCGCACCTGCTTGAATTGCTTCCTCACGAACAATGTCTTTAGCTTGGCGTTTGGTTCCTACAAAGACGACATTTTTGCCAGATTTAGCGAGTTCATAAATTTTCTCAGCAGCGACTTTCAGTTGTTGAGCGGTGATGATCAAATCAAAAATATGAACACCATCTTTTTTGGCAAAAATGTAAGGTGCCATTTTTGGATGCCAACGTTTGGCTTGATGTCCAAAATGACAACCAGCTTCTAAGAGTTGGTTGAGATCGTATTCAGGAGAAAATGTTTCAGTAGGGATTGCTTTTTTGGCAACAGGTGCAGTTGCAGGAGTTTCTGCAGGCTGGACTGCCGGAGCTTTTTTTTCTTCTGTAGAAGAAACTACTTTTGTATCTGGTTTGGCAACTGATTTTGCCATATAAACCGCCTTTCGCCGCTCATCCGTCATCCCGACTGATCGGGACAAGGTGGTTATGTTCGGATGATGAGTGTTTTGATTCGCCAATTGGCTGATCAATAATTAATGATTAAGGTTGAAATTATAGCAAAGCTCGACTGCATTCTCAAGTAGAGAGATCACGGTGACAGGACCAACGCCATTGGGCACTGGGGTAATGAAGTCAGCCAAGGGTGAAACTGTCTCAAAGTCGACGTCACCTTGAGGAAAACCTGCATCTATGACAAGACAATGACGTCCAACCATATCACCACTGATCAGATTGTGAATGCCTGTTGAAGAGACAATAGTCTTAAAATCATGGAGTTGTGAAGTAGAAGATGCCAGGGTCTGGAACTCTTTTTGGCCGACAAACTCGATATTTTGCCATTTTTGATTTTGCAGTTCATAGAAAAGAGGAGTTCCGAGTAACTCTGATCGACCAACAATCAGCGTTTTTTGTTGACTAATCTCAATATTTAACTGTTCTTTGGCTTCACTTAAAATTGCCAAAACTGCTCGACACGTGGCAGGCAGAACGAGTTTTTTTTCCTGCCAGTTCCCTACTTTTATTGACTGAAGTGTATCTGGATGGAGTCCGTCAATATCCTTTGATTGAGGAATGAGAGAGGTTAAAGAATGCCACCAAGTCCGGAAATCCTCAGCTTTTGAATCTGGTTGGAGTTCCTTCCAATTTCTACGCCAGGGTTTTTGAATTATGATGCCCGTAATTTGGTCATTTTCAGCAAATGCTCTAACCAACGCTTTAATCTCGTTTAGTGGTTGCCTGAGAGTAGTTTGGACGATTTCATACTCGATTCCCAATCGATTTGCAACTTGTTTCTTTTCTTGAGAATAAACTAACCCACCCTGATCTTCTAAAAAGACAAGACAACCCACACTTGGTTTGATGGAAGTTTCTTTTTGAAGTGAGCTAATCTTGTCGACCAAAAGACGTTCCTTTTGTTCCGCAAACTGCTTGCCATTGAAGATGATCATGTGTGCATTATACCAAGAAAACGGAACTAATCGTGAATAAGAGCTTTCAGTCTCTTGATGTTTTCAGCATCTGGCCCTTCTCCGTCTATTCCAGGCACTTCTAAAATGAGTGGGAGTTTTTTTAGTTGTTCGAGGTTTAGAAAATGAGCGAAATCTTCAGTTGGAATCGAACCCTCACCCAAATTGTCGTGACGGTCCTTGTGAGAGGCAAAAGGATCTCGACTATCATTGACATGAATACATTTTAGCTGTGACCATAGTTTGAATTTTTCGATTTTTTCTTCAATGATCCCAATTGCTCCTTCAGTCACAGAAGATTTTGGATTTAGCTGGTACCCAGCAGAAAACGCATGACAGGTATCAAAGCACCACCCTAACCGTGATGATTTAATCTGGTCCATCAGCCAACGGATATCAGCTAAGTTTGTTGTGAGTTTGCCATTTTGGCCTGCCGAGTTCTCGATCAAAAAAGTTGAGTTCTCAGGTGTGTTTTTCAAGACTATTTCTATGCCTCTAGCGACCTGTTCTTTATCAGCTTCCCACCCTCTACCTTGATGACTTCCCAAGTGAACCACTACCCCACTACCTTTGATGAAACTATCAAAACTGAGTTCAAATGTTAGCGCTTTTATAGATTTCTCGACTTGAGCAGGTACGTTTGACGCTAAGTTAATTAAATAAAGTGCGTGAGTTACGACAGGCTGAACTTCAAATTCTTTTTGTGCTTTAAAGAATTTCTCAGTATCAAAACTCTCTAGTTTTGGTTTCTGCCAAACCCGAGGGCTTGCTGAGAAAATCTGTACGCAGTTGGCACCAATACTGTGAGCTCTCTCGATTGCTTTATCAATTCCTCCAGCGGCTGAAACGTGTGCTCCTACTTTACGAGACATATGTACTCCTCAAGAATTATTATTCCCAAGTAAATAGTGGGAAATTTTTTGTTAACATCTTCACCTCGTCAAAGATATTGAGTAGAAATTTGTCAGTTTGAATATCCTTCATGTATTGTTTTAAGAATGCTCTGCGTTCTATTTTTTCTTCTGGCAGCTCATGATGTTTGACGTGTTGAGCGACCTGAGCAATCCAGTGAGCAATGTGTGACATCTCTTTTTCTTTCATGCCACGTGTGGTTACTAAAGGAGTGCCCAATCGTACCCCAGAAGGATAGAATGGTGAAACTGGTTCATCAGGAATGGTATTTCTATTTGCATATATACCGGCGACATCCATAGCTACAGCTACTTGCTTACCCAAACCGTGTCCCAATGTTGTCAGGTCGACCAACATTAAGTGTGTTTCGGTCCCATCACCTACTAACTTTAGTCCTTCATTTTGTAATGCAGCAGCTAGTGCATTTGCATTTTTGCGAATCTGCTGAGCATATGTTTTAAATTTAGGTCGCATCGCTTCTTCAGCAGCCAGAGCTATTGCTGCAGTGGTTGCGTTATGCGGTCCACCTTGCAATCCAGGAATAATTGCGGAGTCAATTTTTTTGCCCAACTTTGGATCACGCTGCAATCCTCTTTCTGTTACCAAGATCATGGCTCCACGTGGACCACGAAATGTCTTGTGTGTGGTGGACATAATGACATCAGCATAAGGAACAGGTGATGGATGTTCACCTGCAATCACTAATCCTGTGATGTGAGAAATATCTGTCACAAGCCAAGCTCCAACTTCATCTGCAATTTCTCGAAAAGCCTTAAAATCTAGAATGAATGGATAGGCAGTGTTGCCTGCGATGATGATTTTAGGTTGATGCTGTTTTGCTAATGTTCTTACTTGATCGAAATCAATTCGGGCATTTTGATTCAGGCCAAACTGAATACTATTGTAGAAGCGACCGGAAAAGGTCACGTCTGGATGGCCATGAGTCAGGTGACCACCAGATGATAACTTTAATCCCATTAACGTATCACCAGGATTCATCAAAGCGAATTCAATAGCAGAGTTAGCTGGTGAACCAGAATACGGTTGTACATTCACATAGGGAACATCAAACAATTTTTTGATGCGATCAATTGCCTCGAGTTCAATCAGATCAATGAACTGATTTCCTTCGTAATAGCGAGCTTTGCTGTATCCTTCTGCGTATTTATTTGACAAGCAACTGCTCAGTACTGAAGACACTTCAGGTGAAGTATTGTTCTCTGAAGGAATGAGTCCAACTTTTTCATGTTGTCTTTTTTCTTCTTTTTTTATGTAATCGAAAATAAGGTCTGTCATAGATATAAGAAATTAGGTTGTTAATAAGTAGTATATGGAAAAGAAACTTCGGGACAAGCAGGAGAGTTAGTTAAAGAGTGGAGCGGAGGGTGGCAAAAGCAAAAGCAGATTTAATCATGTTTGCTCCATTGCGATAAGTAAAATTGAGTTTGCTCCTGTGGCAAACCGATCTCATTAAGGTGGATTTGAATTTTGTCTGTATCCATTCCTTTTGCTGACCACATATTGGCGAGTTCAAGAGTTGTCTCTCTGAGCTCATTTGGAAAAACAATCCAAGCACTAACCTCTCGAACAAAGAAATCTGGTGTGATGCTAGTTTTTGGTTTATAAAAAAAGGCCGCAGTCTTCACAGAAGCCACCCCACGATGCTTGAGATACTCAAGAGCTGTTTCCATGGTTCTGCCGGAATCAACTAAATCATCGAACAATAAAACTTTTTCATTTTTTAACGAAACAGGAATACTTTGAGTGATGACAGGCATAGTATTTGTCGAATTAATACTATTGTAAAACTCTATATGCAAAGAACTTACATCTTCGATGTTTAGGTAATCCACTAGCGAACGAGAAAAAGTTAAACCACCTTTTGCCAATGCAATCACCCGGTCAAACTGCTCACCGCTTTCAATAATCTTTTTTGCCAACTCAAAAATATCCTGACCGAGTTCCGCCCAGTTTTGAAATTGATAAGAAATGTCATTGATTTTAATTGCTGTCATGCTGTTTTTTTCTCAGCTGCTTTTAAGAACTCTACAAACATGGCATGGGGTTTGAGTGGTCTTGACTTGTACTCAGGGTGAGCTTGGGTGGCTATAAAGAATGGATGCATGCTCTTTGGTAACTCTATCATCTCAACGAAAAAATCGTCAGGTGAAGTTCCACTGATAATAAAACCTTTCTCTTCTAAAATTTTTCGGTAAGCGTTGTTGAACTCAAATCGATGACGGTGTCGTTCTGAAACGAGTTGCTTAGCAGCATCTTTGAATTGTTTATGCTTTTGATAGATTTCGTAAACAAGTGTGCCTTTTTTGACTACGCAGTCGTATGCTCCTAAACGCATGCTGGCACCATTCCCTTTGATTTTCTGATAGTGCGGATCGAATGGAATAGCATGAATGATTGGATCTGGTGTTTTAGGGTTTACTTCTTCTGTGTGTGCTTCTTTGAGTCCTACCACGTTGCGCGCAAATTCTACTGCCGCGAGTTGCATACCGTAGCAAAGTCCTAAATAAGGTACCTTGTGTTCACGAGCATACTTAATCGCTGCAATCTTTCCCTCTACACCTCTACTCCCCCAGCCGATTGGGCAAATAATTCCATCAACCCTTGAGAGTTCTTTTTTTGCTTGAGGATCTTTTTTTTCTAGTTTTTCGGCGTTGATGAATTTAATATTGAGTTTGACTGAATTTTGCCAGCTGGCATGATTGAGTGCTTCAATTAAAGAATGATATGAGTCGATTAATTCAAAATCTCCAGTTGAAATATACTTAGCGATAATTCCAATTGTTATTTCTTGCGTTTTGTCTGAATGAATCTTATCTACGAGTTTTCGCCAAGGTTTAAATTCACCATTCAATTTCTTTGATTTGAGATGCAATTTTTCTAAAACTAGTTCATCAAATCTTTGTTGTTGAAAAACGAGTGGCAGTTCATAAATAGAATCAAGATCGGGATTTGAGATGACATCTTCTTTATTCAAATTACAATAGAAGGCTACTTTTTCTTTGCGTTTATCATCGATCATGGTTTGAGCTCGACCAACGACAAAGTCAGGTTGGATACCCATTGAGTTAAGCAGCTTGACTGATAATTGAGTTGGTTTGGACTTGAGTTCATGGATATGCTCTGGTGAAGGGAAATATGTGACGTGAGCATGCAACACATCTTTAGGCTGTCTTAGCTTCATCATTCTATACGTTTCATAGTAGATAGCGTTTTGATACTCGCCGGCAGTTCCTCCGAGCTCGACCAAAATGATATCGTATCCTTTAGCCGTATTTTTAATTCGACGAATGACTTCTTCTGGAATATACGGAATAGCATCTACCGTTGCACCGTCAAAAGTTAGATTTTTGGTGTCTTCAATCACTTTGAGGTAGACTTGTCCCATCGTAGTGAAATTGCGGTTCCCCACATTTTCGTCAAGGAATCGTTCGTAAGAACCAAGGTCGAGGTCAGCCTCCAAACCATCTTCGCATAAGAAAACGTCACCGTGTTCGATAGGGTTAATGTTGCCAGAATCTAAGTTAAGGTAATTCTCACACTTAATGTTAGTTACAGAATAGCCTTGTGCCTTCAATAACACACCCAAAGAAGCTGCAGTCACACCCTTACCAAGACCGGAGAGGACTCCTCCTGAGATGAAAATATACTTGGGTGAATTGCTTGATTGTGGGGGATTTTTTCCATGAAGACTCATGGGAATATATTGTATGACAGTGTGTCATGAGTGTCTAGGGCGAGTTTACTATTGAAGTAAATCTGAGATCTGTTTCTCAAGTTTCTCTGACCAGCCTACGGTATATGGGAGCATGATCTTCTTGGGGACATCTCCATTGGGAATGATCAAAGTGACTTGATGCTCACCTTCATTTGATTTCAACATTGCACCTAGTTTTTGCAATGTTTCTTTCTCTGTTTTCCGAGGTATAAAAATTTCATGACGGAGGTCTTCTGGTACTGCTTCCAGCATAATTTCTTCAGGAATAGAAATTTTTTCAGCCATTAACTGCAGTTCGTCATCTCGTGAATCTACTTTTGCTTTCATGAGTAAAACCGTCTCATTTTTTAAATACAATTCAAACTCTTTAAAAAGTTTAGGGAACACAACGAATCGAATTTTTCCAGTCTGATCATTGAATGTTCCAAAACACATTTTTTCGGCTTTCTTTTTTGTGAGGACAAGCTTGAAATCAGAAATAAATCCGCCGAACAAAAATGTTTGTCCAACGTGAATATGCTGATCTAAATCACCAATAAACTTGTTTGCTTGTGTTGAAACGTTTTTAAGAGCTTTGCCCATTGGATGGTCTGTCAGATAAATGCCCAACAGTTCTTTCTCAAATGAAAGCAGTTCTTGTTTGGGGAATTCTGGGAGTTTAGGAAAAGTATCTTTAACTTCACGAACGTCTTGTCCTTGATTGGCAAATAATGTGTCTTGACCTTCTTCATCAGATTGGAATTGAGTGGCCTTTGTCCTGATTTCGTCTAATTGTGTGAGCATAGAAGAGCGCGTCGCAAAATGATCAAAAGCTCCCACTTTAATTAAACTTTCCAAAACTTTCTTATTTACTTTTCGGCTTTCAGTACGCATTAAGAATTCGGTGAAAGATCTAAATTTTCCTTCAGCTCTTTTTTCAATAATGTGTTCAATGGCTGCTGAACCTACATTTTTGATTGCGCGTAGGCCAAAACGAATCGCACTGTTTCCTACAGATTTTTCGTTTGCCTCAATGGTGAAGTTTTCATCAGAATTATTAATATCAGGAGCAAGAACGAGAATGCCAAGTTCCTTACACTCTTGAATCCCTTGCTCCACTTTTAACTCGCGATTGGCGCTATTTGCAGTGGCTTCGATTGACAACATGGCGCACATATACTCAACAGGGAAATTAACTTTCATGTAGCCAGTCTGATACGAGATCATGGCATACCCAGCACTATGTGCCTTTCCAAATCCGTATCCAGCAAATTTCTCGATAAATCCCCAAACCTGATCAATTGTTTTTTGATCGTAACCGAGTTTTTTTGCACCAATCTCAAACTTCTTCTTTTCTGCCATCATAATTTCAATTTTCTTTTTCCCAATTGCGCGTCTCAATTCATCCGCTTGTCCCAATGAGAATCCAGCCATGACATTGGCAACCTGTAGACACTGTTCTTGGTATAACAAAATTCCGTATGTGTCTTTTAGAATGGGTTTCAGATTTTCATGAGGATACTTAATCGCATTTGGTTGGAGCTTTCCCTGCACAAAAGCATCAATAAGGTCCATAGGGCCAGGTCGATACAGCGCAACCATAGCTGTTAAATCGGAAAAAACTGAAGGGCGTAAACTTCGTGCGAGGCGGCGCATACCAGGTGATTCCATTTGAAAGATTCCTGTAGTTTGACCCTGTGCAATCATGTCGTAGACTTTTTTATCGGTCAGTGCAATGTTTTGTAAATCAATTTCTTTCCCTTGTGTTTTTTTGACGACCCGAATTGCTTCTTCTAAAATGGATAAATTCCGTAATCCTAGAAAGTCCATCTTCATCAAACCAATTGCATCAGGACTAATATTCAAGTCCAATACTTTCATATCGTATTGGGTGACTATTTTTCCTGACTTACTGTCTTTCTGGATTGGAGTGTACTCAGTCAGATCCTTGTCAGCGATGATGACGCCAGCAGCATGAACACTGGTATGGCGTGCATTTCCTTCTACTCCCATTGCCAGATCAATCAATTTTTTGTACTTTGGATCTTGATAATAGGTAGCCAGTTCTGGAACAGATTTGAGAGCATCTTTGATGTGAACAGTATGTCCTTGGTACGGTTCTGGAATCAGTTTAGCGATATGATCTGCTTCGGTATAATCAAAACCAAGTACTCGCCCTATGTCACGAATTGCAGCTTTACTTTCCATGCGCCCAAACGTGATGATCTGTGCCACTTTATCCGCACCAAATTTATGTGTGACATATTGGATGACTTCTTCGCGACGTGTATCTGCAAAATCAATATCAATATCAGGCGTTGAAGCACGTTCTGGGTTCATAAACCGTTCAAATGGCAGATCGTGAACGATTGGATCTATCGAAGTGATGTTCAGTGAGTACGAGAGAAGTGAACCAGCTGCACTACCGCGACCTGGACCTACAAATATACCTTGATTTTTGGCCCAGCTAACGAAATCTTGTACGATCAAAAAATAAGTGAGATATCCTTTATCAGCGATCACATCAATTTCGTAATTGAGACGTTTAGCTATTTTTATGAGCGGTTTTTCATCCACAGGAATTTCTGCCCAAGGTTGTCCCTTAGTGCTGGTTGCCAGTGCTGAAACACCGGGGTAAAACTTTTCAAGTCGCTCAAACGCCAGTGACTTCACATATGTTTCAGTCGTTTCTCCTTCTGGAATATCGTAATGAGGAAAAATGACTTTACCTAATGGAATTTCAAGATGACATTGGTCTGCGATTTTGATTGTATTTTCAATCGCGTCTGGGTATTTAGAAAAAGCCTGAATCATTTCCTCACTCGATTTGATGTAATAATCAGGCGAAGCCATCATCGTCATGCGGTTGGTGTCACTAACCAATCTCCTCGTTTGAATACAAAGCAAAGCGTCCTGAGCTTCTGCATCTTGAGGATGTACGTAGTGATTGTCATTAGTAGCAACTAAAGGGATACCAAGCTCTCTACTCAATTTAATGAGTTGTTCTGTGAGTGGTGCAAGTTCCGGTATTAAAGGGTGATTTTGAACTTCTATATAAAATCTGCCTTCAAATTTTTCATAGTATTGAGTCATTTTCTGCTTAGCTTCTTCAACTTTGTCATTACGAATTAAGTTATTAAAAAGACTAGACATACAACCACTTGTTGCAATGACACCTTTACTATGTTGAAACAAAATCTCTTCATCGATTCGAGGCTTGTATGAGAAACCTTCTAAGTAGGCTGCACTAGTCAGTTTCATCAGATTTCGATAACCATCAAAATCAGCAGCTAACAATGTGATGTGAAATTGATCTGTGCCAGGACGCGACTGTTTATTGAAGCGAGATTCTTTGGCCAAGTACGCTTCCAAACCTACAATGGGTTTGAGACCTAGTGCTTTGGATTTATTATAGAAATGAACAGCACCATGCATCGCACCATGATCGGTTAATGCCAAAGCTGGCTGACCAAGCTCCTGAATACGATGCAACATATCCGGAATTTTGCTCAAACCGTCGAGCAGAGAGTATTCAGAATGGTTATGGAGATGGACAAAGGACATTTGATTGATTCTACAGTAAGTGGTGGTTTTTTAGAGTAAGTAAATACACTTGCAAATCAAAATAAAAATCGGCCTCATTTTCAATAGAAACATCTTTAGGAGTTTCATTCTCTGGTATCCAACTAAAAAGAGTGCCTCTAACAACGAAGTAGGTGAATAAAGCAAGCCACAGCCTGTCTTTTTTAGGTTCTTTTAAGAATTCAAGCATTAACTTAGGTGTTTTTGGATTGCTTGTTGTACTATTTTGGGATCAATTTTTTTACCTATTTTCTTCATGACTTGGCCGATTAAAAATCCCAGAATCTGGGTCTTTCCGGCTTGATAATCACTGACTGCTTTTGATTGCTCAGAAAGCACTTCTAGAATGACGGTGTTAAGTTCTTCTGTATCAACTTCATCCACTTGTGTGAGCTCTTGATACTTCGCAATGAGTTTTTCGGGATCGTTTAACAAATCATTACTGAGCTTTTTATTTACAACAAGATTTGCAATATGATTTGTTTCTAATTTTTTTGTTTGAGTGATTGTAATTATTTTTTCAAATTGTCTGGCTAATTCTGGAGTGTCGGCTAAGACAGTCGTGTACTTTTCTTCTATGCCAAACTCTTTCTTCCAGCGAATTTGTAGCTGCTTTGGAAGTTCTGGCAGTTCTAATTTCCACTGATCAATTTGTACTTTAGTAAATTGAAGTGGTGGTAGATCTGGATCTGGAAAGTAACGATAATCTTCGGCATCTTCCTTCGTGCGTTGAGAAAAAGTGGCATTTTGAGCTTCACTCCAGCCACGAGTTTCTTGTGCAGGTGTTTCACCTTTCTCTAGGATTTTAGTTTGTCTCTCAATTTCAAAATTAATGGCTTTTTCTAGGAAGCCAAAGGAATTAATGTTTTTTACTTCAGCTTTATAGTTAGGTAGTACGTTGGCGTTCTTTGATAAAGAAATATTAGCTTCCAGGCGTAGACTGCCTTGTTCCATGTTGCAGTCAGAAATGTCTAAGTATCGCAAAATTTGACGGAGTTTTTTCCCATACTCTTTAGCATGTCTAGCAGAGTGAATATCGGGTTCTGTTACAATCTCCACGAGTGGGACACTACTGCGGTTAAAATCGATAAGACTCACTTTTTTGCCATTAATCGTTGTATGTTGTAACTTTCCGGTGTCTTCTTCCAAGTGAATTCTGCGGATTCGGACGGGTCCTTCTTCTGTTTCCAAAATGCCATTTATACAGAATGGCAAGTCATATTGGCTAATTTGATAACCTTTTGGTAAGTCTGGGTAAAAGTAATTCTTCCGATCAAACTTAGAAAATAAATTAATTTCGCAACCCAGGGCCAATCCAAGTTTAATGGTCCACTCAATCGCCTTTTTATTAGCAAACGGTAAAGCACCAGGTAAGCCTAAACATACTGGGCACGTGTAAATATTAGGTTTTTTAGCGTGAAAAGGATCATTTTTGCATCCACAGAACATTTTAGACTGAGTTTTTAGCTCAGCATGAGTTTCCATGCCAATGATAGGAATGAGTTGAGATGACATACCTAGAATACCTTTATCTGATCATTTAAGTCGGAAATTGACACATTTGTTTCAGTTTTTTTATTTTTTATATAAAGTTCTAAATCCTTTTTTATACCTGGGACTGTCATCATATCAATAGCTGCTTCTGGTTCTACCCACATGAATTCTGAATGTTCTTCTGAAACTCTGGGTTTTTTTTCGCTTGTTTCGCAAACGAAAGTAAAACCATAAAGCTCTGTATCTTCGTGTTTATTCCCTCTATAAATGTGCCAAATCCGATTCAATTTTTTAATTATAAGATCTTGGATGCCGGTTTCTTCCATTACTTCCCTTTTTAAACCTGTAATAAGTTCTTCATGGTGATTAATTCTTCCGTAGATCATTTCCCAAGTTCCATGTTTTATTTCACGCGTATCGCGTTTTCCTAATAAAATTTTGTTTGTTCCTTTAAGTTCGATAATAGCTCCAACTCCAATCATGAATGAGCCAATTTTTCTACTTTGATCTCTCATAATTGTTTGTTTACAAATTTTTTATTGACTTTATATACGATCACTTATTCTAGTTCATCACATTCACTAGAAATTCGTGATCTGAAATAACTGATCTGAAAAGTTTATCAGTTATTTCGCCACTCATTCCACTTAGTAGCTTTCTCATATGCATCTGCCACTTGGATTACTAAGTCTTCTCTGAAAAAAGGTGCCATGATATTCATGCCTAAGAAAAGTTTCGTTTTTTCATCTCTATAGCAAGGAACACTAATTCCTGGTAGCCCAGTCATTGAGCTGGGTTCAACGAGCATGTCTTCCATTTCACCAAACATTACAGCCCCGTTTGTTGCCCCAACTTTTTTTGCAAAACCTGGAGATGGGAGTGAAACTAACACGTCATATTTTTCAAATAATCGATCATAATCTTGTCTGAAAAGAGTACGAACTTTTTGAGCGAGTAAATAGTATTTATCAGCGTATCCTTTACTTAAGGTATAGGTGCCTAGCATTATCCTGCGTTTTGCTTCATCTCCAAAAAAAGAGCGATCATTGCCAAACCTAATCCCATCGTAACGAGCCAAATTACTGCTGACTTCACTTCGCTGAATAACTGTATACATTGCGATGGCGTATGTAGGATCCATTGCTTGAGCATGTTCTACGTGTGCACCCAAATCTTCTAATACTTTTAGTTCCTTTTCAAACATTGGTTTCACTGATTGAAGTCCAGGCTCATTTAAATACAACACTCCTACCTTTAATCCTTTAATACCTTTATTAAGTGATAGAGTGTAATCCGGAAATTTCTGTGAAGAACTTGTTGCATCGTAAAAGTCTTTTCCAGCCAAAATATTTAATAATATTGCAGAGTCCTCAACCGTTTTAGTCATTGGACCAGGACAATCTAGTGACGATCCCATCGCGACAACCCCATAACGACTAACTCGTCCATACGTAGGTTTGAGTCCCACGACTCCACACCAAGCTGCTGGTTGTCGAATCGAACCAGCTGTTTCTGAACCAATTGCCGCTATACACATATTTGAAGCAACTGCTGCAGCACTACCACCTGAGGAACCTCCTGGTAGATGTTCAGGGTTCCGAGGATTAAGTGTTCGCCCATACTGTGAAGTCTCAGTCGATGAGCCGTGAGCCCATGCATCCATGTTAGTTTTACCTACGATGATGCCACCGGCGTCTTTAATTTTTGCAGTGACCGTTGATTCATACGGTGGAATAAAATTATCTAATACTGTGGATGAAGCAGTGGTCCTCAATCCTTCGGTGAGAAAATTGTCTTTGACTGCTAATGGTACACCAGCCAGTTGAAATTTCTTTGATGGAGAAACTGCTTTCTCTGACTCACTTGAGGCTTCTTTATTAAGGGTTAAATAAATATTCAGTTGGGAATTGTCTTTCTCAATTGCATTTGAAACATCGTTGAATACATCGGCAGCCGAAAACTGCTTTTCCGACAGTCCATCGATGGTTTGTTTCAAAGTGAGGGTATTCAATGAGGACATATTTATTGTTCAATTAGTTGATCGACTACAAAAAAACCGTTGTGGGTCAGCTTCGCATTGGACAACGCTTGTTCTTGTGTCAGCGTGTGGACATCATCTATTTGATCTTCTCGAACAATATTGACTAAACCAGTCAGTTGATGAGTTGGTTCGACGTTTTTGACATCCAACTCCTGCAAAGTGTCAATTACCTTGAGAGTCTCATCAAAGGCTTTTTCCAGATCTTTTTCTTCGTGAGGAGTAAGTGGAATTTGTGCGAGTTGAGCAATGTGTTGAACGATACCAGTTTTCATATTGGTTCATTTTATCATTGTTGGTCAAGATGAGAAGGTGAAAATGTCAGTGAATAGTTAACGAACGTTGATTAACATCAAAACTGCTAAAAATGAGAAGCAAGCGATTAAGGTGACGCTGGCGAGAGTACAAACTTGTGTGGCCATTACCTTAAAATATACTGTTTTTATTCTCGATGTGCAATGTCAGATTTAATCTGGACAGCATAAACAACCCGTGAGACAATCAAAATTCACCTCATTATGGCTGAAAACGCAAATAAACGACCAGTTGTATTATCCGTCAATGAATTAACTAAAAGCTTTCCTGGTAGGAAGTCTGATTTTTTGGCAGTCGATCAAGTCTCTTTTAACGTTCATCAAGGCGAAATTGTCGGATTGCTCGGTCCGAATGGTGCGGGAAAGACTACTACAATTCAAATGTTGCTTGGTTTAATGACGCCAACTTCAGGAGGTATTCATTACTTTGGATTACCCTTTGAGCTGCATCGTGAAGAAATCCTAAAAAAACTTAACCACACCTCCGGGTATGCCAGAATGCCCTGGAGATTGACTGTTTTGGAGAATTTAAATGTATATGGTTGGATGTATGAAGTAAAAAACCACACTGAGAAAATTGCGGAGTTAGTCGATGCATTCGAGATAAAGTCATTTAAAAACAAGCGTTTTCAAGATTTGTCAGCAGGACAGATGACTCGGGTATTACTTGCCAAAGCGTTTATTAATACTCCTGAACTGGTTTTATTAGATGAACCAACAGCTAGTTTAGATCCTGATATTTCATTAAAAATTCGAAACTACATTTTAGATGAACAGAAGAAACGTAAGATGTCTTTAGTGATCACGTCTCACAACATGCACGAGGTTGAGGAAATGTGTGATCGAGTGGTTTTCCTGAACAAAGGAAAAGTGTACGCGATTGATACCCCAGATGGTTTAGCAAAGAAAAATCAAAATTGTGAGCTACAACTCATGGTGAGGGATGGACTCAAGCGATTAATCGAAGTGATCGAAGGACATGGATTTAGATTCTCAGTCAGTAAGAGATATATCGCGATTACTTTACCAGAACAACAGGTAGGGGCGCTTTTAAGTGAGATGGGCGCAAAAGGATTACAGTATAGTGAGATCGAAATTGTGAAGCCGTCGTTAGAAGATTTCTTTGTAAACGTAAGTAAAAAATAATATGAATATTCATCGAATTTTCGCAGTACTCCTGCGCCACTGGTATAACTTCACCCACAACTTGGATCGCATTGTTGATGCATTTTATTGGCCATCAGTCGATATTGTATTATGGGGATTGACCATTTCAGCACTGCAGAAACAAGGACAAGTCATGGTGCAGCAAGTGTATGTGTTAGTTTTCAGCGTTATTTTATGGAATATCGTTTGGCGTGCTCAAGGTGAGATTACTGTAAATTTGTTGGAAGAATTATGGAGTGAAAATATCACCAATTTATTTGCCTCTCCATTGAAAGTTACAGAGTGGATGGTCGGACTATCTTTGATGAGTCTATTCAAACTTACATTAACAGTCTTACTTACCTCTGCCATCTCACTGCTTATGTACTCAGCAAATATTACTTCACTCGGTATCATGCTGGTCCCGATGATGGTGACCTTGATGCTTATGGGTTGGGCATTCGGTTTTTTTGTGGCAGGCTTATTTCTCCGCCACGGTACTAGTGTGCAAACCTTGGCCTGGGCTGGTGCGTTTATCTTAATGCCATTTTCAGCAGTATATTACCCTCTTTTCACTTTACCGTTGTGGGTGCAGAAAGTTGCTTTGTTTTTACCCTCTAGTTACATTTTCGAAGGACTCAGAACACTTATGCAAACTGGTGTATTTCCAATGCAAAGTTTGTTGTACTCAAATGTTTTGAATGCTATTTATCTCTCTTTAGCTATTCTGTACTTTTTTCGCTCTTTTGAGAAAGCAAGAGAAAAAGGATTAGGGCATTTGAAATAGAATTATTTCAATGACCGCAATGCTTTGAGTCGCTCTTCAACTGGAGGATGGGTATCAAATAAACCGGCAAACCAACTTCGATTGCCTTGAATATTTTTTAAAGGGTTTGAGATATATAAATGCGCAGTTGCTTTGTTAGCAGCTTCGAGCGGTTCTCTATCTGCTGAGATTTTTTCTAAAGCACTGGCTAATCCTTCGGGATATTTTGTAATTGCAACTCCGGAAGCATCTGCCAAAAACTCTCTCCTTCTGGAAATCGCGAGTTGAATCAGTTGTGCAATCAGAGGAGAAAGTAATGCTAATATTAAACCCACAATGAAAAAAACAGTTTGTAACTGGCCTCCTTCATTGTCTCGACTTCTGCGTCCTCCACCCCATGCTGCCATGCGTAACATCCAGTCAGCCAGTAGCGCGATCATTCCTACCATGACTGTTACTAAACTCATCAATCGAATATCATAATTTTTGACGTGAGAGAGCTCGTGAGCAATGACACCCTCTAGTTCAGTACGATTGAGTCTACTCAGTATTCCAGTTGTGGCACAAATGACAGCGTGATTGGGATCACGCCCGGTTGCGAACGCATTCATGGCTGTATCTTCAATCACATACAATTTAGGCATTTTCATTTGTTGATTAAGACACAGATTTTCAGTGACTGTATAAAAATCAAAATATTTTTCCCTAGTCGCTTCATGAGCTCCAGAAATACTCAAGATAATTTTGTCGGAAAAATAATAAGAAAAGAATGAAGTAACTCCAGAAAAAATGAGTGCGTAGCCAACGATACTTAAGTCATAGCCAAACCCTTGAGCCATCACATACGTTGCTCCGACAATGAACACAATGAATAAAACAATGATTAAGGTAGATTTGTTTTTGTTAGAATCGACCTGAGAATAGATGTTAGACATAAACTCTATTTATGGAAGATTTTACAGATCAACTTTTGGATCTTTCATCTCATCTGAACTGACTTCGACGTGCTCACCAGTCATCGGTGTTGCTAAGCCTGCTTCTGGCTTAAAGCCAAACATCCCTGCGATGATATTACTTGGGAAGACCATCAACTTTTGGTTATATGTTTGTGAGAGATCAATGACAGTTCTTCGAGCGTACATTAATTTGTCTGCAGTATCTCTCAGTTCGTTCATGAATTGAGCTACTGTAGCATCAGATTTAATTTCTGGATTTGATTCTACTAATATGTTCAAGCGACCCATGACTCCTTGCAAGTCACTGACAGCCTTATCAATATTCTTCATGGAGCTAGATGAACTGGCAGTTTGAACAGATTTTCTGGCATTAGTCAGCATTTCAAAAATATCTTTTTCTTGCTTCATGTAGCCTTTTACTGAGGCTTGAAGATTTGGAATCAAACTTGCTTGTCGTTTAAGTTGATTACCAATCTCTTGAATACTGGCAACGATACGAGTTTTGAGTGTCTGTAGTGAATTGAAGATTGAGATCACGTACAAGGCGATTGCAACACCGACGATGACGAGAATGAGCGGTAAACTGAACATAGTACTCCTTTATTATTCTGGTAGAAATTATACTCTTTTCTTACTTATAATCCATAGTATTGTCGGTCACCCAAGAACCCAGTCACTTCTGGTCGAATAATATCGTGAGATAACAGCGATCCGGGCTTAACGGTAAATAGGCCATATTTTTCGGTAATGGCGTCTAAAGAGTGACTCAGATTCTCTTTTTGTTGCCAGGGATCAAATAACGATAAGGGCGTTTCGTTCACCTTTTTCATCAAGCTTAGTCTGACTGCAAATTTAATCACAGGAAACTGAGGTTTTGCTGAGAGATACAATTGATGGTACAAAAGATCAAACATCTCTGAAGTGTGTTGGATGTATTGTTTATTTGTTTGGTGGGCAGACCAACCGTGTTCGTGGCCGTACAACCCAATCCAAACTTGCCGACCAGCTAAGTTCATGCGACGAGTTTTGTAAGTTACCTCTTCGATTAAGTTCAAAATGACCATTTTTTTGAGTTCTTCATCTTTGCACAGTTTAAAGCCTGTAATTGATCGTCCGACACTTTTCATATGACTTGGTTGATCGTCAATTAGACTTAAAACGTGTGAATCTTCGCCATAGGCAATCCGCAATAACTCTTTGGCCCAGAATGGACCAAATATCGGAAGTAGTTGTTCTTCGCTGTAAAAACGAATTTGATAAGGGTTTGTTACTCCCAGTACCTTCAGTTTTTTTTCTAATCGATATCCAATTCCACAAATTTCCGAAAAAGGTGCAGATGCTAAAAACACATCTTTATTTTCGGGAGTAATGTGTAAGATGTTGCCTTTCTTGGCAATTCCGGAAGCGAGTTTGGCCAATAACCGATTGTGACTTATGCCAACATTACAGGTTACCCACTCCCCCAATTCCTGGAAAATGGTATGTTGGATTTTTTTTGCAACTGCTACCGGATCTTTGTAAATGTAAGTGAGACAGTCGGTGATATCGATAAATGCTTCATCTAATGAGTAGATGAAGACATCTGGTGAAACGTCGTGAAAAATCTTTTTAAGGCGTCGTGTTGCATCTAAATAACGTTCGAATTGAGCTGGCACACATAAGATGTTTGGACAAACTTCTTTCGCGTCTTTTAAATATGAACCCGTACGAACACCCATTGCTTTGGCTTCTTTAGAGGCTGCAATGATACAAGTACGACCGACATCTTTAATGACTCCAATGGGTCGACCTCGCAAGGCAGGATTTTCTTGTTGCAACAGAGTTGCAAAGTACGAGTTCATATCTACATGGAGGATGGTTTTGGGAAGATTATTCATCGAGCCAAATCTCCTCGAGTGTCCACGACTCACTTTCTCTATTGAAAGTAAGCCGATACAGCTCTTTGCCAACGAGTACGCTGTATAAACGCTTCCTGACACCACCGTCTTTGGTGTCTGATTTTAAAGTGACTTGTTGAATTAGATACTCTCGATTTTTCCAGCGAAATTTTTTGGGGATAAACGTGGATTTGGTATACACACCCGCGACTTCGATGGGTTCGTCTATTGTTTGGTACATGTAGTAATCAAATACTAAATATACCCGAAAGTCAAAGACAGCTTAGTGTATCCGCGCTTGGTTGATTTCTTCTTCACCGACTCGTTTCTCTGGTGGAATCCACTGAAGACCTAAATATTTGTAAAATTCCTCTTCTGTAGCAAATTCAACCAATTTTTTATCTTGATCAACTAATTTGATGCCATGTTCTGAAAGCGATTTATCTTGTTTAAGTGCAAACTCACGCAGTTTAATGTTGTGTTCTTTCGAACCAGTGAAGTGTTGTAAGAAGGCTCCCCAACGTTGAGGAGGAGAGCTTTTGATATCAACTTGAATATTGTTTTGTAAAATGACTCGAATTAGATTATCGCCATCTGCAAGAATTTGTTTCACATTTTTTATTTTTTTCACAAAAGTTTTCACCTGATCAAAGTGGGTTGTGGAGATGCCTAAATCGATATCTCTAACTCGCGCCTTTTTTCTACGTAAACTCCCCAGTGGCAATGCGTCATCTACCTGTGGACAGTTTTTTAATTCTTTGAGCAATTCGTTGGCAATCTTAAACGCTTTATCATAGCTATACGAGGCTTCCTGGTGTCTGGACAGGTTAATTGCTTCGATAATATCTTGCTCGCTCTTTTCACCAAAGCCTTCTAAAGTTCGAATCTTGCCTGCTTGAGCGAGTTTTTCCAACTCATCGACAGCAGTTTTTGGCACTAACTGAAAAGTACTCACAAACTTATAGGCTCTTTTTACTCCAATACCATTGACATCGAGTAACGGAAATACGGCAGCAGGAACTTGCGAGATAAATTGGTCCATCTCTTCCGAATGTCCAGTAGTTAACAACTCAATGATTTTTGACTCAATAGCAGGGCCAATCCCCTCAATTGCATCTAACGATTTTTTTTCTTGATACAACTGCTCAATCTGTTCTGGCAGATCTCTCAATACCTGAGCAATTTTTTGATAGGAACGAATTTGGAAGAAATATTTTTTCTGATCTATCAACTGTAATGCCGCAGCTAGATACTCAAAACGTTTAGAGATTTCCTGGTTAGTCATAGCTGAATTATTACTCAGGAGAAAGTGTTTGGCCAGTGGAAGTTGAAAATTTGGCGGACTCGGCCGGATTCGAACCGGTGATCTCCTCTGTGACAGAGAGGCGTGATAACCACTACACTACGAGTCCTCTTTTTCGATCTCCAATTATACTAAATTTCTAGTACTTGAGTACCACTAAAACCTTCGAACTAGTGATATAATCGGCCCGAAAGGTGTTGTCTATGGAAAAAAATGACATTAAACAAGCTTTGAAGAATGTAAAAGAGTTTGACCAAATTGGTAGTTTCGTCATGGGAGTAGCTGTAGTTGTCATTTTGTCTGGTGGTATCATTTATGGCTTGACCAAAATGAAGTTTCGGCCTTTTTCTTTCTATTCAAAGCCAATACCTTCATCTGAGCAAGTTACGCCTTCGATGTCTATTACAGAGCTAAAAGAACTCCCAGGTTCTCCTGATTTGTATGAAAAAGATGGTGAGTGGTATGTTCACAATTTGCCTGCTCAATATGAAGTTCGACTAGGAGATTCTAGTTGGAAAGTCGCTTTAGCGGTGTATGGATCGGGTGAAAACTACCGAGACATAGAGAGTGAAAACAACATGAAAAACAATCAGGATTTAGTTGTTGGACAAAAAATTACTCTACCAAATGTACCATCAAAGAAAACAGGAGTGATAGTTGAACCAACTGCTACAGCTGTTCCTAGTTCAACTCCTAACCCAACGACAACGCCATCTAGCACTGAAGTTGAAGGAAATTCTGGATTACCAACTAAACACGTGGTTCAGAAATCAGAAGGTCTCTGGCAAATCTCACAAAAGTACTACAACGATGGGTACAAATATATGAAGATTTATGAGGCAAATAGAGACAAGATGAAGAATCCTGAAGATATTTCGGTAGGAATGGAATTAAACATCCCTAAACTTTAACTGAGCCCCCTGTCAGAATCGGACTGACATCCGCGGTTTACGATACCGCTGTTCTACCATTGAACTAAGGAGGCGACGAAGTAACTGAGCGAGGTACGGGAATCGGACCCGCTTCTCATCCTTGGGAAGGACGCATACTACCAGTGTACTAACCTCGCGATGACCAACTGATTTTAACATGTTTTCGTGTTTTGGGTTACAATATGAGTAGTATGATTCAGCAAATTTCTCCCCCTCCAACTAATCCTCCTTTACGAAATCCAGCACCAGTGAACCAGCCGGTTCAATTAAATCAGGCCCCTACACCTAAACCTGCTAACTCTCTACCTTTTAATGCTCTTGCCCGGTATGAGCAGACTCAAAAGTTTCTGAAAGATCAGATACTATCAGTGCAAAATAAATCTAAAAATTTGAAAGATACTGAGCGGACGCTATTGATTCAAAGCATCTTTGCTCTTTCAACTTCGCTCGCACTAGTTTTAGTTTTCATCTTTTTCTTTTTTCCATTATTGATTCGATTTGCCGGAAACTTGAGCAATTTAGCCGTTTTCCCTCAAACCGATACAATTCCTCCTAGTGTCCCTACTTTTGCAGCTCCAGTTGAGGCAACCCAGGAAAGTTCGATTACTTTAAGCGGTTTTGGTGAGCCTAAAAGTAAGGTTATACTCGTAAAAAATGGTTCAGAAGCAGGAAACGTAGTAGTTGGAGACAGTGGTGAATTTAACCTGGAGGTAAATCTAGATGAAGGTGAAAATAAGATTGCTGCGTACAGTGTTGATCTTGCAAAAAATGAAAGTTCGATGGGGAAACAATACACAGTGAAGTTCGATCAAACTCCCCCTGAAATTGATTGGCAGTCACCCGAGGAGAATAAAGTTGTTAAAAATTTAAGAGAACAATCAGTTGAAGTAAAAGGAAAAGTAAACGAGTCGGCTAAAGTGTATCTGAATGATCAGTTCATTTCGAATTCTAGTGATGGTTCCTTTGACACTCAATTTATGCTCAAGCAAGGTGATAATATCCTGACTCTGAAAGCCGTAGACGTCGCCCAGAATGAAACTCAAGTCGAGCGAACAGTTTCTTTTAAACCATAAACAGAAAAAACAGTAGCCAGAATTGCCAAACTCCAAATATAAAACAGACTGTTATTGAATAAACTGTGAATCCCAATAAGCAAGATAATTGATCGAATTGGTTCACTGAAGAATACTGGTCTCAGTTCCCAAATGGAGGTCAAAATTAATACTATACCTATCGTGCCGAATGAAACGAACAAGAAAACAAGTGAGTTGTCAGGAGTGACCGCATGATTGGGTACATTTAGATTCGACTGGACGATGTTTCGATAAAGGCCTCTCCCCCAGATCACTTCACTTAATGAAAGTGACTCCAGTGCTTGCTTGTTTGAGGTAATTCTTGATGAAATACTTGCAGTTCGTTCTAATTTTACGCCTGCTCCACTCGGTCTTGGTAGAAGTGGGATACAAGCGAACAGTAACAGAATAATAAAAGGGAGACGTTTGTGTTTAGAAGTTATTAGAGTGAAGATAAGTACGACTGCTAAAGATAAATATGATGCTCTCGAGTATGTAAGGAGTGTTGCCATCGTGAACAGAAAGCATACCAATATATTAAGTAACTTCAATTTCCCTTGTGCAAAGATTCTCAAGTAGAGTATTAACCCACTTGCAATCACTAAACCTGTAAAACCTGGATCAAACAGTGTAGAGATTAGCCTATAGTAGTGATCATCCCAACCTAGAAGGATTAACCATCGTGTATCAGGGAATAAAAGATATTGAATAAAACCAAATAAAGTAATGAGACTACTCATCCAGATAAGTAGTCCATATACTTCTGTTTTTGTAAACACTTTATCTTTAACTGCCAGTCTGATTAAAAAGAATAATTGTGCGTACAGGATCATTCTGGAAATGTAGACAACAGAAAGCAGATCTGGGTGAATGATTTGAAACAAGAGGGTTTGTAACCCCAAGAAAACTGTGAGAATGAGTAAGCTTTTTTCTCGTAAAATTTTCGTGAAAAAGTTTTTCCAAGTAGAGGAAAGTTCTATCGTGAAAACTAAAGCGATTCCAGCAAGGACGAGTTCATGGAGATAAATAGCAACTTGTGGAGTGATCTGAAGTCGTTGGATTTGACCCAGACTCATCAGGAAAAAAAAGATTGTGAGTGAAACTCTGAGTAAAGATAGTTTGAAATTATTGAGCTTCATAACGCTTGATCCGAACTACACTCGAATGAATTGCCATAATAAAACTGTATATTAAGCCTCTATAGCCATCCAGAAAACCTTGCTTTATCACGAATGTATAAATGAACTTGCCCGCTGGTAAGACAAGAGACTTGAGCAACACCCTCTGCTCTTTTCCCTGAGTTGCGAGCAACGATGTGTAGAGGTTTATTTTTTGAATAAATTCGAAAATAGATTTGTGTGGTTCGTGGTACAGCGGAGACTTCAGTTTACCTATTTTGCTAGAATGATGAGTAAGTTGAATGTACTCATGAACCTTTCCTCTCCACTCCCCTTTTCCTTTTTTCACCAATCTTATAAAATTTGCAGATCTAGTTTCTCCGTGAAAGATGACTTTGTTGAGAAAGATATCAACTCTTCTAATTTCAAAAGCGTTTTCATTTGTCATCTGTATGTTTTTTCTAGCTTCCTCTGCCAACGTTCTTGTAATGTATTCATCACTGTCAAGGAAAAACACCCACTCGGTTGTAACTTCCTTTAAGGCTTGGTTCTTCATATTTGAGAAACTGGTGAGGTGAGGGTGTTGAATGACATCAAAGTGATATTTTTTTTTCAGTTCTGACGAATGAATTTTTGAATTTTGATCAATGACTAACACTCGCTCTGCCCATTGAGCGCTTTCTATAGCTTTTAAGAACCGGTCATCTAGCTGGTGGCAAGGAATAATTACTGTGAGTGTCGCAGCTTGGGTCATATGTTGTTTGGAATTTCAATTACATCAACAGTTGTGAAAAAGGTAATTTTGGCTAACGGGTAATTAATAAGTTCGCTATTATGTTTATTGATGAAAAAGATTTTTTTGGGGATATCTTCTCTGCTCTCCTCTATATTTTTGTGTGGTAATGATAAACCTATGACTCTAAAGTTATCGAGATATGTTTCGAAGTGAGCATCTGGGTCAGTCGATCTTAATTGGAATGGGTGTTCTTCACTTTGAGACAGCACAAACTTCATGACTTCAACTTGTTCTTTGTAACCTGTGCCGTATTGGAAATCAGAAGAGTTTGGCAGAATATAAAAATTATTCTTCACAATAGCAACGACGTTCATACTTGCGATCGCGATGAAAAAACAGCTCATGCAAATCTTCCATTGCAAATTAAGAAAGGAGACTCCAGCACCAATCACTATACAACTGAGCAGAATAATAGGAGGGAAATAGGCTTCTGAAGGTGAGCCGTGGATGAATAACGCTAACAGTAACAAGATAAGACCAAAAGATAATTCTTGCAAAAAAAGGTTTTTGGCAGCAAATTTTAAAATAAGCAAGCAGCTTGCACCCAATACTATTAAAAAGAATAAACCAATGACCTCATGATCGAGTGAAAATATTCGTGAAAAATAATGGATAAAAGCATTCCATGCAATAGAGATTTGGCTTAAGGAAAAAGCATGTGATTTTCCAATCCAAAAAAAACTGGTTAATCGTCGCAGCAACCATACTAAAAAGCCGCCGAGTTGGGAGAACTGGTTTGTGATATCGAAGATGATCTGAGGTAATAATCCAATAGTGAGTCCTGCTGCACTTTCCAAAATCATGACTTTAGAGTAGTTTTTTGTTTTCCATATAGTAATTGGAACTAACAAAAATAAGGGTACTAATGCTAATTCAAACTGAAAAAGGAGAGCAAAACTCAAGGTAGTATAGAAAATAGCATACGGTTTTTTTTCAATTAACCGTTGAATATTCCAAAGATAGAGTAACAGACATGAAATAATCGGTGTGATGTGATATGGCATTCGACTGTGTGCCACAGCCAAGGGGGAAGTAGCAAGCAGTAATGTGGTTATTAAAGCAGTCGTGATATTTACATTTTTTTTGAGTAGGACAAAGCAGAATAGTAGGACTGCGCTATTAAGAAAGGCGACGAGATAACCAATTACTATGGGATTGGGTCCCCCCACTTTGAAAACGAGCGCTTCAAACCAAACGAATAAAGGGCCCTGTTTAAATCGGGGTTCGCTTGAGGGTATACCAAGCAAAGGGATCTGACCCGATCGATTCATCTCAACAGCAGCTAGCATGTCTCGACCAGCATCTGCAAAAAAAATCATCTTTGTCTCAATTTGCCAAACCCGAACAAAAATACCCAGAATAAGGATCAAAATCAATGCGATGTCGGTGAAAGAAAATCTATTTTTTTTTAGAAATGGATGAAGATAAAAAGCATCTTTTTTCATACTTGAGAGTCAATTGTTGTTTTTGGTTTTAGTGTTTTTATTATGAAGTAGAAGAAAATAGGCAACGTAACTAATCTTGAAATTAAAACGCTACTGGCTCCCCCAATCAAGCCATATTTCGGTGTCAAAACGAGTATTCCAATCACCATCGATACTAAAGTTGTTGCTAAGACCATAGATAAAAAATAATACTTTCTTCTGACTGTGAATAGCGTGCTTCCAATATTAAACAAACCTTGGATGTATCCAGAAACCGCTAAAATAGGCAGAATGGCTGCAAGTCCTACCCACTGATTACCGAACTGGAGTTTTACGATCAATTGTGGAAATAAAACAAGAATCATCGTCGGTATGACCAAAAGTATAGAGAAGCTAATGGCCACTTTTACAAATGCAGTTTTTAAACGAACAAGATCATTTGAAAGGCGACTATAGATCGGAAAAGAAGCGTGAATGACGGAAAGACCTAATTCTGAAGTAGCCGATTGTGTGACAGCATACGCATTTTGGTAGAAACCTAGAGTTTCAGTACCCAATATTTTGCCAATAATGAGATTATCGAGATTTTTATTCAAATAATCTAATATTGAAATATTATTGAGCCACTTCGTTTGATGGAAAATTTCTTTAAAAATGACGCGACTAAATTCAAACTTAGGTTTAACCTTTACAAAGTAAAAAGAAATAAAGACATCAGCGACTGTGGAGAAAAAGATTGGAATAATCAATGCATAAGTATTTTTGAAAATGAAGGCAGCACTAATAGCTGCGCAGAAATCTACTGCTACTAAAGACATTCTGTAGAAGGTATCTTTTTTGAAGTCAAGTTCTTTATAAAAATTAATAATTGCTGGATTAATGAAACCACGAACGAGTGGGATCCCACTTGCGAATAATATAAATTGAACAAGTGAAGGTTCTTTATAATAAGATGAAAGCAGAAAAGCCATCGCAATCATGATGACGCTAATAACAACACCACGACAAATAGAAAAAATCCAGGCGGTGCTAATATACTCATCAATTTTTTTCTGAGATTGAACCAAAATAGTGTTAATTCCACTCTCAGTAAATACCTCGACTAAGGAAATTGAAACAAGTACAAGTGAAAAGACACCGAAGTCTCTTGGAGTTAGAAGTCGAGCCAAAACAGCGAGCTTGATAGCACTGACCACCTTGGAGAGAACCTTGAAAGTTCCGTTCCAGGCAACTCCTGAAATGAAGGATGATTTATAGCTCATAGTTTAATTGTATACTATACTTTCACTCTTGTTTTTGAGATAGGTACAAGAGATAATTTCTATCTGGTTAACAATATTTTTTTTATGGATATCTTACGTTCAATTGGCGCTTTTTTTCTCGACATCATCGAAACTGTGGTGATTGCCTTGTCTATTTTTTTGGTCGTTTATCTTTTCTTGCTTCAACCTCATCAAGTTAATGGACAATCGATGGTTCCTAATTTTCATGACAAAGAATATTTATTGACTGACAAGATTAGCTACAAATTAGGAAAACCCAAGCGTGGTGATGTTGTCGTTTTTCATGCGCCTCCTGCCGCAAATTGTGCAATAGGTACTGGATGTGATTTCATTAAACGAGTATTAGGTTTACCTGGTGATCAAGTTGAAGTCAAAGATAATGCAATTTGGATCAATGGACAGAAGGTTGAAGAGCCGTATATTCCTAGCAATTTTGAAATCTTACCAGGTGCGTATACTAAAGGGAAAATAATTACACTTGGTGTTGATGAGTACTTTGTTGATGGTGATAATCGTCCATTCTCAAGTGACTCTAGAGCCTGGGGTCCGATTACCTCCAAAGAGATTGTTGGCCGAGCTTTTTTCCGCTATTGGCCACTCAAAGTTGCCGGTTGGGTACCGAAAGTCACCTACAATATAGATGCGAATCGCTAACTATATCAGGTAGTTACTGTAATTTAGCAAGTTGAAGAATTTTTTCCAGTTGTTCTTGAGTTTGTTCTGGAGTGCCATTCAGAGTGATGTTCACTTTTGTTTGGCGTTTTGATCGTGATAGTCGCACATTAGAATGCTGTCCGAGTGCTTGTTCAAGCGTTTCTTTCCAAATATCAAGTTCACTATTTAAGATTGGCTTCAAATCCTTCTTAGTTGGTGATTGATTGTTTCTCAACTGTTCATTCATCATTCTTGATAAGGCTTCGGCTCGTCTCACTGAACCATTTTCTTTCAGAATAATTTTGTATGCTTCAATCATCAAGCGTTGATTATCAATTGCTGCAAGTGCTCTAGCATGACCTTCAGCAATGAGTCCACCGATAAGACCGTCTTTGATTGCGTCAGGCAATAATAGCAAGCGTAAAGAGTTGCTGACATAAGCGGGCGATTTACCTACTTTTTTAGCTAGGTCGGTGTTAGAAAGTTTGAACTCAGTCATTAATCGTTGGAATGCTTTCCCACGCTCAATTGAGTTCAAATCTACTCGTTGTACATTTTCAATCAGTGCCATTTCTAACATGCCGCGAGGAGTGGTTTTTTTTATCACGACAGGCACTTCTTCAAATCCTGCTAGTTTAGCTGCCCTCCACCGTCGTTCACCAGCAATAATTTGATACCCTGCCGGAGTGTGTGCCACGACAAGGGGTTCAATGATACCGTGTTCTAAGATTGATTGACGAAGGTCTTCCAATTCTTCTTTTTGGAACTCACCTCGTGGTTGGAGAGGATTTGGTTGCAGGTGATGAATTGGCAAGTGATGGATTTGGGAGTTATCGGTCATAGGCTGAGTGTAACAGATAACAAGACGCGTGAAAAGATTATGAAGCGGAAAATTGAGATACGGGAATTTGAGTTTTTATTCGACGTTAACGACTGTTCTGCCGAATCGTTTTGAGAAGCGGACAATACCGTCAATCATTGAAAAGGCTGTGAAGTCTCTTCCTAATTTGACATTTTTGCCAGCTTTGTACACTGAGCCTCTTTGTCTGACGATAATTTGACCAATTTTAATTTTTTGACCACCAGAAACTTTAAGCCCCAGGCGTTTTCCTGATCTTTGTTTATGTTGACTGGCTCCACTTCCACCGGCTTTGACGTGTGACATATGTTAGGGATTATATTTCAGATGATAAATTGCTCTCTGAACAACTGTTTGCTCTCGAGAATACGTGAGAGGTCCAGAAAGGATACTATACCCAAGCTCTCGAGATTTGTCAATCATTTTAGCCAGGGAATAGGTTTTGTCACCTTGACTTACTAAAGGTGTGACAAGGACGACTTCTCCTTTTTCGTTTAGAAGTTGAGTCCAGCGCTTGAGGGCACCCCAATATAGCTTCTCCAAACCTTTAAAAACGTTGGGTAATTGGTCAGGTTTTGGTTGCTGTTTCCCAAGAAAGGGCTCGGTGACGATTGCATCAACTTTACCTTGTAACTGAGCACTACTCACTTGAGTTGCGTCCGAACAAAATAAAGAGTATTGCGGTTCAATCTGTTTATATTGTGTAAACCAGTGAAGATTTTCGCCTGATTGGTTAACTGAAACTTGAGAGATATCAGAACCGATGACAGACCAACCTAGTTCACTGCCTTCAATCAAAATAGTACCAGTGCCGCAGAAAGGGTCGTACAATCGCTTTGTTTCTTGAGATTTTAATCCTGGTGATAGGAAATTGATCATGGTCCGGGCTAATTTGGGAGGTAGCATGCCTTTTTCAGGGTCACGGTTAGGTTTGTCAATGTCTTTGATGCTCCAGTGGTCAATATTTTGAACCCAGCAGGTTTTGAGTAAATAGACAAGTTCACCGATCTGAACAACGCCATACTCATTAACTCGATGGTGGCGCAAAATAGAGGCAGACAGTCCATGCGACTGAGAAGTGACATAACGACCAGATAAGCCGTGTTCTTTCAATTTCGTTTTTATTTCCTTCATTTGAGAGAGAGAGTCTTGACCTGGTTGGAAAAAGACGGAAAAATCTGAACGATGATCTGAGACTAAGTCAGCAACAATTTCATCAATAAAAGACTCTCCTGGGTTTTTTTGGTCGATCACACTGAATGCTTTGATGATTCCGGCAGTTTTATCAAGAATTCTTGTAAGTGTTTCCAGACTGTCCGTTTCGACACTCACGTATGTAGGGCTGAGTTTCTGGAGTTCAAATTCAGGCTCAAAGGATTGTTTGGCTTCATACCAGCACAGATCTGAGAGTCTGCCCAGTTGGAGAAGGTTTTTCATAATGGGGAGTGAGCTGAACTAATACTAAAAGTATCTCACTTCGAAGAGATACTGACAACTTTCAGGGTGGATTGATCTTGGCGATGACCGTGAACTTTTCGGTGGCGTGATTTTGCGGTATAAGTAGCCACACGGATTTTTGGTGATTGGCCGTGAGAAATAACTTCTAAAGAAACTGAGACTGAGTCAAGATGAGGCTGGCCTACAGTGGTTTTTTCATCATCAGAAACTAAGAGGACAGAATCGGCTTTAAATGAGGTACCAACTTCATGCTCAACTAGGTCAGAAAGGATGGTTTCACCCTCGTAGACTTTTACTTGTTTACCTTGCAGGTTGATAATTGCGTACTTCATAGACGGAAATTATACCATAATGCTCAAGACGTACAATCACCGGCTATCTCAGCTGAAAAACAGTCCTTGTATTGGTTTCAATGATGGCTCGCTCGAGAATGCCGAAACTGAGTGCAAAGCTAAGTAGAGAACTCCCTCCATAGGATAAGAAAGGAAGTGTGATGCCCGTAATGGGTAATATTCCCATGTTCATTCCAATATTAATTGTGACTTGAATACAAAAAAAACTTAAAAATCCGATGAACAATGACTGGAAAAAGGTATTTTGACTTTTGCTCAATTTCAGACTCAAAAAGAAAAAAAGTATGCCATAGAGGAAAAGCACGAGAAATGAGCCAAGAAGTCCCAGTTCTTCCGCAAGTGAAGCAAAAATAAAATCGGTCTGTCTCTCAGGCAGGAATCGAAGTTGAGATTGTACTCCGTGTCCCAATCCCCTTCCCATTAAACCGCCAGAGCCAACAGCAATCATGGATTGTCGCGCATTGTAACTTGATTCCTGGTGGTCATCTGGTGACAAAAAAGTAAGAATTCTTTGTTTTTGATAAGGTTTAACTACAAAAATCCAGCCGATAATAGACAATATGAATATAAAAACGAGAGCACTGCCAATCCACCGAACTGGCAGGTCAGAGTGAAGTGCCATCATTCCAGCAAAGAATAAAAAAATTAAGGACGTACTGAGATTTGGTTCGATGATGGTCAGAAACCAAGGCACTACAATCAACAAGCTGTATTTGATTAAATTACTAAATTTTCTCAGGCTGTTAGAACCTAAAAAAAAGCTGAGAGTGACAATGGTAATGGGTTGGGCAAATTGGGAGGGTTGAAAATTAATCGGTCCAATAGGAATCCAACGTGCTGCTCCTTTGTGAACGATGCCAAGTGAAAGTGTAATAATTAATGCCAACAACGAGCCACCATAAAGCCACCAATGGTATTTTCGCCAAAGGTTGAAGTTAAAAAAACTGACACAAAAGAAGATACAACTTCCGAGCAAAAAAAAGATAAATTGCACGTAAACTAAATTAGGTGCAATGCTTGCAATGATACTCAGACTAACCACAGCAAAACAAAAATAAAGCAGTGGAAGAACGACCAGCTGACGCATAAAAGCCATTGTAGCATGACGTTTTAACTGATTTTTTCGATCTTGATTTCGCTACCTTTTTGCAGGATTGTGGCGTGAGTCGCAGCTTTAATCTTATCTTCCCACTCAGATGGCCAATTTGACAATGTTAAATTGATGGAATCATTAGTACTGAAACCAGATTTTTTGCGGAGCTGTTGAATGCTTCTGATTATTTCGCGAGCTTCTCCTTCTGCTTTTAGTTCAGCCGTGAGTTGTGTATCTACAGTAACTGTCAGCGCTTCTCCACTCTGCCAGTTCAGTTTCTTAATGTTGACTTCCTCTAATAAGACTTTAATTACCTCTGCTCCAAGTTCCTTTGATGAGCTGTTGATAGTGACAGTTGCTAAAGGTTGACGCACTTTGATTGAATGCTCCGCACGTTGAGCGTGAATTTTTTCGCTCAGTTCTTGTGCAGTTTTCATATCTTGCTCTAACTGTTCATCAATGTCTGAGGATTGAGCAACTGGCCAATCAGTATGGTGAATGCTTTTGGTTTGATCAACCAAATTGTGGTAAATCACCTCGCTGAAAAAAGGAGTAAGTGGAGCAAATAATTGCGCCAAAGTATACAGAGCCATACCGAAAGTCTGCATTTCTTCACTATTCTGGTCAGCAGTGCGTAGTCGATCACGACTTCGACGCAGATACCATGTTGATAACTCATTGACGAAATCCATTAATGTTCGAGATGCTTTAACTAAGTTGTACTCATCCATCGATTGGGTGACTGATTTGATAGTCGAATGAACACGACTCATCAGCCAGCGATCCATGACATGGGTAGGTTTTGGGTGGCGAGTTGGGTCAAACACTTTCGTGACATCGCATTGTTTATAAAATGCGAATATATTCCACCAAATTAGAAATACTTTTTTACGAATATCACCAACTTCTTTTGATGAAAAATTGATGTTCTCAGATTTCATTACTGGTGAACTCATCAAGTAGAGACGCAAACTATCTACGCCGAACTCGTTGATGATGACCATTGGATCTGGATAGTTCTTTTTAGACTTACTCATTTTGGAACCGTCTTCTGCCAAGATGGTGCCAGTCGTTAATACATTCTCAAATGAGTGAGTTCCAAATATCCCCACGGACATAACGTGCATGGTATAAAACCAAGCGCGAGTTTGGGCGATATACTCACTGACAAACTGAGCAGGATAATTAGCTTCAAATTCAGCTTTGTGTTCAAAAGGATAGTGTCTTGCAGCGAAAGGCATTGACCCAGACTCAACCCAACAATCGAATACTTCTTTGATTCGTTTGCCTTTGACTGTCTTGGCATCATCTAACCACACCTCAACCTCATCAAGAAACTCACGATGGATGTCAGTAAGACCTTCGACAGCTTTGGGATCGACTGCCCACTGTCGGAGTTCTTCAATTGAACCAATCACTCTATATTGCTTTGATTCCATGCCTTCTTTTGCATTGGCAACCCAAATTGGCATAGGCGTTCCCCAATAGCGAGAACGTGAAATATTCCAATCCGGAGCATTTTCTAGTCCTTTTCCAAAACGACCATATTTCAAATATTCCGGGAACCAGTTGATCAATTTATTTTTTTCCATTAATTTAGGTTTTAGTTGTTGGACATCGATGAACCACGCTGGTACCGCATTGTAAAAAAGTGGTGTTCCGCATCGATAGCAAAATGGATACGAGTGAGTGATTTTGTTTGCATGAAGAAGCAGGTTGCGTTTCTGCAAGTCTTCAATGATAGGTTGTTCAGCTTTTTTAAAAAATTGTCCAGCAACGAGTGTGACGGAAGGTAAGAACTTCCCTTCATCATCGAGACTGGGTACACATGGCAAGTTGTTGGCTATGGCCAGTGCGTAGTCATCTTCACCATATATGGCTGCTGTGTGCACGATTCCGGTTCCGTCTTCTAGGCTAACAAAGTCCGCAGCGAGTACTTCGTAGGCACGTTTCCCTTCAGTTGGCATGTATGAGTGGAGTGGTTGGTAAGTCTTTCCGATTAGCTTGTCACCGGTAACTGTTTCAATTACAGTGGGTTTTTCAACGTGCAGCAACTTTTCGAGTTTGGGTAATAAGTTTTTTGCAAACCAATAATATTCTTTGGTGTTAGTCTCAGTTAAATGTTCAACTTTGACGTACTCAGCGTCTTCTTTTACAGCCAAGGCAACGTTGCCTGGAAGAGTCCAAGGAGTTGTGGTCCAAGCGACAAAATACTCGTTTTCTGCATCATTCACTTTAAATTTGACATAGACTGAATTATCTTCGACGTCGCCGTAACTGTTATCCATGGCAATTTCGAAATTAGATAATGGAGTAGCACAGCGTGGACAATAGAGGACAACTTTCCTGCCTTCATAGACCAGCTTTTTATCGTAGAGTTGCTTAAATCCCCACCAAACCGATTCCATGTACGATTTGTCCATCGTTTTGTAATTATGTTTAAAGTCGACCCAACGCCCAAGTCGTTCGATGATTTTTTCCCATTCTTTGTCGAGCATCAACACTTCTGTTCTACATGCGTCGTTAAATTTATCGATTCCTAATGCTTCGATACCTTTTTTGCCACCTTTGATATCTAATTTTTTTTCAATCATGTTTTCGATGGGTAACCCATGACAGTCCCAACCCCATACTCGCTCTACTTTGTAGCCTTTCATCGTCCAGTACCGTGGAATCACATCCTTACTGGTGGAGCCTAGTAAGTGTCCATAATGGGGTAATCCAGTGGCGAAGGGGGGACCATCGTAGAACACATATGATTTTTGACCTTCCCTCATGTCGATTGATTTTTGGAAAGCATTGGTTTCACGCCAGTACATCAACACTTGTTCTTCAAGTTCAGCTAAATTTGGTGTTTGTTTAAAGTTTGTGACTTCTGGCATAGAGTTTCAGTTCTCATTTTGTTCTTATAATACAAAAAACCCTCTTGAACTCACAGAAAATGTGAACTCAAGAGGGTCTTCGGGTCGAAGGCGGTGCCACCTCAATTTGGTCTCTACTGCTATTACGGGCGTACCCGGCTTGGTCTAATATTCTGAAAATGTACAGAAGTTCTTCAAGCACCTTGCTGAGTGATCATCAGCTCAAACGGTTGTTAATCTAAAAAGATTATATCACAGTTCCTGAGCAAGTTAGCTACTTTTGTCTCAAAAAGGCTGGGATATCGAATTCGTCTTCGAACTCATTTTCGATTGTATTAGTTGGATCAGTCGGCTGTGATTGGGAAGGGTCCTGCTGAGTATGCGGTTGGGGTTGTGTTGGTGATTGATTAAACCCAAAGGATGACATGGCGGGCTGAGGTGGAGTACTAATTACTGGTTGAACGTAAGAGTTTGGAGAGGTAGCAATGCGTGGTTCAGGTTTATCCTCTACCAATTTCTTTTCAGAGGCACGGGAGTAAGCTCCGAATTGTGGGCGTTTCATCGTACTATATGGTGTTCTGCCCTCAAATCCAGTGGCGATAACACTAATACGTAGTTCTTGTCCGATGTTTTCATCGATGGTGGCGCCAAAAATGATATTGGCATCAGGGTCTGCAGCTTGAGCAATAATCTGTGAAGCATCAGACACTTCACTCATCGACATGTCTGCTCCACCGATAATGTTGTACAGCACACCCTTTGCTCCATCAATTGAAACTTCTAATAATGGAGAGGAGATTGCCATTCGTGCTGCATTGACAGCTCTATTTTCACCACTTGCTGTTCCAATACCCATCAATGCTGAACCTGAATCCGACATAATTGTCTTAACATCTGCGAAGTCAACGTTAATCAATCCAGGAACGGTAATTAGATCTGAAATACCTTTAACACCCTGCCCTAAAACATTGTCGGCCAGTCGAAAAGCATCTAGCAACGTCATTTTTTTATCAACCACGTCCATTAAACGTTGATTTGGAATGACAATTAAAGTGTCAACATGATCTTTTATCATGTCGATGCCCTCTTCGGCACTATTCATTCGACGAATACCTTCAAATAGGAATGGTTTCGTGACAACTGCAACTGTAAGTGCGCCTGCTTCTTTAGCAAGCTGAGCAATGACTGGAGAGGCGCCGGTACCGGTTCCTCCACCCATTCCTGCCGTAATAAAAATCATGTCAGTGTCAAATAACATTTCCTGGATCTTCTCGCGAGATTCTTCAGCTGCCTGACGACCAACTTCTGGATCAGCTCCGCTTCCTAAACCTTTAGTGAAGTTGGAACCAATTTGCATTTTGGTATCAGCTTTGGAGGTGAGTAATGCTTGAGCATCCGTATTGACTGTGATGAACTCAACGCCCTGAATCTTATTTGATTCAATCATTGAATTGACAGCGTTGCCGCCACCACCACCTACACCAATTACTTTAATTTTAGCGTATGTTGTATTAGTAGGTTTAACAAATGCCATAGCGTTCAATAATAATGAAATACTTCAATTAAGCGTTTTGGTTGTTATCCAGCTCTTCACATTCGCCAGTATATTACGAACTTAATTTACCGATTTTAAAAGCATATCGGGAAATCCACGAACAAAGTGCAAAAAGTGTAACACAAATTGATTCACTTTGAAATATTGTTTTAGCCCTTTTTATCGAGTTTGTCTAGTCTTAGAGCAGTGCACAATTAAGGAAGTAATGATTTGATGAGTAGCACGATTTTTTTCGGAACTTCAGTCAATGATTCGAGTGATGGAAGACTAAAACCTTGTTTAGGTGCAGACTGGAAAACAGCTTTGCTTGCTGCATACTTCAGTAAACCGAGACTCGCAGCAAATGCTGGTTTTTCGACTTCATCAATGAGTCCAAGAAATCCAGTTGGTGTTCCTACTCTAGTTGGTAGTTGTAATGTATGTCTGCAAACTTCAACAATTTCAACAGTGTCCGCGCCTCCACCTGCTAGGACTACACCGGCTGGTATCTTTGAAAACAGTTGATGCTTTTCAATTTCTTGACCAATAAATTCAAACATCTCTTTCATGCGAGGAACCATTATCCCCTCTAGTAAGGTTTTTCGTGAAAAAGTATCAATAGGTTCCATGATCCCCAGAGTTTGAGCATCAATCGTATCTTCAGTTTTTTTTCTTCGTCTGGCATCGTCTTTAGTTTCCCCTGGTAATACGGTTCGACTTGGTGGAAGTGTTCCTAATGCTATTTTAATTTTCTCAGCAGATTCTAAGCTAACTCGGCATCCTAAGGCGATATCTTGTGTGATATGTCTAGCGCCTATCGGTAAAACACCAGAGAACTCCAGAGAGCCTTCCACAAAGATACACATCGAAGTTGTGCCTGCGCCAATATCCACGACCACAACGCCAAGCTCTTTCTCTGTCTCTGTTACGACCACTTCAGATGCAGCTAAGCCTGAAAAAACAAACTCGTTGACCGTAATTCCCAACTCATTCATGCATTTCTCTACATTCTTCAACGCAGTCACAGACGCAGTCACAATATGTGCTTCGGTCTCGAGACGAATGCCACTCATACCAACAGGATCTTTAATGCCATCTTGCGAATCAACTTTATAGTTTTTAGGAATGACATGAATAATCTCTTTTCCACTCGGTAGAGAAACTGCTTTAGCCGCATCAATTACTCTTAGAACATCATCAGGTGTGATTTCTTGGGAAGGTTGGGCAACAGCTACGACGCCTTTTGAGTTTAGCGATTGAATATGTTGACCACCAATACTTACGTAAGCCTGGCGAATATTCATGCCAGCCATTCGCTCAGCAGCATCAACACTCTCAGTAATTGCTTCGGAGGCACTGTTGAGGTCCACAATCTGACTTTTTCTAATTCCCTTAGAATGCACTGAAGAGACTCCCATCACACGAATTTGAGAAGGACCTTCGCTAATATCAGCGACAAGCGTTACTACTTTGTCAGTACCAATATCAATAACAGAGATAATATTTTGTTTACTCATGGTGATTACGCGTGTTGATCTTTTTCATTATGACATAACTTACTGAGTTTTCACAATTGCTTTTTGAAAACGCAAGTCAAGTTCAGTCCAACCTTCAGTTAATTGATTCTGATCAAGCAGATATTGATACATTTGAAAGGAACTCTGTAGCTGGTTAATAGGAAGAATAATACGCTGGTGCAAGGTGTTCTGAACAACTGCTGTTGTTTCATCAGTCCATTCAGCATTTAAATCTGGTGTCGTTTTCTTGATTAGTTCGGCAAAATTGATCAACTCGTTGATTGTATTTAAATCTACACTCCCTTTGTCTATTAAGGTCATACAGATGGATTGTGCTGCTTGTACAGTAGTAGTATCAAGACGAAGGAGTCGTGTGTTTTCTTCTACCTTACCATCTGAGTTAACAAGTAGATTTTCATTTTCACACTGAATTTCTGCTACAGGTTTTTTTTTATGAATAGAAAAAATTATGGTATGTGGGAATTGATGCTGAACTTGAATTTCTGAAATATATGGATCACTGCGGATAATCTTTGTCACAGTTGTTGTTATTTGGGGTGAAAAGAAGAATTTGGTCTGAAGATGATTGAGTTCTGCTAATACCGGTTCGTCACACTCACCTTCATCAGAATTACAATTGATATCCTTGATGAAAAAAGGCCTGAAATATATCGTCATGAATAGATATGCAGAAAGGAAAATGACGACTACTGTCATTTTTAAAAGTGAGACTGGGTGTTTATGTCGGGCAGACTTTTTTTTCATGAAGCAACAACCTGTTCAATCAGGCTTAGCAGGTTCTCAGCACCGTTTAGAATCATTTTTGATTTTAGTTTCTCAGCGTTCTTGCTCATTTGTACATTTTTTTGTTTGATACTATTTAAAGCACTTAAGAAAGTATCAGGTGTCAGATCTTTCTGATGTAACAGAATAGCACTTTTTGCATTTGACATGATTTCAGCATTTTTTTGCTGTTCATTGTTATGTGAAAACGGAATAGGGATGAGTACCGCTGGCAACTGATGCAATGTTAACTCTTGAATTGTATTAGCGCCGGAACGTGAAACAGCAGCAGTCGCATGGAGGTAAATCCAAGCTAGTTCTTTTTCAGCGATCCAATTTCTGACGACGTAGCTTCTCTGCAAATTTTTAGGCAATAATTTCTGTGCAGTAACTAGTCGTTCATTATAATTAAAAGTTTTGCTGGGGTTGCCGCACTGGTGGATGACATACCATTGTGCCGTTAATGTTTGTAGTGTCTGTTCAACGACTCGATTAAGAATCTCTGAGCCCTGATTTCCCCCAGTGATGTAGAGCACTGGTTTTGTAGTGTAACTATCAACCCAACTTGGGGCATCAGCTTTTTTTACGAGTACACTTGGTCTAATAGGATTGCCAGTCAAGACACTTTTATGTCGAGGGAATAAATTGAGTGATGATGTGTGAGAAACGGCAATTCGATCTGATAGCAATGAAAGTATCTGATTAGCCAGTCCTTTTGTAACTGTTTGTTCATGAGTGATTACTTTGATCTGACGTATCCGACAAACTAAGGCAATAGGGAAGGCAAGGTATCCACCAAAAGAAAGGAATATATCAGGTTTTGTTCTCGAAACTGTTTTCCAAGCAATGATTAATGCTCGAGGTATTTTTCTTAATTCGATGATATTTCTCCACCAGTACGTTTTATGAAATTTGGGAGCCTGCGTTTCGATGAACTGGACTTTACGTTTCTCAACTTCAGCCTGCTCTTGAGAAATCTGTTTCGACATTTCTTGACTGTACTTTCTACCAAGAAAAATAAATCTAAAATCTTTTTTATCAACTATTGCTTGATCAATCAAAGCAAGAGCTGGGGTGAGGTGTCCACCACTGAGGAGTACTGTGATCATGGTGGCATTATATCATTTATGGGTTTGAGTTCGGTTTAATCGTGTGTTTGGAACCTTCCTAGATCGAGAAAAAGGATGGTGTAACCATTTTGATTTAAGCATTGGAGTTATCTGACGACGTGTAAGTGAAAGAAAGATCCCAATTGCAGTCAATACAGTGACCAAAGATGTTCCTCCTCGAGAAATAAATGGTAATGGGATTCCTGTTAGTGGGAAAAGTGCGACTACTGCCCCCAAGTTCAGGATAATTTGACTACTCAACCAAATGGTAATGCCAGCAGTGCATAGATATTCAAACGAATGTTCTTCTAGCGAGTTCATTGATGTGAAAAAAGAAAAGATTAAAAGTGCGAAGAGCGAAATGATTACCGTAGCACCCGCAAATCCGGTTTCCTCAGCTACTATCGAGAAAATAGAATCAGTGCTTAATTCTGGAATATATCGATATTTCTGTTTTGACTGTCCTAAGCCGGTACCAAATAATCCCCCATTCCCGAGTGCTAAGGTAATTTGATGAACGTGATATCCTTCACCCAAGGGGTCAGCTTCTGGATTGAATAGCGTAGTGACGCGTTGCATGCGATATGGTGAAGAGAAAATGAGAATGCACACTCCGACCAAACCTACAACCATGGTAATGAGTAAAGGTTTTACAGGTGCTTTCGCCACGAAGTACATGCCAAAAGCGATTGATAATAAAATGAGAGTAGAACCTAAGTCAGGTTGTAGCATCACCAATGTCACAGGAAGCAGCGTCAGCGTTGCAAATGGGCCAAGCTTTTGATGTTTTGAAAGCCAATGTGCAAAATACAAGACCATCCCAAATTTCATGATTTCTACAGGTTGAAATCGGAAACCGGCAATTTGTAACCACCGATGTGCGCCGTTTACCCGAACGCCTATCCCCGGAATAAAAATACACAGTAGACCTAAAACACCAATCGCATACATCCCAGGTGCAACTTTTTTCCAAAAAGTGATTGGTAAGGATGCACTTACTGCTAGCGCCAGCATTCCCACACCCATCCACTTAACTTGTTGAACTGTAAGAGTGTATTTATTGCTGTATGTATCAAGAGATTCAGTAGTTGAAGCTTCAAAAACAACGAGGGCACCAAAGAGACAAAGCAAAATTGTAATCAGTAAAATCCGGTGGGCAGAAGTCATAATTTTTCAAAATGTGATCACAGCTCTTTTACTAAATTAGAAAATTGTTCTGCTCTATCAAACTCATTGTCAAACAGTTCAAATGAAGTGAATCCAGGACTAAAAACAACCTCATTTGGTTTATCTTCTATTGCAGCGAAAAATGCTTCTTGAAGAGAGTCATATATTTTATGTTGAGTTTTCATTTTTGTTAAAAGCTCTGAGGTCCCAGAACCTTTTAAGCAAAATAAATGTCCTTTGTAGTGATCAAGTTGATCTGCAAGTTTCGAGAGGTTGAGAAATTTAGTTGTTCCACCAATGATGAGATTTGCTGTCGGAAAAGTTTCCAGGGCAACCATAACTGCCTCTGGTGTGGTGCTAGTTGAGTCATTAATAAACGTCATTCCATTTTTTGTTCCTAGATTTTGTTGGCGGAATGGAGCTCCGATAAAAGAAGGTAGGTTCATTTTAATGCTTTCTAAAGTAACACCTAGTGCGTTTGCAATTGAGATCGCAAATGCAGCATTCCATTGATTATGAGTTCCTTTGAGAGGCATGAGCTGCACCCCCTCTATCTCTGTTGGATTAACAAAATGAAGATGTGAGTGGATTTCCGGCTCCCACTTTTTCGCCCACTCATCACTTTTATTCAGGAATAAATGGTCCTCTTTTTTTTGATATGCAAAAATCGCACTTTTTTCATAGGCATACTCTTCCATAGAAGCATGTCTATTCATATGATCAGGATACAAATTAGTAATGGCAGCATAGTGTGGACTAACTTTTTCCCAGTGGCATCCTTCCAAAGCAAATGAAGAAAGCTCTAAAACGACGATTGAGTCAGGCGTTTCTGTGAGTAAAAGCGGAAGACTGCCAGCGTCCTTAATATTGCCTCCAATCAGCACCTGTCTATTCAAGCCTTTTGAAATTAGGTGATGAGTGAGTAAAGTTGTCGTCGTTTTGCCACGAGTGCCGGTGATACCGACGGTAGTTGCTTGCGAATACTTTAAATACAGCGCTGCATCTGTCGTGATATGTTTGTTTTTTTTGATAGCCTGCTGAATAAATGTATTAGATGTGGGAACAGCTGGGTTTTTGACGATGATATCTGCCCAATCAATGTCCTCTTCAGTGTGTCTCCCAAGTGTCAGGTGGTGGATATTTTTTGTGTTAGTTTGACTGAGCGCATCGTGAAGCTCAGTTTCTGATTTCTGATCGGTAATAACAATCTCGCAAGGAATTGACTGGAAAGTTGTAAGACTCGCCTTACCACCACCAAGAAGGCCAAAGCCAAATAACAGAATCTTTTTATGCGAAAAAGTTTGCCGAAAAGTATCGTATGACATTACAAAATCTCAGTATAAATTGCTAAATTCAACACTAAAATGATAATAAACTGCATTCTCAAAATTTAAATGACAGCGAGCCAAACGCCAAACAGCATTAGAATGAGTGAAGCAATCCACATTCGTTGAACAATCTTTGGTTCTTCCCAACCTTTCAATTGCAACCACAAATGGAGAGGTGAGACTGGAAAGATTTTTTTGTGACGAAATCTCTTAGATAAAAGTTGCAACATCGAGCTTAAGATTTCTATTACAAAGATACCGCCAATGACACTGACGGCCACAATCTTGCCCAAAAGTAAACCAATCACTGCGAGTGTTGCCCCAAATGCTAAAGCACCAACATCGCCCATCCATAGACGAGCAGGAAAGATATTAAAGTATAAGAAAGCGATGAGCGATCCAATCCAGAGAGCAATGAAAAGTGATAAAGGAGTGTCTAGAATTGAGTTTGATAAAAACCATAGACCGAATAACGAAATCATCAAAATACCTGAAGATAGTCCATCTAATCCATCGGTAATATTTACAGCATTTGCAAACGAAACAATCGTGAAAGCGGCGAAGGGGATATAGAGCAGATTTAAATATGTGATGCCAAAAAAAGGAATGTAAATGAAATTAATACCCAGTTGAAAATAGAGCACGGCAGCGATTACGAATGCAAGCGCCCATTGTATGATGAATTTATGTTTTAACTTCATTCCAAAAAAAGCTTCTTTTTGAAAGCCAAAAAACTTTTTGATGTCATCATAAATGCCAAGTAAACCGAAAGACAAAAAGGTGAAAAAAAGCAAATTCACTTCTGTACTAATGGGATACACATGAGTAATTTTGATACCCATGACGTTTAAAATTGGAAGCAACACTGAAAAAAGCACAGAGACTACAAAGATGACGAGTAATCCTCCACCAACAGGAACACCAAGTTTCTTTTTTATATTATGGAAATTATTGAAAATAGGTGTGCTTTTACCAAAGGCATCTTTTGTGTTCTGTTTCCGACGTTGAAACTTTAATCGATATAACGTATCAATGAACGGAATAATCAATATCGATGTGATGAAAAAAGAAAAAATGAGTATGCCTAAAAAAAGATCCATATGTAATACGATTCTATATTGTAATGTGTACCCAAACAACTCACACCGGATTCAATTTTAATCTAAAACACTAGGTTATGCTATCCGCTGAATTTTGGCACCCATGCTTCTCAATCTTTCTTCGAGTTTTTCGTAGCCTCGATCAACAAGTTCTACCCCATCGATCTGAGAGATACCTTGCGCTGTTAACGCTGCCAAGATTAGAGTAGCTCCGTGTCTGAGATCGAGAACCTTAAAGTGACCCGCTTTAAGTTGTGTGGGTCCAGTAATCTCAATGGCATGAAAATAATCTGGGTGATCGTCCTTGATATTGAAGTTGTAGGTTTTTTCAGGGTGAGTTACCTCTGGATTGAATAAGCGAATCTTGGCACCCATTTCAATAAGCGCATCAACATATTGAAACCGATTTTGCATGATTGTTTCATGAATGATACTTTTACCATGACATTGGGTAGCTAGAGTTGCCCATAGTGGTTGCCAGTCTGTCATAAATCCAGGCTCAATTTCTGTTACGACATCAGCTGCACGTAAATCATTTTTATAATAAAAACGGATGCCATATTGACCAACTTCGTATCCGGCACCAACTTCGTCAAGTTTGTCTAGCAATGCTTTTAAATCTTGAGCTCGGGCATTCTCAATAATGACATCACCTTTACTTGCGATAGCACCACAAGCAAAGCTCACCGCTTCATTTCTGTCAGGCATGATTTTGTGGATGGCTCCGTGCAATTTCTCAACACCCTCGATTTCTATCACGCGTTGTGCTCTTCGGCGAATTTGCGCTCCCATACTATTTAAGAACATGATCAAATCATCAATTTCTGGTTCTTCTGCTGCGTTTTCCAAAATGGTTGTACCTTTCGCTTTTACGGCAGCCATGATGAGAGTTTCAGTACCGGTGTGAGTGTTTTTTTCAAAACGATAGGTCATTCCCTTTAATTCTTTTGCAGTGCACAGGAACATATTCTCTTTTTGTTCAATGTGAATACCTAGTTTTTGTAAACCTTCGAAGTGTCGCTCCAGTGGGCGTTTACCAATTTGATCACCACCTGGTGCTGGTACTAATGCCTGCCCAAAACGAGCCACGAGTGGACCGATGAACATAGTGGAAAACCTGCCCTGAGCGCCTTGGGATGAATCTATAGTGTAACTGCTGAGTTGTGTGGGATCTATAAAGAGTGCTCGCTCCCCTGCCACACGAACGCTACCCCCTAACTCTTCGATAATATTTTTGACTACTTCGACGTCGCTTATGTGCGAGAAGTTAAGCAGTCGGGATTCTGAATCTGCAAGCAACGCAGCAATCATGAGTTTGAAAGAAGCATTTTTTGCTCCTCCAATTCGAACTGAGCCATAGAGTGGTATTCCGCCTTCGACCAAGAATGATGACATAGATTCCTTTACTGCAAAAATGCTAACTCTTGTTGAGTAAATCCCTTGAAAAATATCTCTGGTGTGATCTTCAAACCGGTTTTGTCTTTTATTTCGGTTATGACAATCTTTATGATTTCTAAGTAATCTTGAGCAGTGGCCTTGCCTTTGTTTTCGATAAATGCTGCGTGTTTTTCAGAAATCTGAGCATCCCCGATTCGAAAACCTTTTTTATTCAAAACATTATCGACGATATAACCTACACTTGGTGTCGGATACTTTAGATGTGATTGATCTTCCTTAGAAATATTTTGAAAAACACAGCCTAACGAGTTCTGAGGCTGATTTTTCTTTTGGACTGCCCACTTTGAGACTACTTGCTTGGCTTTTTCTACATCGCCTTTGAACAATGAAAAAGTTGCAGAAATAATAATTTCTTCTGAGTGGTGAAAGCGAGAGCTGTCATATCCAAACTCAAGTTCTGATGCTTCCAACACTCTTGTTTGACCAGTTTTATCAATCACTTTCGCGGATACAATATACTCACTCATAAAGTGAGTTCCACCATGAATGTTATTAAAAATTGCACCTCCGATAGTTGCTGGAATGCGTGAAAACCATTGCAGTCCAGTAATGTTTTGTTGAAGTAATGCTGTGATAGCAAACGGAAGTGGCACACCTGCTTCTATTTCAACTTGAACCCGAGGTTGGTCCACCTCAGAATAATCGAGTTCATCAAATTCAGGATACTCGTCAGTGTGTGTGTCACCGTGTTGCCAACGTGCTTCCACAGTTGTGTTTATATCTGAAGAAACTAAATCGCCTTCGACTGAGATTTCCTGAGTTGAGTATTTGACGACTAATCCACGAATTCCACGATCTGCGATGAGAGTATTCGCTCCCCAGCCGATTACAGTAAATGGAAAATTTTCTTTTTGACAGAAAGTGACTAATTCGACAAATGTCTTACGATTTTTTATTTCACAAAAAAATTCTGCTGGTCCCCCAATTTTAACGGTAGTTAATGGAGCGAGAGAGTACTCAGCGTGAAACTGAATATTAGGAAAGGCTTGCTGAAGTGTAGCCAAAAAAGTTCCCATAGAAGTTACTGTATTTTATCATGGACTTGATAAATATCGCCCGCACCTAGAGTGATGGCTACGCTGCCTGGTTTCAATTGAGTAAAAAATGTGCTCAAATCGTTCGTTGATTCCAAGAGTGTCACGTCCAGCGTAGGAAATTCTTTTTTTATAGCTTCGAATAGAACCTTTGAACTCATGCTCGGATCGTCTTGCTCTCGAGCTGAGGCGAAGATTGGTAATAAAACTAGATGTTGAGCAGTACCGAGTTCTTTCACGAACTCCTTAAACAGAGCTTTTGTACGAGAAAAGGTATGGGGTTGAAAAGCGATATACACTTCAGACTCTGGGTACATCGATTGGATAGTTTGAATCATTGTTCCGACTTCTCGAGGATGATGCGCATAATCATCGTAGAATAGTACTCCGTGTTTCTCTCCAATGTATTCAAAGCGGCGAGCGGTCGAGTGAAACTCTGAAAGTGTGAGCGCTGCCGTCTGTATATCCACTCCGGCGACTTCGAGCGCGAGCAATGCTGCTGCTGCGTTCATGACATTATGTTTACCGGCAAGGGACATTTGTAAAAGAACTTTTTTATTTTTTCTGACGATTTCAGAATTTGAAATCTGACCTTCAGTTTCTACTGAAGTTATTTGAAAATTGGTCCCGATAGTAACTCCGTATGTCAGTGCGACGAGGTCATCTCGTTCTAGCAATACCTCATCGGTGAGCGCTACGAGTACTGGTTGATCCCCATTGATAATTAAGATGCCGTTTTTTTTTGTTTGTAAGAAAAATTCTTTAAATACTGCACGTGTGTGATCAAAGTCACGATATACGTCCGGATGGTCAAAAGCTAAAAAGGTGCAGACAACTATGTGTGGTTTTAAGAATGAAAAACGAGGTGTAATTGGTTCACCTCTTTGGCCAGCTGCCGGGTCAATGACGTACTCGTCGGCCTCAGCTACGAAATACTCGCTGTCAAAGTCTGATTGACCTGTTTTGGTTAAACCTGCAATGCTACCTACTCCAACAGAAAAAGAAATCGGCATCTTGAGTTTACTAAAAATCCAGGTGATCATTGCTGAAGTTGTGGATTTCCCACCTACGCCGCATACAGCAATACCTTTTTTTTGATTAAAAAGTTCTGCTAATGCTTCAGCTTGGGATAATACTTGAATCTGATGTTCTCGCGCCCACATGACTTCTGGATTGTTGGGTCCTTGATGAGCTGCTGTGTAAATGAGTAAATCTGTGTCTTTAGGAATATTTTGAGGATCAAAACCAACTGTTGTTTGTATTTCTGTTTGTTTCAAAATGTTTTCAGTCACAAACTGTTCGGCTACGTCTGAGCCACTAAGTTTTTTCCCGAGGTCGTGTAAACACTGAGCTAGTGATGCCATGGCGACACCTTTAAAGCCAGTGAGATGGACATGGTGTGATTTTTCAATATATGTATTCATAATCTATTGTTGCCAAATTGTAATGAAAAACCGACCTTCTTCATCTCCTTCATTTGTAGTCCTCCTGTGAGAGAAGAACTCAGTCCTATTTTGATATGTGCACAAATCTTCATCATTGATATTCTGATTTTCCACTCCTGACTTATAGAGTTCTTGTTTTATGAATAGCTTAAGGTCTATCGAATACACATCACCATTTTTAGCTACTGCTTTAGTCCATTGATCTGTCTGTAACTGAACGGGTTCAGTTTGCTGCGTATAATGTTTTGCACAAATACCAGGACCAATCCAAGCAAAGATATTCTTTGGTTCACACTGATACGTATTGTGCATCTGCTGGAAAGTTAAAGCAATGAGATTTTTATAGAGTGATTTCCAACCACAGTGTATTAAAGCTATGACTTGTTTTTTTGAATCAAAAAGTACTAGGGGGAAGCAATCACCGACAGTGAACGATAAAACTTGATGCTTTAAATGAGTGATGATTGAATCTCCTACCTTTGTTTGGTCTGCTGGACTGTCTATGCTGATAATCTGATCTGAATGTTCAAGCTGTAGAAATGAGATTGGTAGGTCTGTTTCAATACCTAGAAAATTTTTTACGGAGTCCTGATCGCGAAAAGAGCCATCTATTCGGTGTGAGTACACAATCTGTAATCCCATGAAAGGTGAAAACTTTTTCATAGGTTAGCCAAGTGATAGTTCATTGAGCGTGGAAACAGTATAATCAGGTGTGTATGAAATATTGGGATTGAGATGTTCTCTATTGAACCATACTGTTTTAATTTGCGGATGTTTTTGTTGAGCTTGTTGTAGTTTGGAGAGTTGATTATCAAGGTACCAAACCTCTTTGTTAGAGAAAAAAGTGACTAGTTCATCGAGGTACTCTAACTTTTTATGATAAATGTAAATAAAGTCAAAAAGCGTACTGACTTTGGATTGATATATTTTGACTTGTTGATATGTTTCGTCGCCTTCACTAAATAATGCCAAAATATTTTCTTCGTGCAGGGATTTTAAATTTTCCATGACTTCAGGATAGACAAGTTCCGGAAAATTTTGATTTAGAAATAGATCTTGAATCGTACTTTGAATTTCACTGTTGCCTACTTTTTCACAAAAGACTCTCATGGTTTCAATGAGATGGAAACGCTCATCGCGTAAATTTTTTTCAGTTTCCCAAAGTAAATCAGTATTTATAGTGTATTTGCGGAGTTGTTCAGATATCAGGTCCTTGAGCTTTGCGGTATTAAATAACGTTCCATCAAAGTCAAATAATAAGACTCTTTTTTTTCCTGTCAAATGCTCTGAGAGGTGTGTCATATTGTTTTCAATATTTTTTGAACAGTATTCATGTCGTTCCAGGCGTATTCAACAGATCCGTAGGCCATACTGTGCTCATGACCTTTCCCAAAAATGGCGATTGTATCACCTTCTTGGGCAAGCTTTTTTAAGGCAAATTGAATTGCTTGTTCTCGATCTGGTATGCTGATAATGTGATCGTGATGCTCTTTGAGTTCTTCTTTCATTTGACGGATGATGCTCCAAATATTTTCAGTGCGTGGATCCTCTGCCGTAAAAATGGCGAAATCTGCTAATTTTGCTGCCCACTTTCCCATTGGTGCTCGTTTGCGTGGATCTCGAAGTCCTGCACAACCAAAAATGGCGATTAATTTTTTATTTGCTGGCAGCGTTTGTCGTAAGCTACTGAGAGCTTGATGCAGCGCATTAGGTGTATGGGCAAAATCAACAATGATTTTTAATCCCAATTTATTAGGGACTGATTGCATACGACCAGTGACAGTTTGAAAGTTTTGAATCGCTAAGCAGAAATCATTGTCGCTAATTCCGATGGTCTCCGCAATTTTATAAACAAGCGTGGCATTTGCATGATTATATGGTTCTGGAAATCTGGCGGTGATTGCTGCTGCTGCTTTTGCTGACATTTCTTTCAGAGCAGAATAGGCATGTGTTTTTTTGATTGGTAGTAATTGAGTGACCAGCTTATAGGACTCATCTTCTTTATTTATCCAAATACTGTTTGCTTGTTTTAACTTCTGACATTTTGCATCTACATAATTCTCATAACTAACATGATAATCGAGCGCTTCATTTTGTGTAATATTTGTCAAACCAGCGATGCTCGGTTTGATTCCCCAAGTTCTGAATTGATAAATTCCGTGCGAGGTTGCTTCAATTACTACATACTCAAATTTTTGTTTGACGAACTCTGCCAGAAATTTTTGTAACTCCCAAGGGCCTGGTGTGGTGACATGAAAGCCCGTGTCAATTTCTGTATCACCGATATAAGCGGCTACTGTAGAAACGAGTCCGACTTTTTTACCGGCTTGGCTCAATACTTTATAAGTCAGAGTGGAGGAAGTTGTTTTCCCATCCGTGCCGGTGATCATGATCACTTTGAGTTTGTGGCTTGGAAAACCATAATACAGATTAGCTGGTAAAGCACCGAGCAACCAAGTCATGACCAAATGGTTTAATTTTTTTACTCGGTAGATGAACTCTTTCAACATTAATGAGATTATAGCGCAAATTTCAACAAGATTTTAGTTACTGACTGGTTGTAGCTGATGCTGGTCGATCAGGAGGAATGTTTAAACGGGTAAATAACTCAGTTGCAATGCTATACCAGAGAGGCGCTGCTGTTTCTGCTCCGTAAATAGAAGATTGGGGGGTGTCAAATTTCACTAACATTACAAATCGAGGGTTATAGGCAGGTGCAAAACCAATGTAACTCGCAATGGTACGATCTTTATCATAGTGACCAGAGACTGGAATTTGTGCTGTTCCGGTTTTTCCAGCAACTGAGTATCTTTTGGAAGTTGTCCATTTTGATTCACCTGTTTGTGCCGCATACACCATCATGTCTGTCACTGTTTGTGCTGTTTGAGGTGAGATAGGCTGACCAACTACCTGTGTTTCAACTGGCACTTCTGTCCCTTCAACCGTTACAGATTTGACTATCTTCGGTTTAACCATTTTTCCTTGGTTGGCGACAGCGCCAACAGCTTTCACCATCTGCAGTCCTGTTGTTGCAATACCTTGTCCAAACGAAGCTGTTGCAAGATCAATTTCACGCCAATTTTTTTTCAGTTGAGTCCCTGCATCTTCTTGCAGTTCCACGCCTGAAGGTTCACCGATTTCAAATTTGCGAACATACTCTTGAAAACGTTCTAGTCCGATTTTTTCAGCAATAAATATCATGTCAATATTATCTGATTTAGCTAAGCCGTCTTTTACGCTAATATTGGGGGTGTATTGATCATTCCATGTTTTAATTGTGTAGCCACTGATTTCACGAGCTGAGCCACACGTCGTACATTGAGTGTCAGGTGTAATTACTCCTGTATCAATGCCTGCAGAAACTGTCAATATTTTAAAGATCGAACCTGGTTCGTAAGCGTCGGCAGCCAAAGGGTTTTTGTAGAGTTCAGGTGGAAAGTCAAAATACTGTTCTTGTTGGTAACTTGGGTAGCGTGCCATACCAAAAATATCTCCAGTTATTGGATCCATGACCACTACTTCACCAGATTTTGCTCCGTATTTTTCTACACCCTGTTTTAATTTTTGTTCAAGCATGTACTGAATGTCACGATGGATTGTTAATGTGATATCTCGTCCGTTCGTTTCTTTGACTCTGTCAGTTAATTGATGAAATAGAGGAACTCCCTTGGCATCCTTTTGGGTCTTGATGACGGTTTGTTTGCTATCAAGTTCCAGATTGAATTGTCCTTCGATGCCAAAGTAGCCTGTGTCTTGACCTTGTTTATCTTTTCCCACAAATCCTGTGATATTTGCTGCTAATGATGCTTCAGGGTAATAGCGAGCCTCATACTCGTCAAATCCAATTCCTTGAAAATGAAAGTCAGCGATTTTTTGTTTTTGTTCTTCTGTCAGTCGCGATTGCAACGATACCCACTTCTTATCGGGGTCAGATAATTTATGCAGGAAATCAGTGTAAATTTCTTTTTCCTCAGTATCTGATGGCGCCAGAGTTTCAGCGAGTGCTTGTGCTATCTCAGTGGCGGTCTTTTTTAAAACTTGAGGCTGCGCAAAGAGTGTGAAAATGGGTCTATTTCCTACTAACACATATCCATCTGCTGAAAGGATTTTACCGCGGCTACCGTGAATCGATGAAAAACTGGTGTATTGTTGTTCTGCTTCAGCACGCAAACCACTGCCTCGAATTATTTGCCAGTAAAAGAGGCGAATCAGAATTCCGACGAAAGAAATTATTACTAGATTTTTAATCAGGAAAAGACGTGAGAAGGATTTCTCTCCATCCTTTTTTTTCTGCATTAGCTCGTGATTTCTCATGAGTTTATCTCTCTGCGACTTTTTGACTCATTGGGGTACTCACATAGTGCAGTTGGGAAACTTGCACAAAGCCGGACGCTAAAGCCTCAGCTTGGATAGAGTGTAAATTAGTCAACTCTGATTTTTGTTTTTCTAATTGTTGAATTTGGTTTGTCAGTTGGACTTTCTTGAACTCAAATTCTTGTGAGTTAGTAGAAGAGTACATTGATTCTACTGAAGCGATGATGTTAAGCACGGCGCAGATTCCCAGCAGTCCTCCGAAGACAGCATATGTTTTCCAGTATTTCCTTTTTGAGGAGAGTTGCGTTATATCTGATCTTTTAATTTCGATACTTGTCATAGTTTTTTATTTTTTTATAAACGCTCGCAACTTTGCACTGCGAGCTCTTGGGTTTTGTCGTGTTTCTACTTCAGTTGGCTGAAGTGGTTTCTTGTATATTTGTTGTCCTTTATCTTGTTCTTCCCACTTTTTAAATAGTGTTTTGACAATGCGATCTTCACCTTCGTGAAAACTGATCGTCACTATTCGTCCGTCTTTCTCAAGCAAGTCGAACGCTTGAGGCAAGGCTTCCTTGATACTGTCTAGCTCTGAGTTGACTGCTATTCTCAGTGCTTGGAACACTTTTGTTGCTGGATTTAAATGTCCAAACTTTCTGCGTTTGACGCGTTCGATCAGGTCTGTCAACTCATATGTGGTTGTTATAACTTCACTATTTCTTTGCTTAACTATGGCTTTTGCAATTGCTCGCGACTCCTCTTCTCCACCTTCATCTCGAAACAAATCTTCCAGTTGCTTTTCAGTTAAGAGCGCTAATAGGTCCTTTGCTTTGACACCGAGTCGGTCATCCATCCGCATATCAAGCTCAGAATCTGACTCAAACGAGAACCCTCGGTTGGCATCTTTTAACTGATCGACTGATGTTCCAAAATCAAAGAGGATGCCAGAAATGATTGGTTTCGGTGTCAATTCTTTGAGGCTATGTATTAATTTGTTAAAGTTTTCACGAACTAAGATTAATCTTCTAGCTTCTATCTCTTGTTCAAACTTCTCTTGACCGTACTCTATTGCTACCTGATCATGGTCAAACGCTACGATGTTTGCGCCAGCTTTGAGTAATTCCCGAGTGTGGCCACCTCTACCAAAAGTAGCGTCGATGTACCATTGTTCCGGTTTTATTTCAAAACTTGTCAATACTTCTTCAACCATAACTGGTAGGTGTAATGCTGATGTCACAATCCTCTTTCTTAGGCAGGCATTTCTGTTAGTTCTATACTTTCTGCGATCTCTTCCATTTTTCCTTCTATTTGGTCAAGATATTCGTGGTAAGTTTCTACATTCCATATTTCAATTTTTGCGTAACTACCGATGATCACGACTTGCTTTGTTAAATGTGCAAAGTTTCTTAGGTACTCTGGGATCATAATTCGTCCCAATTTGTCTGTTTCCAACTCTTGCGCGTCATTTGTCATCAAGCGCAAGTAATCGCGATTCTTTCTTTTTGTGTCTGATCGTGTGGTCAACTCTTGAATCGTTTTTGTCCACTGCGTCTCTGGGTAGAGATATAAACCTCCGTCTAAACCTCTTGTAATGATCAATGATTCATTTGTGCGAAATTTTTTTGGTAAAGAGACTCGGCCTTTCTCTTCAAGTTGATGATAATATCGACCGATATACATACTATAAGTTTATTTACCACTTTTTTCCACTTTAATCATTGTACGATGAAATCACGTCGAGTAAACACCAAGAAAAGACGAAGTAGTGATGTACAAAGAAAGAGCAAAAAAAAAGAGACCTCAAAAGGTCTCTTTTAAAATGATGAGAATGAAATTTACTCAGTCACTACGTATGCCTCCAGCAACTCGACTTGAGTTGCCTTAACAGTGTTGTCAGTGACAGTAGATGCCAGTGTTATCCATGCTTTACCATCCCAACCCATGATTTTGCCTTTACCTACTTCAGACATTTGAATAGTAATGTCAGCTTTCTTGCCGGTCAAAGGGCTTGAAGCCTGAAATGTGTATACTTCTGATAATCTTTTGCTTGAAATTGGTGCTGGTGCGCCAGGTGAGTTATATAAGATTGCATAACGCATGGTTGCTAGATCTTTGCCTGAGACTGAAAATTTATCATCGTTCATCGTGAAAGTTGATAACTTTGTCGAATTATCGATATACTTCCAATCCTGTTTCAAGGAGTACTCATTTTGACCACTAAACTCCAGTGTGAGCGTTCCACCTTTCACGTCTTCTTCATAGCTCGTTTTACCTCCTGCACTTCGAGAATAGAGTGCAAACTCTTTTGTTGCAGGAACTCCTTTTTTCAGATCAATAAACTGTTCGTTGCCACCTAAGGAAGTGCCATGTTGGTATTCCGATAAGTAATCAACGCTATCAGCTGCTTTAGGTAATCTTTCAATCGTTACGTCAACCTCTCTGGTCAAGGTTGGCGACATGAGGACATAAGGGCGCTCTTCAAAAGGAATTAAGTTGACTGGTTTAGAAATCTTCTTTTTCATTGGAGTTGGCGTCACTTTCTCACTACCACCTTTACCTTTACTCACCGCAAACGCACCGATACCGACCAATATCACTAAAATTAAAAGTCCTATCAGGATGAATGGAGTGTATTTGGGATATTTTTTCATAGGTTTCATTATCTTTAGAACACGTACGTGGCGCAACCCTGAAATTTTCAATCCGTTTCCACTTTTCTGAATCTAGGGATTACTTTCCCCTTCACTTCTACTTCTTCTAAAAACATTTCAAGAGGGCGAACCCAAAGTGAGGACATGTCATTTTCATAGAGAGTGACATACACGACAAGATCTTCCTTGGTCTCACTGTGTTTTGCTACACCTAAAACAATGTATCGCTTCCCTTTATAATGCTCGTAAATGCCTAGTTCGATTTTTTTCATAAAAACGTCATCTAATATCATCAGATAATTCAGCAATTGTGACTCTTTTCTGCTCTGTCGTATCTCGATTTCTTAATGTAACGGTATCGTCCTCCAGGGTTTGGTAGTCAATGGTGATTCCCCAAGGTGTTCCGATTTCATCTTGACTGAGATAGCGTTTTCCGATATTTCCTCGATCATCCCAGGTAACACGAGCAGTTTTTCTAAGATTTTCGTAGATGTTTCTCGCCTTCTCTACAATTTCAGGTTTATTTCTGACGAGTGGAAACACAGCTGCTTTGTACGTAGAGAGTCCTGGTTTGAGCTCTAGGACAGTTCGTTGCTTGTCAGCATCATCTACATAACTGTCACATAGGATTGCCAAGAATAAACGATTCACTCCAAGTGCCGGTTCAATCACATGAGGAACAATTCTTTTTTGAGTAAAAGGATTCAGATACTCTAGATTTTTAGCAGAAAACTGAATGTGTTGTTTGAGATCATAATCAGCGCGATATGCGACTCCCCACAGCTCTTTCCAGCCAAATGGATAGAGATATTCCATGTCGTAGGTATCCTTACTGTAATGACTCCGTTCCTTATCTGTGTGTTGTCTCCAACGCAACTTTTCGGGTTTGAGTCCGATCACTTCAGTTGCAAATTCCCACATGTATTTCTTCCACTCTTCTAGTAGAGGTTCCCATGGCGTTTCTTCAGGATCGAAGAAGTACTCAATTTCCGCTTGTTCAAATTCCAGTGTGCGGAATACAAACTGTCCTGTAGTAATCTCATTACGAAAACTCTTTCCGATTTGTCCCACACCAAAAGGTAATTGGACACGGTTTGAGTCTAGTATCTGTTTGAAGTTAGAAAAAATACCTTGTGCTGTTTCTCCACGTAAATACACGACTGATTTTTCTCCACTCACTGACCCGATTGAAGTTTCAAATAACAAGTTAAACGTTTGAGGTTTAGTAATTGGATTGCCATCAGGACTTTTTATTTTATGCTGTTCAATGAACTGGGCCATAGTTTCCAGGTTCAAGTCTACAACTTGAAAATTAGGTTCAACCTGATCAGAATGTGCTTCAACCCAAGCTTCGATTAAATGATCAGCTCGATATCTTTTATGAGTGGTTTTGTCTTCAACCAGAGGATCTGTGAACGATGCCACGTGTCCAGATGCTACCCAAGTTTGGGGATGGAGCATGATTTGAGAATCAAGGCCAACCATGTCATCGCGTCTTTCAATCATGAATTCCCACCACAAGTTGCGAATTTTGCGTAGCAACTCTGCCCCAAGTGGCCCGTAATCATATGAATTTGCTAATCCGCCATAAATCTCGGACGTTGGGAATACAAAACCCCTTCGTTTAGCGAGTGAGACAATTTGTTCTAAAGTTGGTGAATCTACCATAGATTCCTTTACTTGTGTCGAGATACTAAAAAACCGTCTCTACACAGTACTTTAATAATACTGTATAGGGACGGTTCTCACATAAGGAATCGCGGTTCCACCCTACTTGTCAAGTTATGATCTTCCAGTTAACTTGACCACTTTTGTTCTTTTATTGACCATTATTCCTTGCCAAAGGGGATCAATACTCGAAATTATAACGATTTATTCTTTAATTGTCAAAAAATCGTAGCTATGCATTGGTTTATCTGATAAGGATGACACGTATTCCCCGACTGTGTGATACTCTGTGTCCTGAACGTGTTGGAATCCAAATTCTTCAACCAACAAGGATAATTCTTCTTTAATACCTTCAAATAGGTGCGTAGTATTGAGAGCGTGCAAAATTGAGGCAAAGCGAGTAAATACTTCTTGATTTTGATCCTCGACAGAGAGTGAGTCAACAATTTCTAAAACTTGTAGCAACTGCTTCATTTTTTTGAGTGAACTTTTCGTTTGAATAAAGTCGTTCACAAGTTGGACTTGTGTCAAAATAGGCATGCTTTTAGTTGGAATCAGATAGATATCAACTAAATTTCCTGGCTCCAATGTACTTAAACGTGATGAATGGAGATCGCGACACCCTTTTGCTATTGAAACAATTTTCCCCTGTTTCTCAGTGAATAGCGTGACTACTCTGTCTTTTTCGCCGACATTTGATCGTTTAAGAACGACAGCCTGAGTGTGAATTGACGGATACGTTTTCATGAGCAGTTACTCTTGGGACTAGAATGGAATCTCAACCGTCTTATCTTTATCTAAGATTACTTCTTGTTGGTTGCCGTTAACATCGATTACGTATTTTACGTTTCCAGTACCGCCTTGTTTGCGCAATTGCAGCTTATATGTAGTCTCATTCGTGTAAGGTACTGTGTAGTCAATTACTACAGTAGCATTCGATTGTGGCGACAAACGGAAGACTCCTTGTATCACTTTAAATTCAGCAAGGCCTTCTTCTTCTGTTTCACTTTCTGTGCCTTCGTCAAAACCTTGTGTCTTAGTAATTTTGGCGCCTTTTGGTAAGTAGACTCTTACCCAATCTTTTAATATCGCGTTCAAACACAGTTGCCCTGCTTCCAAATTACAGTTTGATCCAGGAAATGGATTTTTGTATTTGAGTGTCAGTGTTTTTGTGATCAACCCGTTTTCAACAGGTGAGACCTTTTCTTCAACTTCTTGTGTAACAAAAAGATTAGATTTCGCTCCACCTAAGTTGGCATCAACTATCGCTGTATAGTCATGACCTTCTTTAATGCTATTCATTCTGCCAGCGACATTCACAGCCTCAGCAGCTTTTTGATACTCCTCATTAAAGAAGTACATCTGAACGTGTTTCTGTTCAATATTTTCCCTTGCTAGTGCAAAGAGATCTGGCCACACTTCTTTTGGTGATGAATAGGCTTTATGTAAAATTGCTTGCATCATAGGTGCCAAGATTCCCTTACGATCTGTACGCAAATAAGGAGTTGGTCGATCAACAATCTCTGAGAGTGCGTAAATAATCTGTGGACAATCACACCGTTTATCAGACTCTGCCGAAAAAGTACCATATCCTGGGACATCAACGGGTCCAAGTACCTTAACTAACGAGGCGAGGAATTCACTGTCTACACTGATAATTCCATCAACGCTTTGTGGTTCACTCTTGATGAGCTGATAGTTTGAGTAAAAGGTATCCATGGAGAGTTTGAAATCTGGAGAGATATTCATATCACGCATGTTAAATTTTTTCTCCGTGGTGAGATATTTACCCAGGATGGCTGGGATAGGAGTCTTAGAACTGAATTTTTTGTCTAGTTCATAAATGTCATCACTCTTTTCTGGTGTGACTTTACCGTCTTCGACATACAGTACGGCGTATCCGGTCATAAAACCACCGGTTGCACGGAGTTCATTGTCATTTTGGAAGATCATCAAATATTTTTGACGTTTACCATTCCCTCCAGCTACCTGAGGTAAAACCTCGATAGCAGGACGAAACTCATCAATACCTGCGACGACTTCTTTAATAGCTGTTTGTCCAGCAATTAAATTACTTTTAATTTCGACACTACCAAATTTTTCTGGATAACGATTGGAGTTAATTTGAGCTAACTCATTATCAGCAGTTGTTAGTTCATTTTTAATGTCGTCGAGTACAGGCGAAACTTTTCCAAGGGTGTCTATGAGAAGTTTAATACGATTTTCAGCACTTCCTCCTGTAAACGAACCTGCTCCTGCAAAACCGAGTACATCTGCGTATGGAACAACGGCGTCAATCGTTTTAACACCAGCTCGAACGCCAGCTTCAGCTGCCGCAAAACCATGTTGTCCATCTTGGAAATATAGATTTGCAAGAGGTATCGCCCCTAAATAGGATAACTTTTGATACTCTACTTTCATCCCATCGAGTTTTGTTTGCACATCAGCTAAAGCTGTTTTTGCACCGGGCAAATTTTGAGTTTTAAGTTGATCTTTGACTACATTTACAGAAACTTTTAGCTCATTTGATTGTGATTGAAGTGTTTTAACGATTCCTAATGTGTAATATGCTGCTGCGCCAGCTGCTGATCCAAGAACTAAAAGTACCAGGAGCAACACCATCATTATCTTGTGCCAAGGTTGTAAACCTCTTTTTTTCTTCATCGAATTTGGAAGAACAAGTTCAGGTGATTCAATTTTCTTTTTTGTTTTGAACCACTTACTAAATCTGCTTGGCTTTTTACTGTCATCTCGATCAGTTTGAGTGACATGATGATTTGGGAGTACGATTGTGTCTTCGACCATAAAACCTTTACAGTATAAGAGTTAACTATCTCAAGAAATTATACCATGTGTCAAGTGACCATTACCATTTTGAAAGCATCGCCTTGGGTGTTCTGAGCAAGATAGAAATATCTTCGGTCAGACTTCTTTTTTTTGCGTACTCAGCGTCCATTTTAGCTCGCACACTGAAGGGAATCTCGTTTCGACCACTTGTTTGCCAAGGACCAGTAATGCCTGGTTTGACAGACAAAATCTTATTTACAAGAGTCTGAGTCTCAGGATACTTTGCAGTTTGCTCTTGAAGCTCTTTTTGGACGTAAGCGCGTGGCCCAACCATGCTCATCTCCCCTCTCAGTACATTGAATAGTTGAGGAAATTCGTCAATAGTTAATGAACGCAAGACTTTACCAAGTTTTGTAATTCTAGGGTCATTTTTGAGCTTCCAATCGCTCTTTTTAAACTCTTCTAGCAGTTTTTGATCCTTGCCACTGTGCAAGTATTCGTCAGCATCACGAACCATTGAACGGAATTTTAAAAGTTCAAAAGGAACTCCATCTTTGCCGATTCTCTTATGTACAAAAAAAATAGGTAGACCAGAATCTAGCCATATTAAAAATGGCACGATGAGCCACACAGGAAAGAAAACCACCAACAGAGCGAGTGCAACGAAAATATCCAACAAGCGTTTTTGAGTGTCGTATCCCATATTATAAATACTCTTCAAGTTTTTCCTCTTTAAGTCGTTCCACCAGTTTTTTAACGTCCTGTGATCGATCTTTAGGAACTATCATAAGAATCTCTGGTGTATCAATGATCGTAAAATTTTCGACACCTATCATTGCAATCAATCGAGAATTAGTATGAATGAGGTTGTTTTTCGATTCTATCGTTAATGTATGTGTCTGAGGATCATCACTTATCACCACATTCCCAGCAAGGTCTTTTTTACCCAGGTCGTATACCACTTTCCAGTCGCCAACATCATCCCAGCCAAAATCCCCGGGTATCAAAACCAAGTTTGTAGCTTTCTCTGAGATTGCATAATCTATTGAAATTGCTTCGGCATCTTTATAGACATCCGATAACAAAGAGTGGAATGAACCTAAAGTAGCCTTTTGTATTGGGGCTGTTTTTTTAAACAAGTCTGGTTTGTGAACTTTAAATGCTTCTAAAAGTGTATCTGCTGACCAGACATACATATTTGCATTCCAAAAATATTTACCAGTAGAGATAAAGGCTCTTGCAGTAGGAACATTTGGCTTTTCAGTAAAGCTTTCCACTAAAAATACAGTTTGTCCCTCTACTCGCTTAATATCATGACCAACTTTGATATATCCAAAGCCACTAGAAGGAAATGTGGGTGTAATTCCCACTGTCACCAAATTTTTTCTTTCAGATGCGACTTCTAACGCCACTTGCATTACCCTTACAAATTCTTGTGGGTCTGTAATGACATGATCAGACGCTGCGTTAGCGACAATTGCCTGAGGATCTATGGTTCTAGCAAGCAGGGTTCCAGTTAACATCGCCAGTGCTGTATCTTTCTTTTCTGGTTCGGCAATAATATTCTCTTCTGGTACCTGAGGTAGCTGTGTTTTTACTTCTTGCAAGTAATCTTTATTTGTTACAACAATGACATGATCCCAGCCTACCATCTGAGTTACTCGTTGAGCTGTGACTTGCATCATGGTGTCTTTACCAGCAAGCTTCAGAAATTGTTTCGGAGTTTTTTTTCTGGATTTTGGCCATAATCGAGTGCCACCACCACCAGCTAAAATGACGAAGTAAACGTGATCCATGTTATTCATACTATCCTTTCTGGTGATTATTCCAGGCAGTGAGAACGGTTTCATGAAACTGTTCAATGAAAGCTTGCTCATTATACTGGGAAGTCAATGATTTTATAACATCCGAATCCCAATGCTTCTTTTCCAATTCCAGCATTGCCGTCGAGAGTGAGTTTGTAGTCTGGTGTGAAAAGTGGATCCCACTTTTGCCTTCTTTTACGACTTCAGCTGCCCCACTATGTCGAAAAACGAGTACTGGTTTTCCAAATGCCTGAGCTTCAAGCGCAGTGATCCCAAAATCTTCTTCAGCAGGTAATAATAACGCGATGCTTGAAGCATAGGCCTGTTTAAGTTCTGCGTCGCTGAGTCTTTCATACCAAAAAATAAATTGTGACTCCGGATCTAGAAACTCAATGAGTCTGCTTACCTTACTATCGTCTGGTCCGTCACCAATAATGAGCAGTTTCCTTTTTAGTGAGATGCATGCTTTGATACATAACTCAATTTTTTTATACCCAACCAAGCGAGATACCACGATGTAATAATCTGATAAACCTTTAAACTGAGAACTTTTTTCAGGCAGCTGCGAATTTAGACTAAACGGTGGATAAATGACTGGTAAGGTTTTTCTTCGATAATATTTTTCACAACGTTGTTGAACCAGCCGAGAGATGGGAATAAATGCTGTTGGTTTTTGAGCAACTTTAAAATCCCACCTTCTCAATAATGAAAAAACAAAAGCCTTTATAGGTTTCAAAATACCTGTTTGATATTCAAATGTATGACTCCATAGATAGCGCGTGGGTGTTAACAAATAGCAGAGGTGCAACGCTCTGGGGCTGACTTGTACTGCTTTTGCTTCCGCGCTCGTTATAGAGATTACTAAGTCGTATCTAGATAAATCGAGGTGTTCAAATGCGGAGGGCATGAGAGGTAATAATTCGCGATGGTGTTGTTTAGCAAAAGGAATTTCTTGTAGATAGGAGGTCCTAACATCAAAAACTTTGGCCCATTTTGCAACTGAGCGGTCGTAGATTGATGTATAGAGTGGCGCATCAGGGAAAATTTTGTGCAAGGCTAATAATACACGTTCAGCACCACCAAATGGTGTGTTGACCCAATCATAGACCAGTGCGACTCGTTTGGGTAAATCCGAGGATTTCATCTTGTCATTGTATCATCGCTTTTAATTGTGACTTTTGACGAATGAGGCAGGAACTCAGAAAGAGCAGAAGTAACTCGCACAGAGGTAGCAACAGAATAAGCACTGCTGTCCTCTGCCAAAATACTTCAGGAAATAAGCGAATTAAAGTGGAATCTAAAGGGAATAACCAACTTCCATTTGCAAATAATAATTGATGAAACCAAGTAAAAAATGAAGACCAAGCAACAAAAATGAGAAGACATAGCATGATGGTGAGTGATGAGTAGAAGGTGAGACCGTGTATTAAAAAAGATTGATATTGTCTGACTGGATTTTGGCGATGAGATTGCACAAAACGAACAAAGAAAAAAAGTGTGAACACAAACGCAAATCCGAAGATCATTTTGGTCATTTTAACTATTTTTAATACATCGTTCATGTGATTAACCTCAGTTGATGAGAGAACAACTTTTTTCTCGTTGAGAGAATCTTGTTCAAAATGCTGGTTTGAATTCAAGTAAGTCAGGATAATGGCACTCTGTTGTTTCTGTTCTTGAATGCTCCAGCCAAATCTGTCAACCTGTGTCAGGTACGGATAGACTTTAAGAAAAATAAAAGGTTGGCAAAGAAGGACAACGTTGGATAAAAAAAGACAAAAGATGAAAAGGGATAGCTTTAAATGATGATTCATCGTTTGGTATTTTCAAGCAAGACAAACATGGAGATATGACTGTAGCACTTGTTCTGTCATCTTTTGCCAGGAAAATTCAGCTTGAACAACCTTACTATGATGCTCGAGCGTTTGATAGAGGGTAGGATCTTGTTGGAGCTCTTTAATTACCATCACAAAAGAATCAGACGAGTTTGGATCAAAGAAACTAGCTCGATCTTGATAGATTTCTCTAAACACAGGGATGTCAGAGGCAATCACTGGTAGGCCTACTGACATTGCTTCCACACCAGTTAAGCCGAACCCTTCGAATAAGGATGGTTGAACGAGTGCAAAACTTTTTTGAAATAAATCGATCAACTCTGTATCTTTAAGATATCCATGAAATTTAACACGATTTTCCAATCCAAGTGTGTGAACTTTTTGCTCGACATTCTCTTGGAAAATATTTCGAGAACCAACCAAATCTAGACTGAACTCAGGTAATTGTGTTAAGGCTTCTAAAACGACATCAATGTTTTTATGGGGATAAAGTGAACCAACATACACTAATGCATCATTTTTCTTAAAGTGTATAAGTTTGGTTTCAACAAATGCTTTTCCAATTCCCTCTTTAGTAACTCGAATCTTTTCTTCTGCGGTCGGAAAATAGCGAGTGACGGTACTCTTAACTGTATCTGCTGGAACGAAGACCACACTTGCTCTTTTAACTGCTTCAGCCACAATTTTTTTATAAAACTCATGTTTTACCCAGTACTGCCAAGCAGGTAAAGTTGTTACCTGAGTTCCTCTATATTCGTGCCAGAGTAGATCATGAATGGTCACCACCAGTTTACCCTTATATCTAACTGGGATATTAAAGTGAGGGACGTGTAAGAGATCCAAATCAAGCTGTGAAAAAATAGCAGGCATGCTCAGTTGTTCATAGAGAGTGTAATGCTGGATAGGTGCAAATAAAACCTGTTGTGCTTTAAAAAATGCAGCATCATCACATTCTGCCAAAAAATCTTGCCACTGGGTTTGGTTGTGGAAAACAAATACCCACTGAAATTGCTGATGTAAAGATGAGTGTGGAATTTCTAATAAAAGGTTTTCTATGTATCGCCCAATACCAGCATGTTTCTTGCCGAGTAGTCTGCAGTCGATGCCAACCTTATATTTTTTCTGCAATTCCATACTATTTGCCAGTATATCAAAAAACACCCGACTGATGCCGGGTGTTTACTCTTGTTTATGGTAAAAGCGATTTAAGCTTTTTTTGTTGTCTTTTTCTTCAAGACAACTTTCTTCTTCGAGGTTGACATGGTGTTATCCATCTCGTCATCCATACTACTCATCCCCATATGAGAATGACCTTCTGTACTGCAGTCTCCACAATCGCATCCACAGTTACAACTATCATCAGTCATCATCATTGATAGCTCTGTTTCTAACTGCATAATCTTCATCTTTTTCATGAGTATCATCACCACAGCATAGATGAAGAATCCAACACCGATCACAAATCCAGCTGCTGGAATGTAAGTGAGTACAGGTGGTTCAGCGGTCAAGTTTTGACTTGCGAAAACAAATTGGAATAACAGCTGAGGCAGAAATAAAGCTAGGAACAACGACAAGATAAATACGTTAATTGACATCAGACTTAAAATCATCTTGTCTTTTCGCAGCTGATCAATCTTAAACTCTAGGTGTTGTACTTGCATCATAACGGCCTTTCAAAGAATGAATAACATTAAATAGTGCGATTATCTTATCTGATCTTTACTCAGAACGCAAACACCGCTAGTAATATTGAATCACTAAATGATTAACGATCTCGCCACGCCTTCATCCCATCAATTATTTTGTGGATGAACCAGGTTTGAAGGGGAGAACTTTTTTGATAATGTTTTGAATAATACTGTTTCATTGTCTCGTAAAAATGGAAACGTGCTTGATTCTTAGTTTTGATTTTTTTAGTAAAACCTGGAACTTGCAAAAATTCATCGGGATTTATACTACCAGTCGTTTTGGCCTGACCTGATTTGTATTTGTGATGAGTAATTTGACAACCTGGAAAGAATACAATTTGAAAGTTTGCTTCACGAAATCGTTTGCACCAATCTAAATCCTCGGCATACATGAAAAAATTTTCATCAAGTAATCCCACTTTCTCAATTGCGGATTTTCTCACTATCATTGCTGCTCCACTACACGCTTCGATCAAATGTGTCTGTTCGAAATTTTGCCAAGTTTGGTGATACCGCCCAAACAGCCTTGATCCTGGAATGAGTTTTTCTAATCCGGCGAAATAGGTCAAAGCGGCCCATGGTGTCGGTTCACCTCGATGTGAGGCTAAGTCAACACTCCCATCAGGCAGGAGTAACTTTGGCGATAGTACAGCAACACCTGGATGTTCATCTAAATATTCTATACAGGCATCCAGATCTGTCTCTTTAGTGAATTCAGCATCCGAATTCAGTAGCATAATGTATCGTCCTGTTGCTTGTTTGATACCTTGATTATTACCTTTAGCAAATCCACCATTTTCTGACGATTGAATGAGTTTGACATGAGGAAATTTTTTTTGAACCATCTGAACCGAGTCATCTGTGCTGTCATTATCTACTACGATTACTTCCAAGGAATACTTTTGCAAAGGGAACTGTTCAACTGATTCAAGAACGTTTTGCAACCAATCGGCTGTGTTGTAATTGAGAATGATAATAGAAAGATCAGTTGATTTTTTCACTTTTTCCTTTTGTTTCTTTTCCAAGCTCTCTGTAGATCCGATCGAGTTTTTGAGAGATTTGTTGCCAGTCGTAGTTCTTTCGCACGAACTCTTTGCCATTTTTTGCTAATTTTCGTTGGAGTTCATTGTCACTAAGCATTTTTAGTGTCAATTCAGCCATCTCTTCCGCAGTATCCCCCACTAAAACGTGTTCCCCGTCTGTGACTCCTAATCCTTCAACAGCAGTAGAAGTTGCAACAATTGGGGTTTCTGAAGCCATTGCTTCTAGGATTTTATACCGAGTGCCTTTGCCGCTGAAGACTGGAGCCAGCAAGACGTGTGCGCCAGCAAACGCATCCCTAATATCTGGAATTCCACCAGTTACAGTGATTGAATTATCTTTTTGTTGAAATTCGAATATTTCTTTAGTTGGGGCATTACCCACGATCCAAAGTTTTGCTTTAGGTAATGATTTTTTGACGATGGGCCAAACTTGATTCACAAGAAATTTCACAGCCTCAACATTCGGTAACCAATTAAATGTGCCAACCGATAGGATTGTAGGGTCTTTGGGTAGGTGTTTTGTTTTTTGAGCAAACCATTCAGTGTCGACGCCGTTTGAGACGACTTCAATTTTATTTGGATTATCAATTGTCTGATTAATAAATATCTTATCTTCTCCACTCATCGTGATCAGTTTTGTGCAACTCTTCCAGTAGTACTCTTCCCATTTTCGTATTTTGGTAATATCGAGGCGTAAGAGTGGTTTTAAAAAGGGAAGCCAGATTTTGTCAGCAAAACTTTCGTAACCTAAATATTCAATCGTTTGCTCTACTAATAGAATTGGAATATCGGTATCTGGAATATTCGGCATCATGTAAAAAGTTTCGGCATGAATCAAATCGTATGATTCCTTTCTTAGTTCTTCTACAACAGCATCTTTGGTTTCAGGAGTTAAATTTCGAATGACTAAAAAGGGAAAGGAAGACAGTCCAGTTTTAAAAATATTGCGGAATGTAAATGGTTTTTTTGAACGTTTAAATACTCGAACCTTTTGACAATACTTTTCCAGCTCCGGGATGAACTGGCGTTCAGACTCTTCTTTGATTAAAGCAAATAAAGTAACTTTATGTTTTTGAGCGAGTTTTTTGAGGAGGTTATACGTACGAATTTGACCACCAGAGAGTAGTGGATAAGGTAAGTATGGTGTCAGCATCAGAATATTCATAAACAGTACTGTCTATTTTACATCCTGAATTCTACTTCAGTTACAGAAGATTTTGTACTTGAGGTTTTTAGCACTCTTTCCGGTTCAGAAAAAAAGTTTGGAATGGATGTACCAATACTTTTATTCTTCGTCTGCAAGTTTCAAGATTCTCTTAAAATGAAGTTGCACCACATTTGCTATTACTTTGTCCAGCTCAGCAAGAGTTTGCGTTACATTCTGATCATACTGTTTTTGTTTCAAAGGGGTCATTACTCCCCTGCAACTCACTCTTGCTCTTACTAAGGCACGGATAGAGTTAGAAACTCGAGAATTCGGGTCAATTTTTTCTCGACTTAGATAAGTTTCTATATCTCCCTCATTTGTCAGATCAAGAATTACTTTAAGTGGTACTACCTCACTTTTTCGCTGAATATTAGAGGGGACAGTTTTATTTTTTCCAAGATGTATCGTGGGAAAGCCTCTATTGTCTGAAGTTGATTCAGCATCAAACCTGCTTTGCTTAACCAACTTAAAAGGAGGTCGTGTGTCAGTACTTGGATTCTGCTCTGTGGGTTTTGTAGAGCCCGTTGAATTCGCGTTTCTTTTGGATACGAGTTCAGTTCTCAAGAGCTGAATTTTTGGATCCGTACAAATACTGTGAGTTTCCTCGATTCTAGCAAGTTTCGATGCCGCTGTCTTGTAGCCGCTTATTTGTTCAAGAACAATGCATTGACTCAGTCCACAAAATAAGCACTCTTTCTCTGTTGCACTCATATCTATCTCCTGAACAAAAAAAATTGCCGACCATGGCTGTTAAAAATATCTCTCTAGTTTTTTTGTCTCGGTGTTATACCAGACATTTAAAAATACTTCTTTTTAAGTACTCAGCTGTTTTTCAGTAGCTTTTCATAAATAAACGGAATACAATAAAATCGTCCTCTTTTCTATATACACATTAAATGAGTAAAATCATTTTTAACTTTTAGGAGCTTATGTTTTTCAAGAGATCCTCAAACAGACCTTTATCTTCTACAAAAGTAGCGGGCGTGTTAGCAATATTCATCGCTCTTTTTTTTATCAAAGCTTCTCCTGTTTCAGCTATCACTCGTTATGTAAATTCTGACTCAAGTGGTGCGGCGAGCAATCCCACACGTCCGTTTGATGATCCTAGTTACAGTCCAAACAATTCCTACAAAACATTTTCAGCTGCGTACACAGCTGCTGCAACAGGAGATACGATCGAACTTTCAGGTGGAACGAATGGAAAAAGTTATCCAGGACATGCTAACACATTGCAAAAAGCCAGCCTCACTATTCAAGGGTCATCAATCTCAGGGCACGACGGAACTGTCACCATTGACTACAATGGAGGGAACTCTACTATTGGTGTGAATGCCAACGGCATGACTCTTCAGAAACTGACTGTCTCCCGGAATGGTGGAACAAGTGGCGAGAATGCAATACGAGTGTATCTTGATAATACGACGGTTCGAAATGTCACTATTGCAAATACAAATGGTCTAGGCGTTAGTATTGAAGCCACTGCAGATAGTACTTCTTTTGAAAATTTTTACGCCGACACTTCTACGATCCAAGGCACAAGTGCCATGATAGTGTTCAATGCTATCACCATGAAAAATAGTCTATTTTCGGGAATTGATAGCACTGGTGTTGCAGGAATTTCTTTTCAAACGAATAGTGGGACGAGTACCTTAGATAATGTTGTTTTCGATGGTGTTGCCTCTGGTTCAATCCTTGTTAAAACTGGTACTACTGTAAATATGACAAACTGTGCGATTACTAGCTCAGGATTTAATTATCCTCGCACAATTATTTTCAATAGTCCTGCCACCGTAAATACAAATCACTGTTTCATTCAAGGACCTTTGAAAGACCCACACGTAATAACATCTGGGACAGGCACTTGGAATTCCACCAACGATATCATTGGTGAATATGCAAACTACACCCGTAGCAAAGAAAACTTTGGATACATATTACTCGGTATTGATGACCGGCATAACATAGATCACTTTAAGACACTAGCTGATTACGCAAAAACGAATTATGGCATGACAATGAGTTTCTATGTTCATGACACTGGTCACTTGAGCACAAATGACAAGTCAAAAATGCAGCAATTATATTTAGATGGTCATGAAATCGCCATCCACACAAAAAATCACACAAACATGTCGCTGACTGGTCCATTTGACGTTACATATTCAGGCTCTGCAACAAATATAAGTTTTGTTATCTCTGGGAGCGCTACGTCCTTGTCAGTCACTGGCAGCGCTGATACACACGGGCCCATTGATTTAACAGATGCCGCTTCGGATACTGTTGGTGAACTCTGTACCGTTATCGACAGCTGGTCAAATTACACATGTACTTTAACCGGCACACCTAATGCTCCCACGAGACCTTTTCTTCCTTCCAACTATCTTAAAGATGCTTCTACCCAAGTACCAAAGAACGTGGCGACGAGAATTATTTATGATGACAATACTGGACCGACGAACCGATACATGGAAGGTGAAGTCACTGACGCGATAACTGACGTTACGAATGCCATGCATGAGAATCCTGCAACAGCAAGTTATGTTGCTAAATCATTTGGCTATCCATACTCAGGTAAGACAGATTTCACAACCACCTGGATCAAGAACAATACGAACCTCATAACAATTAGAGGTGTCGGCGTTGATTCTTTGCAGGAGAAATCATGGTTAGGAAATATAAATTTGTTTGCATTTCATAATGTTTATACTCAAAGTAATATTACAGGACCAGGATACGCTGCTCTAAGTACTCCGGATAAAAAATTGAGAATCGAAAAAGCCGCTCGTTCTATGATTACTTTGGCCAGTAATGGAATGGCAACTGGATATGCTGGACACAATGAAACGCAAGATTTCACGATCCAAGAATTTGAATGGCTGATTGATGAGCTTGCAAAATACAAGGATGTATCAAATGTTCAGATAAAAACACAAGCTGCAATGGTTGAGGACATAAAAAACTCGGGCAGTTGGACGGATCAAGGGAATGGTTTTTGGACCCGAACATTTAGTGAAAAAGCAAATTATTACCCTCGAACTGAATCTGCCATGATTGATGCTGGTACTACGGTTGCAGGGCGAACAACTGACATTGGTGGAAATCCGCTTTTTGGCACCCCAGACATCGGTGTTTACGAGTTTCAAGTTACAACTCCAACCCAAACACCATCACCAACTCCGTCAAGCACTCCAACTCCCACCTTGACGCCTACCAATACACCTGTTGAGACCGGAACACCTACCCCAACTCAAACACCTCAGTCATTCCCTACTACTTCAACTCTAGACAATTTTGATCGAGCTGACGGAGATATTGGGAGCACTTGGGAAGTAGTATTTCAACCTTACGTCATTAGCAATAATTCACTTTTTATAAACACTATGAGCAGTCCCATGGCGCTCTGGAAAGCTACTTTTGGCACAAATCAAGAAGTATTTACAACATACAAGTCACTTGCCTCTTCATCAACTGAGCTTGATCTCATTATGAAAGTGCAAGCATTCAACTTTAATTCAAGCATGATTAAAGTGTTGTACGATCCGACAGATCATGAGTTTCAAGTTTGGACGAATGATGCCGCTGGCCCTGGTTGGCAGCAAAGAGGCTCAAGCATTAGTCAGACTGTGTCAGATGGTGACGTTATAGGTGCGAGTGCGTCTGAGCAAGGTACAGTGACTGTTTACGTCAACGGGAATTCCATTGGAAGTGCCGACATTACTGCTTGGGCATATAATGAACAAGGTGGCTATATTGGCGTCTGGTCGATTGGGACAAACGGCTCATCATTCGATAACTTCGGCGGAGGAAGTTACTAAAAAGACTGATCAGAAAGTGAATGCTTGAGGTTTTTAACTTTAGGCTTCTCTACTTTGTCATTTTTTTCTGTCTTAGCTCTTGAATCTTTTGCAACTTCTGTTCGTAGTGTTCTCTCAGTGCTTTAAATTCTTCTTGTATTCGATCAAGTTCACTATCTTCTACCTCTTCAATATTAACAAGTGAATTTCGAGCACCCTTTGCTGATCGCACTAGTTCATCCAATTTAATTTGAACTGCTTTTGTGTCACGATTTTGCGTATTTTGAATAAGAAAAACCATTAAAAAAGTGACAATTGTTGTGCCTGTATTAATCATTAATTGCCAGGTATCTGAATATCGAAAGATTGGACCGGTTATCCACCATACTAGTATGACTAAAACCGCAATAACAAATGAGTAAGGACTACCCATAACTTGAGACGCTCGAGTTGAAACACGACGGAAGTATTTTTTCATAAGGCTTTCTGAATTGTATTCATTCTAAGTGGGTTTCAAAAAAATGTGAATACCCTTTCACAATGACTATAAGAGACAAAATTGTAACCATCTCCCTCTTGTAGTGCATTTGTATAAGTGTCTATACTAAAAGTGAGGTAATTATTTATTGCCTTTGTTTTCGTATGGGAAATAATCAAATACTCATGCTAGGCTGGGAGTATCCACCACATAACAGTGGTGGACTTGGTGTGGCTTGTGAAGGGCTAACTCAGGCATTGGCTGACGGGGGGACTGAAATTTGCTTTACTCTTCCGTATGAACATCCTGTTGATATTGATCATATGCACGTTCTGAGCTGTTACAGTCGATTCGTCACACTCCCATTTGGCAAAAATTCTCCACCGTTTCAGGCGTATTCGACACAAGCATCTGGCACATCAAAAATTAATTTTGATCCCAAAAATGTACGCTCAATGAGCTTTTCTGAACTGGAATACAAGGTCAATGCCTATGCAAACTCAATCTTAGATGCTGTGCGACAAGAGCATATCGCATCAGATGTCATACATGCTCACGATTGGATGACGTATCCAGCAGCTCAATACCTGAAGAAAAAGTTACACAAACCTTTTGTTGCTCACGTCCACTCTACTGAATTTGATCGAGTTCCAACTGGAAACGGTAATCCTTTTATTACTCATGTTGAGGCAGAAGGTTTGCATAATGCTGATCGAGTCATTGCCGTGAGTGAGCTGACAAAATCTGTATTAATGGATAAGTATGGTGTTGCAGAGGATAAAATTGATGTTGTGCACAATGGTATTGATGTAGCGCCCAAAATTCAAACATTGCAGTTTGCACAAGACCGGCCTGTTATCGTGTTTATGGGACGGCTCACAATGCAAAAAGGTGCTGAGTATTTTTTACAATTAGCCAAAAAAGTTTTAACCCGAATTCCGAATGCGCTGTTTGTTGTAGCTGGTCATGGTGATCAATACAGTATGCTACTGCTAGAAAATGCAAAACAAAAGCTGTCGTCGTCCGTCATATTTGCCGGTTTCCTTCGTGATCAACAAAAAGATTTCTTACTTGATCGGGCAGATGTCTTCGTCATGCCATCAATTTCAGAACCTTTTGGTTTAGTGGCATTGGAGGCTGTTCAGCGTGAGACACCCGTGATCATCTCAAAAACTTCTGGTGTCAAAGAAGTTTTGCCCGGAGCAATTGTGTTCGATTTTTGGGATACAGATCTTATGGCAGAAAGTATCGAAAAATTACTGAGGGATCCAACATACTATGAACAAGTTGTTGATCAGCAACTTGCTAGTTTAGGTGAAGTAAGCTGGAAGAAATCTGCAGAAAAAATAAAAGAGGTCTACCAACGAATTTTGAATCGAAGAAAATAAGAACATGCCAAAAGTTTCACTCTATTTCGAACTTCATCAGCCCTACCGGTTAGCTCCTTATTCTATTTTTGAGGTCGGTAGGAATCACGAGTATTTTTCAACAAAATCACACGATAGTAACCGAGAGGTGTTTACAAAAGTTGCACTGAAATCTTATATCCCCATGTTAAGTTTGCTCCTTAATTTGACGAAACAGTACAAAGAGTTCGTATGGGCTTTTTCGTGCTCGGGCATCTTTCTTGAACAAGCAGAAACGTACGTACCTGAAGTACTAGACCTGCTTCAGGAGTTGTTGCGTACGCGGCAAGTCGAAGTATTAGCGGAAACGTATTACCACTCACTTGCCTCTTTGTATTCCTCCCAAGAATTTTTTCAACAAGTCGATTTACACTCAAAAAAAATAGTTGAATTCTTTGGAGTCAAACCAACTGTTTTTCGAAACACAGAACTTATTTACTCTGACGCAATCGCTTCACTCGTGGGAGAGATGGGTTACACAGGGATATTGACTGAGGCAGTAGACCGCTATTTGGAAGGACAAAAACGAACACAACTTTTCTCATCTTACTCGGCGAAGCGATTGCCTTTAATGCTCAAACATTCCCAACTATCAGATGACATTGCATTTCGATTTTCAGACAAAAGCTGGGTGAGCTATCCTTTGAAAGCAGAAACCTATGTTCATTGGTTAAATGAGTATCAACAAAATGAAATTGTTAATTTATTCATGGACTTCGAAACGTTTGGCGAACATCAATGGGGTGAGACTGGGATTTTTGATTTTTTCCAACACGTTGTTCATCAGTTTATTCAGTATGAATGGAACCAATTCGTGACACCCAGTCAAGCAATGCAACTAACCGACGCAAGAAAATTGCCGTTATATAAAGTTGCTGAACCAATTTCTTGGGCAGATATTGACCGAGACCTCTCGGCTTGGCGAGACAACGAGTTACAGCATGATACATTGCGTTTAATCTATGAATTAGAGTCTCAAGTTAAAGCTACCAATGATAAACAGTTACTGCATGACTGGAGGAAATTACAAACCAGCGATCACTTTTATTATATGTGTGTTAAATGGTCTGCTGATGGTGACGTTCATGCGTATTTTAGCCCTTATGAGAACCCTATGGATGCATACGTTAGGTTCACAACAGTACTTGCTGACATTCAATCTCGTATCTCACAATATCAAGCAAAACCGAGTAGAGTTAGAAGCATGAAGTCATTGAAAAAGAGAGCGCCCGAGTTTATTCAATATTAATTACAGTGATATCTATGGCACGTGCAACAGTACTTTCAAATGGAAACATGCTTGTATGTCTTGATGAAACAGGATTTGTACGAGATCTTTATTTTCCTTATGTTGGGCTCTCAAATCATGTGAGTGGCTATAAGCATCGCATTGGAATTATGGTGGACAAGACATTTTCGTGGCTGGATGATGGTCAATGGAAAATCAAAATTTCATACAAAAAAGAAACAATGGTGAGTCAGATGATTGCTCATAACGAACAATTAAAAGTTAGTCTTGTAACTGAAGACCTGGTATATAACGAAACGAATGTCTTTTTACGAAAAGTTGATATCTATAACCATCAGGAAAAACTAGTCGACATCAAACTTTTTTTCGGGCAAGAGTTCATAATTGATGAAGGAAATAAACGTAATACTGGCTTCTACGACCCAACGCACAATGCGATTGTGCACTACAAAGGTCGTCGCGTGTTCATCGTGAATGGCATGACTGATTCAGGAAACTCGATCGACGATTATACCGTTGGTTCATTTCAATATGAAAATCGAGAAGGGTCATATAGAGATGCTGAAGACGGTGAGTTAAGTAAAAATGCTGTTGAGCATGGTTCAGTTGATTCAGTGATTCGATTTTGCACATCTTGTGAAAGTGATCGTAAAACCAGTGTATATTACTGGATTTGTGCTGGTAAAACACTCAATGAGGCTTACACTCTCAACTCGATGGTACTCCAAAAACAACCTGAGGCAATGCTGCACTCAACCGAACAGTATTGGAATGCCTGGTTGAACAAACGTCCCCTGCCAAAAGGCGTGCTTTCAGATTCGAAAAAGAGATTGTTTGACACCTCATTATTTGTCATGCGTGCCCACGTCGATAATCGTGGAGGAATTATCGCTTCTGCTGATTCGAACATGATCGAGTTTGGCAAAGACGATTATTCATATGTGTGGCCACGTGATGCAGCCTTTATTACGATGACATTGGACCAAGCTGGCTATACTGAAGTGACCAAGCCATTTTTTTTATTTTGCAAAGACGTTTTACATGAAGACGGATACTTGCATCACCGATTTAGACCTGATGAGAGTTTGGGATCGACCTGGCACTCTAGTATCGCTCAAAATGACTGGTTGAAGAATAAAATTTTGCAGCTCCCCATTCAAGAAGACGAAAGTGCGGCCGTCATATTTGCCTTATGGAAACATTATGAGATCACAAAGGACATTGAATTTATGGAGATGTTGTTTAAGCCTCTGACTGAAAAAATCGCGAATTTTCTGATGAGTTTTCGAGACGATAAGTTAGGACTACCTCTTCATTCTTATGATTTATGGGAAGAGAAAATAGGCGTTTCTACTTATACCTGTGCTTGTGTGTATGGTGGCTTGATGGCAGCAGCTAAATTTTCAGAACTACTTGGCAAGCGTAACCACTTGCGTCTATACAGGGAAGCAGCGAACCAAATTAAACAAGCAGCTATTGACCACTTATTCAGCCCAGAATTAAATTCGTTTGTTCGGTATGCTTACGTTCAGGATGGCAAAGTTGATCGGTTTGAAGTAATAGACGCAAGTTCTTTATTTGGCTTATGGTACTTCGACATGTTATCACCTGATGACCCTTTGTTTATTGCAACAGAAGAAGCCGTACAGAAACGATTAAAAAATCTAAGTCCACTCGGTGGTTTTATTCGTTATGAAAATGATAATTATTTTAAATCAACTCAGTATTCTAACTCATGGTTTATCATTACTATGTGGGAAGCGCAGCGTGTGTTACATCGACCAGTACTTAGTGATCAAGATATTGAGTATGTGAAATCTGTTTTAAACTGGGTAGAAAAATATCAGTCTCCATCTGGTGTTCTAGCAGAACAGATTGACCCAATAACTGGTGCTCCCCTTTCTGCTACCCCATTAGTCTGGAGTCATTCAGTGTATGTAGAAACAGTTTTGATGTATATTAAGAAATTGAAAGAGGTTGGTTTGCTTGATGAACAGACTAATGAACTCCAATATGCTCAATGAGAATAAAAACAACTTTTTTTTAGCTATTGATGGTGGAGGCACGAAAACAACCGTCTGGATTGCCGATGAAAGTGGGAACGTTTTGGGTAGAGCGACGACTGGCCCTATGAGTCTTGCTGCAACGACTGAGGCATTGGCCATGGAACATTTTATGACAGCCATTTCTGAGGCTGTTGAACACCTGGATGTAGCAGGGTTCTCGCAAGTTGTGGTAGGTCTTGCTGGCGTTGACACAGATGAAGAAATCGCCGATGCGTATCGTATTTTTTCAACTGCCTTGCATGAACGATTTTCTTTTCTTAATTTTAAAGTTGTGAACGACATTGTGATTGCCCTTGCAAGTGGAAGTACTTCTCCGAATACAATATGTTTGATCTCAGGTACTGGTTCTAATTGCTATGGTAGAAATGAACAAGGTGAAACAGCAAAAACTGGTGGCATGGATTACTTGCTCTCAGATCAGGGTAGTGGGTTTGAAATTGGACAGCAGGTCCTACGTGCGGCTGTGAAGAGTTTTGATGGGAGATCAAAAAAGACTATGATTGAGGAATTGGTCTGCCAACATTTTTTTATTGAATCGATTAGTCAATTGAAAGATAAAGTCTACCATCCACTTTTAAATAAAACTCAAATTGGACAATTGTCACAAATTTGTTTTGCTGCTAAAGAACAACACGATGCGATAGCAAATGAAATAATTGCTGCTTCGATTGAGGAACTTGTAGAAATGGTTGTGACAGTGATGAAGAGGCTTCACCTAACCAAAAAGTTGACCGATGTTGTTTTAATTGGCGGAATAGCCACCGACCCAGTTGTACACATTCAGCTTGAAGCTAGATTACTAACTCATTTTTCGCAAATAAAACTTATTGTTCCAGCTCACCCTCCAGTGTATGGAGCGCTCCAACTGGCTTTACAGAAGTAATATCAAACTTGAATCACTGACATTTCTGTGCGATGATCGCCCTATGAAACTTCTTTACTCCTCCACTTTTTTATATCAGGCTCATGGGGTAACTCATGGTATCAGCAATGAGACCGTTAATGAAAACAAGAAGAAAGTTGAAGGTGCACTCACCCGAGTCGATAAAAAGGTAGAAAATAAAGAGTACGGTTTTATCAACATTTTATCTGATAAAAAAATGTTGAAGCAAATGGAGACTGTATTTCACAGTATTCGATTCGCAAAGACTTTAGTCGTGGTAGGAATAGGGGGTTCAGATCTTGGTGGACGAGCAGTTCAACAAGCATTGGAGATGGATAGACCTGCCATGGACGTCTTTTTCCATGGGGATTCGACTGATCCTGTAGCTATTACTCGATTATTACGTCAGATTGATCTAGATGAGACAGTCTTTTGTATTATTTCCAAATCTGGGGAAACAATTGAGACAATCTCACAGTATGTTTTGTTTAAAGCGATCATGAAGCAACAGACTGACGAGTGGGCAAATCATTTTGTATTTATCACCGATGCAAAAAAAGGAATTCTTCGTGAAGAAGCAGTTGAACATGATATTTTGACCTTACCAATTCCTGATGATGTTGGGGGTCGTTTTTCAGTTCAGACGACTGTAGGACTTTTTCCTTCGCTTGCCATGAGTGTCGATGTTGAGCAGCTTTTAAAAGGGGCAGAGAGTGTAATCAAGGAGTACCGCCAAATAGCAAAAGATATTGCTATGGATCAATTTTTATTGTACTCACAAGGCATAAAAGTAAATATTTTAATGCCCTACTCAGTTCAACTTGAAGAATTTGCGCGATGGTATCGTCAACTTTGGGCAGAATCATTGGGCAAACTAGGGGATAAAGGTATTTTACCTATTCAAGCAAGAGGTCCAGCAGATCAGCACTCTCAGGTTCAGTTTTATACACAAGGTACACTTCTCCACTCATTACTCTTCTTACGTTTAGAAAAGCGTGAGGATGATTACACACTCGATGAAGTCGATATCCCAGCAGTCAGTTACTTAAAAGGACTTTCGTATCACAAGATTATCAATGTTGAGCAAGAAGCCACTGCTCTAGCTCTAAAAAAACTAGGTAGACCATCTGCAACTTTATCCTTAGATACACTTGATGCATTCGGACTAGGCCAGCTATTTATGGTTTTTGAATTAGCTGTCGTCTATTTAGCTGAAATGTTGGAAGTTAATGCTTTCGACCAGCCAGGAGTCGAAGAAGGTAAAGTAATGATGTACGCATTACTTGGACGATCGGGCTATGAAGACAAAAAGAAAGAGATAGAACAACTCATGAAAAAAGGAGATTAATTTAGAGGAGTTGTACTTGGCTTTGTTAAATCAATGATGATATAGACAGGTGTTTTCTCGATTACTGTATATCTGTTTTCCAAGTCGTGCGCTTCATCATCATAATTGGTTGAAACATAAATAGTTGCACCTTTTTGAATTTTGTCTTCAATATCTACACCTATGGGCCACCCTGTTCGATTGGTTTGAAACAGAAAGTATGTATCACCATCAGCAGGTGCAATAACTTTTGCATCAGTTGGTGTAAGTCTGTCAACGACTTGACCAGCTTCAACATAGTCCCAGTGATTTACATTGAAATTCCCTTTAAGTTGTTGCCACGCGAGTAGTAACATCCCTACGTTTAAACTTACTACAATTCCTAGTGCTATTTTTTGGCTAGAGAGTAGATTGGTTAGTATTTTTAGTAACTCCCAACTACCAAGTGAAATAGAGATACAAACAATAGGAGTCATTAAATTTTGGTAGTAATCGTGCTGCACATTTCCTGTTGCGATCACGGAAAAAAAGAGAGCAATGCTCAACCACCAGAAAAGATAGACAACTTTATCTCGGCTTATTCTTACGAATGCCAGTGGCAAGAAGAGTATTCCAATATATCCTAAAAACATTTTAGTCAGTCGTTCATAACCCAACCAACGAAACCAAGCAGGTCTGAATCTGATACCATTACTATTAAATAGCCAAGTTAAGGCGGGAATACCTTCAGGGTATTGTGCAATCCACTTCCTCCAATAATACAGGGGTATGAATGCAATCAGAGCGTATGAGATCAGACCCAGAAAAAACTGTGCAGAAAGAAATTTTTGAACATCTTTTATTGTTTTAAACTGAAATAGGATTAGGCCTAAATAGACTGGCGCGAGAAAGGCAACGAATGGTTTGAGAAGTAGTGCAAGTGAAAGACCCACAGCAGACACGAGTAACCACTTTAAGTTTTTTGTGCTCAACCAATTTGAAAAACCTAACAATGAAAATGTTGAAAAAAATAACATGTATGGTTCGGGCAAAATTGTGCGTGAGTAGTAAACAGAGTATGGCAAGACCGCAAACATGATCGCTGTTACAACAGCAACTCTTTTTCCAGACAAATTTCTCACTAGGAAATATAAACTCAATAAAGTTCCCAGTGAGACAAGATTTGATAAGAAACGGCTAGTAGGCACAAGTGGTAAAACAGGGATTACTTTTAACACAACTGCAGTAAAGGCATTAATGAATGGAAACTCCACCATCCTGTAGCCATGTTGTGCGTTGTTAAGGTTATTGGGAATTGTAGAAAGATCTTGATAAGTTGGGTGAAGTAGGTCGATACCGTGTTTTAGATATTCACGAGTTACTGAAGCAGTATCTGATTGTCGCCAGCTATGCCAATCAGCCAAAGGATAATTAATGCGATAGAGTCTGACCACGAAAGCTACCAGGACAATAAAAGCAATCAGTTTCCACTCATGTTGGGCAATTTTTGATGTGGTCATGATTATTGTTTTGGTTTTGGTAATACCGCAGTCTCAACTTTTGAACCTGGTAACTGTGGCCGCATCTTACCTTCTGCTAACTCTCTAGCAAAATAAGAGATGACGAATCCACTAAGAGCCCAGTATGTAAAGGCAATTTTGGATGAGGCATAGACGTCAATGTAAACAGCATTCACCAGTAAAGCCACACTTCCTGTTACAAAACCGATGGCTACTGCTTTGGCAAAAGATGAAGCTGAACTCAGTAATATCTTACCACTCAAAAACATTCCTATGACAATCGTGCCATAAAAAGTGATAACACCTAGCAGTCCTGTTTCACCTAGTGTCCTGAGAAAATTATTATCAGTACTTTCGGCCTCTGTAAAATCATCGACGTTGGCTTTAGTTAATGTTGCATAACCAGAGCCAAGTAGTGGGTTACTTTGGAAGCCGCGTATAGCTTGCGGCCAAAGTGTGTCTAGTCGAATCGCCATAGAAAGACCATACTTGAGTGCATTTTCAGAATAGACTCGATCTCTAGTAAAAGACGAAGTTGTAGCGACTCCACTTGCACTCACGGTGGTTACAAAGACTGTATCTGGTACTTGAACATAGACGTCGGACGGTTGTTGAGTTGTAGGGCGTTCATCTGACGGAACGAGCACGTGCGTATTTTCCTGATCTTCTGCAGTAACAGCATGGCCGTTTTCTGGTGGTTTTACGTCTGGAAGTTTTGGTGTGTATTTTTGAATGATCGCGCTGAAATTCCCTTGCAACAAACTTTTACGACTCTCGTTCAAGCTGTCGTATGTATCCATTAATGCCGGATGAGGTTGAAGGATTTGTAAGAATCGCTCAAAAATAGAGTCACCAAATGTGAAAAACATGTATAAGATCATGAACGCAGTCAAAGATCCACGACTAAATCCCCACCAAAGTTTCCTTTTCCAAGTAGATTGTTGAGCGACAAACAGTGCAATGAGCAGCATTGCGCCTACCACAAAGCCAGCAAACGAAGCTCTGGAAGCACTCATGATGAGTAGCCACAGTCCGGCTGTGTACGAGATGAAAAGTGGCACTTTCCATCGCCACTTCTTGGTAGCAAAGAAAATAGCAAGTAACATTGGCAAGGCAACAGCTAAATAACCGGCCATGTCATAGTGACCACCAAATGTAGATTGAACACGTGCATGTTCTGTTAGATACAGACGTTGTCCCTTACTAAACTCACGGTTCATTGTGGAATACAGTGGCCAATAAAAAAACTTTTGGCCGTAACCATACATGGAAATAAGTACCACTGTGGTTGCAAAAATGGCTAGCATCCAAGTGAAATCTTTTTTTGTTTTGACGGCAGAATAAGCGACAAAGAAGAGTGAGAAATATTCTAAATATCTAAAATAATGCAAAAGAGTTTTTCCTACATGAAGCGGTTGTAGAGGAATAGTTTTAGTAATATAGACTGCAGAGATGGTGGATAAGATTCCTACGATTGAATAGGCCAATATTATCCAAGTAAACGGTGTTTTCCATTGAGCTTTTTTTCGCAGGATTTGTATACCGTAGATCACTATGGTTGCCGCTACAAACAGATCCTCTAGTCTGAGTCGAACAATATAACCTGGGATAATATCAGCGAGTGGTAGTTTGGGATAAAGCGGGATGAAAGCAAACAGGAAAGCAGATAGGATCAAAAGAATGTGATTGTCCAACCAATGCAACACTCGTACAAATCTTGAAGATTTTTTTTCACTGATTGGTAAAGATTTACTCATTGATGTACTTTCAATGCGATCAATTTTTACTAGTGGTTGAGAGCCGATTAAAGGCTTCTTGGTAGATTTTTTTCTTTTCTGCATGTCGCAGTATTATACCAAAAAGGACGATCCGAAGTAAGCAGCCAAGCCTCAGGATCTTTCTAGTCAATTTAGCCTTCCAGGCAGGAAAATGCTTTTGGGCCAGATGATTCAAGCCAATCAATTCACCGAGTGTCGCTCGAGCGGGAGAACTGCTTGCGGATCCAAAATGAGTAATTTCCGTACTCGGAGTATATACTATATCCCAGTGATGATGACGTGCCCTTAAGCAGTACTCGACATCCTCTGAGTACATGAAAATGCCTTCATCGAGTAAGCCTATCTGATTAATGACTTCACGTCTAATCATCATTGCTGTTCCGCCTAACCATCCAATCGCCTGTTCAGTGTCAAAGAATGCATCATGTTCAATGTGGTAGCTCCATCGTGAAGGAAAAATGGCTAAACTTGCTGGCAAAGGTAATAACCACCATAGGATTATTGTCCAAAGATTTGGGAGTGCGCCTCCTTGTTTTTGAAGTGTGCCATCGAGATTAAGTAACTTGCAACTGATGATGCCAACTTTGTCGAGTGAATTATTTTGAGCTTGTTCGGCTGTGTTTTTATCTGGATAGCGTGTGAAGACGTTTAGCAACTCTCTGATTGCGTGCGGATGAACCGTTGTGTCAGAGTTCAATAAAAAAATGTATGTCCCTTTAGATCTACGTATTCCGATATTATTTGCTTGAGCGAAACCTAGATTATCAGAGTTCGCAATAAGCGTAATGTGTTCGTGGAAGAGTTTTTTTAATTGATGAATTGAAGTATCCGTCGAATGATTATCAATGACAATCAGTTCACCATCGATGTTAGAGTGAATATACTCATCAAGTACAGACTGAACAGCTTGGCAAGTCAAATCTGCAGTGTTATAGGAAACAATAATAGTGGAAATGAGTGGAGCAGGACTTTTCATTATTGGAACCAGCGGGCTCGCCCCAGTCTATAATTCAATTCTTTAGCTGTTCTTTTTTTCAGTTCCTTAGCTGGTACTCCACCAACGATACTCATTGTTGGAACGTCTTTAGTGACAACTGCCCCAGCTGCAATTATTGCGCCTCGCCCTATTGTGACTCCAGGTAAAATAATAGCTCGCGGACCAATGAAGACGTAGTCTTCAATAATAACCTTAGCTTCAATAGCATGAAAATCATTCGAGTTTACATCGTGCTGGCTTGTCCAGATCATCACTTCAGATGCAATGTCAACATGGTTGCCTATTTTTAATCCACCTTGCGAGTTTAGTAACTGCTTACGACCATCTAATGTTGCTTTCTCCCCTATGATCGTATCTTCACCAATGGAAATATGCCGTGGGTCGTAAATTCGTGCCATCATGTGAATTGTCGAGCCATGACCAATTCTCATGCCGAATAGTCGATAGAAAAACCGACGAATGTGATGAAAGGGAACAAAACCTACACCCCACCATAAAAATCCAGTGACGAACTCGAGAATGATCGTGTCTATCCGGCGGTAAATTTTTTGATGGATTGGAAGTGTGCTCATAAGTGAAATTGGATATACACTTAGATTCTAGCACACCTACTCATCCTCTTTTTTAGTGTATTTCTTCCCAAGATGCTCGTAAGCGTGTCTAGTGACAACTCTCCCTCTTGGAGTTCGTTTTAAAAATCCAATTTGAATGAGATAAGGTTCTAAGACTTCCTCTATCGTAATAGTATCCTCACTCAAAGTTGCAGCGATGGTAGAAAGTCCAACAGGTCCCCCATTATGGCGAAGAATCAATTGTTCCAGTAGTCTTCGGTCAGAGTGGTCTAGACCATAGGTATCAATTGCAAACATGTCCAGGGCTTTACTTACTTCTGTTAAAGAGATTGCACCATCTGACATCATCTGAGCATAATCACGAATACGTTTAAGTAATTTTAGAGCTATGCGAGGCGTGCCTCTTGAGCGTTGGCCAATTTCAAGTGCTGCTGCGTCGTCAATTTTAACATTTAACTTTTGAGCAGCTTTTAAAGCTATTGTCTTTAACTCTTCAGGCTTGTAGTACTCCAGCCGATGAATCAAGCCAAACCGATCCCGAAACGGTCCGGCTAATGCTCCAAATCGAGTCGTTGCTCCGACCAAAGTAAAGCGGGGCAAATCAAGTCGAACAGTTCTAGCTGAGGGACCTTTTCCTAAAATGATATCGAGAGCAAAATCTTCCATGGCTGGATACAATGTTTCTTCAACTGTTTTTGGAAGGCGATGAATCTCATCAATAAATAAAATGTCACCATCCTCCAAGTTAGTGAGAATTGCAGCGAGATCACCAGGTTTTGTTAGCGCAGTTCCTGATGTGATCCGAATGTTTTTATCCATTTCCTTTGCAATTAAATGGGACAACGTGGTTTTCCCCAATCCTGGTGGACCATAAAACAAAGTGTGATCCATAACTTCTTCTCTTTGTTTTGCAGCAGTCAAGGAAATTTGCAAAGATTTTTTGATAGTTTCCTGTCCCAAAAATTCATCCCAACTTTTAGCTCTCAGCGAGATAAGAAGGATTTCGTCTTCAGGTGTTGTAGATTCGAAAGGAGTATCTGTCATTTCGATAACTGTTTTATGGCTAATTTAATCACTGATTGGATGCTCATTGCATCATAGTCTATATGTTGCAAAGCCCTGTAAATCTCATCTGTGCCATAACCAAAGTTTTCCAAAGCAGCTACAACGTCTGCGTATTGTTGAGATTCTGGTTTGAGATCCAACTCTTTGAGGGTGCCTAATTTGGAACGCAGATCAATAATGATTTTCTGTGCTAGCTTTTTGCCTACTCTTGGAATTTGAGTAAAAAAACCAATATCAGCCTGTTGTACTGCTTGAGTAATTGGCTCCACTCCCCGGTCAGCTATATGCAGCGCTGACTTTGGGCCGATTCCGGAAACACTCAATAAGTACTCAAATAATACTTGGTCAGAGGGTGACAAAAAGCCGTAGAAAGAAATTTCATCTTCTCTGACGTGTGTGTGTATACATAATTCTACTGTTGGTTTATGTAACAGCTGACTGAGTGTGGATGTACCAACATTGACGGCATATCCGACGCCAGCAACGTCAATAATAAGTTGTTTTCCTAGTAATTTGGGAATACCTCGTAAGCTACCAATCATAGTTCGGTCTTTATTCGTTTTTTTAACTATACAAGCTAACCTTCATCTCGTGAAGCTCTAGATATTATTTGCTTTTTTTGTCTTTTTACAAACTTGATGTGTCAATCCTATCGCGAGTGCGTCCAAAGTATCATCAAGCAATTTCTCACTCGCAGGGATTTTCAACTGTAATCGAACCATTTTTTCAATTGCTTTTTTATCAGCCTTGCCATTACCAGTGGCTGCCTGTTTTACTTCAATTGGAGAGTACTCAAAAATTTTCATGCTATGTTGTAAGCATAAGCCTGTGATTGCACCACGAACTTCAGCTACTCTCATCGCGGTTTTGACGTTTTTAGAAAAAAACAGAGTTTCAATTGCTAAATCAGTCGGTTGATAGAGTTGAATCATTTTCTCTAGAAATGATATGACTTGAGAAAGCCTTTGAAAGAAAGTTTCATTTTTGTTTGTTTCTATGCTCCCGTATTGAAAGCTAGCCTGATCTAATTTGCCAATGACTACCGCCCAACCACAACGATCATAACCTGGATCGATAGCAAGAATTGTAGGAGTACTCATTTGTTAAGAGTAGTAAAAATGTCTAACAACTTTTTTGCACTCAGTTCCCATGTGAATTTTTTGAGTTGATTGTCTGCTCGTTTCTCAAATTCCTTACGTTCTTTCTGATTCAAATTCAGAGCTTTGTCGATTCCTTTCATGACATGAATAGAATTGTAGGGATTTACCAATACCCCAGCTTCACCAACAACTTCTGGCAAGCTAGTAGTTTCTGAAACTACAGGTACAACGTGGAATAACAATGATTCCAGTGCAGGCATTCCAAACCCTTCATGGATCCCAATCAATATTGAACAAAGAGCATGGGTGTACAGTATAGTTTTTTCCTCTTCATCTACATAACCTGTTAAAATAATATCTGACTTGCATACACTTTTTTTAATTCTATTTAAAATAGGTTCGGCTAGCCAGCCAGTTTTTCCAGCTATAACGAGTTTTAAGTCTCTCAGCGGATGATTGATCCTTTGATTTTTTCTTTTCTTTCTTTTTCCACTAGTAGTAAGTTGTTTGACTTCACTTTGATATTTCAGTTTTAAATGCTCAAAAGCCTCAACGAGTTGAACAATGTTTTTTCGTGGTTGTAATGTTCCCACGTATAAAATATATGGTGCGTCGATTTTAAATTTATGAAATACCGTCTGACGCATATTTTGATTTTCTCGATGAGAAATTTGTGCATTCATCGCAGGATAAATAACGGAAATTTTTTCCGGTTGTATTTTGTATTGTTTCTGCAAATCTTGTTTTGTGTACTCGCTAATGGCCACAATACGTTTTGCTTTCTGAACTGAGTACTTAGTCCATAGCTTGAGTTGCCAGTAGTCTTTCAGTTTGAATTGGCGAGGAAAATGAAGAAATCCTAGATCCATAACGCAGGAAACATACGGAATTGGGCATAATCGAGGAGCGTAGTGTCCTGGTGTGAAAAACAGATCGAGTTCTTTTCGCATCTTAAATAATGCTAGAGGTAATCCCCATTGTGTAGCGAAGGCTTTTGGTTTGATCCAATGATAGGTCCAGCCAGTGCGCTCTTCCGGCATACCTTGTACTGGCTTGTTTGTCAGAAAGATCGTAAATATAAAATCGGCGTTATTTCGTGTTTGCTCCTCAATCTGTTTCATCAATTCAAAAGCATACACGTTGCTACCAACTCGGTTGTCTACATTAGCCTCATTGCCATCAATGCCTATCCGGAAATTACTCATATGGTCGCCCTCTCTTCCACTGCTCTGCGATACACTTTAATGGTTTTTTCGGCGGTCGTATCCCAGTTGAATAGTTGAAGTTGCAATTTCATAGCTTGTCTACGATGTTCTCGTTCACTGCTATCTTCATTCAATAACTGCTCTAAACCGGTTCGGATACTTTCCACTTCTAGTGGATCGATCAGTTTTGCAGCTATGCCGCTAATTTCAGACATAGCAGAATTTTGCGAAGTAAGTACCGGTGTCCGATACGAAAACGCTTCTAGAATTGGTAAACCAAAACCTTCATATAGTGAAGGATATGCAAAAACTTTAGCATTCTTAAATAAAGTGGTGAGAGTCTTATTTCCAACTCCTCCAAGCAAATGCAGACCTTCTGTCTCTGGATCAATTTCTACACCCCACTGCGTCTTGCCTGCAATAACAAGGTCGTACTCTTTTTGGAAAGGTCTCCAGGCTTCAACTAAACGCTCAACATTCTTTCGAGGTTCGAGCGAGCCCACGAATAAAATAAATGGTTTTGATATGTTAACTTTTTTTAATAAGGCATCTTGTTCTTCTCTTGATAACGAGAGCTGATGTTCAGCTGGTAACGCTTCATAAACGAGGTGAACTTTCTCTGGTTTGAATCCTAATAGTTCAATGACATCTTTTTTAGTGGCATGACTGACAGCGATAACATGGGAATCAGTTTGCTTTAGTCTTTTCCAAGCAGCTTGATGTTTTGATAAGGTACTAGGATGTGCTGTCTCAGGAAATTTCAAAATAGCTAGGTCGTGAATGGTTGCTACGATTGGAACCGTACTGGCTGGTGGTATTAATTCTTCCCATGCATGGTAGACATCGGTTTTTTCAATGATTGATTCAATTGGTGGCCAGCTGAGTTGATACCAAAGTGTGGGCCAAATACTTGGAGGGAGCGGTAATACTTTTGAGTTACTTAACTTCTTATGCTCTTCAATAAATTTTCGAAGCATAGGCTGCTGGCGTAGCGAACTACCAAATGCGCTAATTTTAACGTCATTTTGTCTAAGTAATGCACTCACCAAATTTGTCGTATAAAAGGAGACGCCTCGTTTGTAGACAATAGGTGAGATATCAATCGTGATGTTGAGTGTTGTCGGCAAAACTGCCACCTTTCGTGAAAACTCGGACAAACCCAAGATTGGGTTCGTCAAAGAGCTGACCTGGTTGGTAATTATATTGTAGTAAATACTGTTCAATGTAATGATTTGGATCAGTCAGGTCAGTTAAATAATCAAAAACGATCACGTTCTGATAATCCAGTGCTCGAACCATATTCGGTTCAACCTGAGAGAACTCTGTTTTAGTTGTGGTACCCACATTAATCGTCGAAAATGGTTGATGGGTATACCAGTCCCAAGGTGAAAAAGGATGATCAAAACCGAACACAATGACTGTGTTTGTTGAAGAAAACTGACCATCAATAGTTCTGATTACAGTTCTCCAATCTTCCCTATGGTATTGTGGATCCATGAAATATGAAAAAGTCCCAAAGAGATGAGTAGCCACTAATATGCTCAGCAAGCCAACAGCGGCAAGCTTAGTCCTTTTCCATTCCCAACCATACACCACCATAGTAGCGAGTAACAGTTCCATTGCTGGTAAAGCGAATAAGACTCTTTTAGGTTGCAGTACTGGCAAGAAGAAAGAAAAAATCCAAATTGAAAATACTGGAAGAACGAACCAGCACCCGACGACTAAACTGGTGGTCATGCCAATTCGTTTACGTAAACTCCATAGTAGAAATAGTAATGTAATAATGAAAATGAGACTAATCGAGATAAAAACTATGTTGGTTTCCAAGTTTATTACTCCAAATAAAAACTTTCCAAAAACAAGTTGTAATGCCTTGAGCTGAGGGGTACTGACCACCATTTCCCATGTTGGTGTTTGAGTGCGCAGATGAGCACTCACTTGCAGTTGTTCTTTGAGGAAAGGTAACCATGGCAAGAAGGCGATTGTAGTGATAACACCTGAAATTACTGCTTGTCTGACATGAACCACATTTCGACGTGTGCATAAAAACAAAAGCTGACCGATGAGTGCAAAAGGATAAAGATAAGTTGAGTACAAGCCTGCAATACTAGTGAAAATAAACAGGATGAGGAGCTTTGGTTTTATAATTGAGTGTTCACTCATATACAAGACTAGTAACCAGCCCAAAGCAGCCCAAAGTCCTGTTAATGCATAGGGCCGAAGCTCTTGCGAATAAAATAGATGAAAAGGGTTAAAAGATAACAGCAATGCCGTCAAAATAGCTATTTTTTGGTTTGTCAGCTTCTTTGCTATCAAGTAGGTCACCCAAATCATTACAAGTCCATCTGAAAGTGGACTAAGTCGGAGCCACCATTCTGAATGACTAACTACCGTCATGAAATGAGTAATTAGGTGCATTAGAGGTGGTTGAAAATCTTCTTTGATCATGAGCTGCTGAGACAGAGGTCGTGCACTCTCAATTGCTTGTGCTGCCTCATCAAGCCAGAAGGAACCATTGAGCAAGGGAATTCTGAGGAGGAATGCTAAGATCAAAATTGGCCATATAAACCAACTTTTTGAGCTATTCTCCAGGCTAAAACTAAGTTTCGGATTTTTTTTCACAGATATTCAATAGTATACCTGTAAAACTGCATCAGCCCAACTCTGGCTTATTTTCTTCATCAGTTTCCCTATAAATATGTCTTTGTGGTATAATCCCGATCATGAAGTACGCCTGGTGGGTCATCTTCTTCTTATCCATCTTTTTATTCTGCACACAACGGGTTGCTGCAGTTGAGATTAGTGGTTTTGATCCCACCTCTCCTTACGTTGTTCATTCAGTGCCACTCATAGTCTCAGAACCTTTTGTGCCAGTCCTTGCTCCGACAGTTGCACCTATGCCAGGGACAATTGCTGACACTTCTGTGACAGTTGAATCACAGACTGAAGTGCAAACTGTGACTGACATTTCATATGATAATCAGAAAACCTATGAGTCTTTCTTTACTAAAATGGGCAAAGAACTATCTTCACTGGTTTCTAAAATAAAAGCCGCAATGTAAATCAGGTCTCATCGTTTTTTTCTTTTTCAGATAACACCCTTATTGCTTGTTTCTAAGCTACAATATACTTATGTCCCTTCACTCCTCTATCCCTAGAATTCCATTCACTGCTGATGCATATGCCAAGATGCAGGCAGAGTATCGAGAGTTGTTGAAGGAGCAGGATGAGCTAGTAGTCAGAGTAAACACTGCTCGATTAATGGGTGACTTGTCAGAGAACGGTGCGTATAAATATGGCAAGATTGAGTTGGGAAATGTGCGACATCGTCTACGAGATTTGAAACACCTGATTACACATGGCGAAGTGGTTACTGCTTCGAAGTCAGGTTTCATTAGTTTTGGAAGCACTATAACTTTACAAAATGCTGCAAAAAAAATGACGTTCACTCTTGTAAGTGAGTTTGAATCTGATCCAGCGCAGGGAAAACTCTCCGACTCAAGCCCAATAGGTCAAGCTGTCAAAGGAAAAAAGATTGGTGATAGCGTAGTAGTTGTAACTCCGAATGGTGAGATGATGTACGAGATTGCTTCAGTTGAGTAAATGAATGTTTACTTCGGTTTTCAACATTTCCACTAACTCTGGATCCATATACTGATACTCGTCAGGAATATTGAGATTGACTATTTTTTTGTCTTTCATCTCAATTTGGAAATTTTCTTCTAAATATTCACGATGCTTTTTTTCCATTACAAAAATGATGTCAGCCCACTGAAGATCTTTTGAATTAATATGATGAGCCGCACTTCCTGAAGTACCTGCCGAGCGAACTGATAATCCCGAAACAGTTTTGAAAATGTGTTCAGCGGTTGGGCTTCTATATTGATTGTAGGTACAAATGAAAAGAAGATTCATAAAATATTTCAAAACTATTTTCTAGTAGAACAACTCCCCTTTCCAATCGTCACTGACCTGAAGCGTAGCATCCGCATTGACGATCAGATATTCTGCTTTTAACTCACTAGCTATTTCAGCATAATTTTCAGCTGGTGCAAAACTGAGACACGAGGTCATCTGGTCAGCTAAAAATGTTGAAGAAGAAATTGCAGCGTTTCCGAGCATCGAGGATACTGGTTTGCCCGTAGAAGCATTAACGAGGTGATGCCAGTTTTTCCATGCCCGTTTAAAGATGTCCGAAACAGCAAGCCCTTGATTTTGGAGTCCGACAATTCCGATGGCAGTATCAGGCTTACCAGGATATTCGATGGCAACTTGCCAAGGTGAACCATCTCTTTTTTGTGTTCCAAACATGTCTCCACCACCTTCAACAAGATGATTCATGAACTTGTGTTTTTTCAAAATATTACTGATTTGGTCTATCCAGTATCCCTTACCGATGCCGCCGACGTCGAAAACTATAGGTCCATCTGTAATTAAAATTGTCTTGTGCACTGACCACTTGGGTGGTTTCCATTCTATTGTCTTTGGTGCTTTGCCAAAATTGTAATCTTGGTCATAACCAATTTCTTCAAAAAGCGTGGCAACACTCACATCAAACGCGCCATCACTCAATATACTTATTCTCTGTCCTGCTTGCAGCATCATAGCTAAAGTCTCGGAAATCTCATACTCACCTTGTTGTGCGTGACGAAATTTATTTGCTTCACTTGTAGAGATGAAACGAGAATACTGTTGATCGAACTGGTTCGTTTGTTCAAAAATATCTGTTATGACATTTTGTGGCAATTGTTCCACATCGACAGACACCTGCCAATGTGTACCCATCGATTCGAAAGAAAGGTTGAACATAGCAGAAATTAGATTTGAGCTTTGAGATCTTGAAGTGAGGCGTTAAACGCATTGGTTGTTAAGGAAGACCCACCTACCCGGTCAATATTGGTGAGTTCACTCAACTTTTTTCCTTTAATAACAGCAGGTAAACCTTCAGCAAATTTCGTCTGGCGATCAACTGAAATTGGTTTTAATCCATGTATCTCAGTTTTTGCATCAGAAATAATGCCGTTTTCATCTAGTACTAAAGTAAATCCGACAGCCTCTTCTCCAGCAGGCGATTGATACTTTGTTGTTACACTAACTTCCTTACCTTTGGTCATTCCTTCTGATGTTTTTTGGGTAGGTGCTGGTGTCATTTCGGCGGTAACTTCAGGAGTAACTGTTTGGTCTGAAGAAGAAGGCTGCGGCTGGCATGCTGCCAAAAGTACGCTTGAAACAATTGCGACACTGAGTAGAAGAGTAGTGGATTTTGGCATGTTGGCCTCCTATAATGTATGTAATATATAGACGAAGATAGATAATACCATGAAAAGAAATTTGTTACCGATAAAAATTCTAATACTCTATCTTATTTTACTAATGCTGATTGGTAGCTTAAGTCAAGCAGGATTATCACTGAGTGTGTGGTTTACTCAGTTTAGAAATTTCGCTTTAGTACTAGGTGGAGCGCAAGCAGTCTATAGTCTTTTGCTCTTTTTAAAAAAAACAAAGCCAACTATATTCGACCACCGATTGATTACCTGTGCAATTCTATTTTTGTTATTCTACTCTGATAATCCTTGGTATTTTTTCTTTGGTTTGGGTGTCAGTGTCGAACTTCTGCAACGCTTCATTCGCTTGCCGACTGGTCCTGTAGTGAACCCTGCAGGTTTCGTTGTATTGATTGCAACACTAATGGGTTACTACCCAGTCTGGTGGGGAGCAAGTTTTGCACCTCGAACCCCTTTGTCTTTTGGTGGTATAAGTGTGGCGGTACTTTTTACAATTCCTTTTGGTTTATACGTTGCATATAAATATAGAAAATTAAAAATCATCTTTTCTTTATTATTGGCATTTGCTTTGTCTTACCTTTTCATATCTCAACACAGTCCTCTTTTTATAATCACAGAAGGTACTTTCCTATTCTTTGCTTTAGTAATGGCAATTGAACCAAAGACGTCACCTGTAATACGCAATGAGCAAATAGTATACGGAGTTACGTTAGGAATATTAGTTACGCTTGCAAATATAATTAATTTCCCTGAAACATTTGTTGGTCCTCTAGTCCTATGCAATATCATTTTTAATATGTATAGAAATCGAAAATTTTTAGCTACGAAGTTTCGTCGATCTTCCGTACCCACCTCGCCAGTAGTAACTGGCAGTGCTACAATCAGCCAATGAGTACACTACGTTTTTCTAACCAAATAGTTTTAATTACTGGGGCAGCAGGTTTCATTGGTTCACATTTGGCAGAAACTATCATGAACGAAGGTGGTCAAGTCATTGGGGTAGACAACTTTATTACTGGCCAAAAGAAACATATTGACATGCTCGTTGAGCAATTTGGAACAGCATTCAAGTTTATTGAGGCAGATGTGAGCTCCAATCCTGAAGAGTACTTAGCTGAAGAGCAGAAAATAGATTTAATTTTACATTTTGCTTCACCAGCCAGTCCCCCGAAATATCAAGAACACCCTATGGAGACCTATTTAGTAAATAGCATGGGTACTCATCAACTTTTATCTTTTTTACGCGTTCACCATCCCCAAGCCAAGTTTTTGTTTGCTTCTACCTCAGAAATTTATGGAAATCCACTCGTTCATCCACAAACAGAAATGTACTGGGGAAATGTTAATCCTAATGGCGTGCGCTCTTGTTATGATGAATCGAAGCGCATGGGAGAAACAATTTGTGGTGTTTTTCAAAGAGACTTTGAGATGGATGTGAGGATGGTTCGCATTTTTAACACATACGGTCCTCGGATTGATCTAGAAGATGGTCGTATTATCCCTAGTTTTATTAATGCTGTTCTAAATAAAACTCCAATGCTGATTTTTGGAGATGGTTCCCAGACACGTTCCTTTTGTTATGTTGATGATTTAGTTTCAGGTATCTTAGCACTTGCAGTACACCCTGATGGTAATGGACAGACTCTCAATTTGGGTAACCCCGGTGAGTTTACAGTGCTTGAAACTGTAAAAGTGTTTGAATTAATTGTTGGAGAATCTCTTGCCTTAGAACATAGACCATTACCTCAGGATGATCCAATGCGTCGACAACCAGACATCACAAAAGCAAAATCCTTACTGAATTGGGAGCCGAAAGTCAGTTTTGAACAAGGTCTAATTAAAACACTTCAATACTTCCAGGCTCAGCATTAAATTTTAATCTCTGAAAATTTATGAAAATTTTAATTACGTTCGCGTCGATAGGTGGCAATACCATGATGGTTGCTCAAAAAATCGAAGAACTTTTGAAAGCACACGGCCAGGCTGAAGTAGAGTTAGTTGATATGGCTGAACTCGAACCAGCAACATTAAGCTCGTACCCGATTGTTTTTATAGGATCTTCTACCTGGGGTGATGGAGAATATAATGACTATTCACAAGTTTTTTTTGACAATTTGAAAGCAGCTACTGTTGACCTTAGCCAAAGCCGGTTTGCCATTTTTGGTTTAGGGGAAACTTTTTATCCAGTTTTTTGCGGTGCAGTTGAACATATGCAGCAAGATTTGCAGACGAAACAGGCACAACTACTGGGTGAAGCTTTGAAAATTGATGGCTTTCCAGACGAGAATGTCATGCAATCTGTTGAGAAATGGGTAGAAGACATCATAAATGATGTAAATTTCACCTCTTCTCACATCGAGAAATAATTGCTATGGTGGGGATATTTGAATTCAGGTTCATTCTAAGATGAAGTATTTTCGCTCACTCATATCACATCCCTTTTTAAGAGGAACTTTCATCTTCACATCTCTCTCTTTTGTGGCCAGTTTGTTTAGTTATGCTTTTAACTTTTTGCTGGCACACGTTGTATCCCGGACGCAATATGGTGAGTATTCAGCAGCTATTTCGTATTTCTCATTATTCACTGTCCCGTTTGGCGCGCTGAGCTTAATTTTAATGAAAAAAATAGGCCAAATATCTTTGTCACAGCGGGAAAGTTATGTATTAGCCGTAGAAAAATCGTTCTATCAAAGTATTGCTAAATATTTACCACTTATCGCTATCATTTCTTTATTAGTGGGAGTGGTGCTCTTGTTTGTTTCTCGTTTACAACTTTCAAGTGTCGCGTTCGTCCTTGTTTTAACTGGGATGACTTTTTTTATTACAATTTACACATCATTTTTTCAGGCGAAGAAACAATTTGTATTTGCTGGAGTATTTCTTTGTTTGTTATCTTTGCTCAAAGTACTTACTGGCGGAGTTTCGGCTTTTTTCCGAGATGATCTTTGGGAGTTATATCTCATGATTGGAATCATACACGTACTGATGATCTTATTTGCGAAATGGTATTTGAGGAGAGATGGAAAAAAGATGAGCGTGAATGTTACTTTTCCAAAATTTTCCATTTTAATTGCTCAACAATCTTTTTACATACCGGTTATTACTTTTCTAGGTTTGGTCGCGATGACTAATATTGATATCATGATTGTCAAACGCTTTTTCGATGCCGCTGACGTAGGTTCGTATGCAGCGATTTCTCTGTTAGGAAGAATTATCTTATATGTTAGTTTACCTCTAACTACTGTTGCATTTGCTTTTTTCACCGACAAAGAAACAAATAATCACAGTAATTCTGTGCTGTGGATTAGTTTGGGATTTCTAGCTATTTTAGGAGTCATCAGTGTCGCAGGTTATACGCTTTTTCCAATGTTAGTTGTGAAAATTATTTTTGGGGCACAATATTTGTCTATTTCTTCTGTAGTTTGGTTAGCTGCAGTGTTTGGTTCTATTTATTCTTTGGCCACCTTGCTTGGTCAATACTGGGTAGCTCAACACCACCCAATTAGCATGGCTTCTCTATTATGCGCTGCAATACAAGCTGTTTGGTTAATGGTCATGCATGACACGTTTGTCACGGTGTTGTCGATCTCAATTGTGTGCTCAACAGTCTTACTAGTTATTTACTTGTCTGCCCTCATTTATCACCAAAGGTGGATCTATGTTTCAGCGTGACAGCCATTTCTTAAGTCTTATTGTCCCTGCCTTTCGTCAAGAAAAAACAATCGTTAAGAATATAAAACAGCTCCTGAATGTGTTGGATACTATTCGATACGACTATGAACTCATCATTGTCATTGATGGGAAAGTTGACGAATCTTTGAAGATTTTAAAAAAAGCGAAATTGGGAAAGACAACAATTGTTAGTTATAAACAAAACCGTGGCAAAGCGTTTGCGATTAGAATGGGGATGAATCGTGCTAAAGGTGACTATGTCATGTTTATAGATTCAGGATTAGAAATCGATCCAAACGGAATCTCGATGTTACTTGAGCATATGGAGTGGTATGACGCTGATGTGATTGTTGGGTCGAAGAGGCACCCAGCTTCTCATGTGAACTATACTTGGCAGCGGAAAATACTGAGTTATGGGTACTATTATTTTGTGCGATTGTTCTTTGGGTTAAATGTCAGAGATACTCAAGCGGGAATCAAAATTTTCAAGAAATCAGTTTTGGAAAAAATCTTGCACAGATTAGTGGAAAAGAGATTTGCGGGAGATTTGGAAATGTTGGTTGTAGCAAGGCAAGTGGGGTCAAGACGTATCTTTGAGGCACCGATTAAGTTAAATTACGAGTTCAGTACATTGACTTCAGCTGCTACTTATCGATCGATATTTTTCATTATTGTGGATACGTTAGCTATTTTCTATCGAGCACATATTATTAGATATTACCGAGGGACGCATCATCGATTAGTAGAGCCAAAAGACATTCGAATCTACCGTCTGACGAAATGATAAATAAGACAAGAAGTATCATTATCTTTAATTGGCGTGACCCTAGTGATCCTCTGGCTGGAGGCGCTGAGCGAGTTACACTCAAGCACGCCCAATACTGGGTTGCAGTTGGTCATCAAGTAACTTGGGTGAGCGGTACTTTTCCAGGTTGTAAGAAAGAGGAAAATAAGGGAAAAATTCGCTTCATCAGATTAGGTAGTTCGAGAACACTATTTCTCAGAGCTTGGTGGATTTTTTGGATTCGATTAAACGGCAACTTTGACGTTGTAATTGATGAAGTGCATGGTTTGCCCATGTTTTCTCCATTATGGTCCGGAGACAAAAAGGTGATTACTTTCATTCATGAGGTTGCACAGGAAATTTGGGCGGAGATGTTCGCTGTTCCCATTAGCTGGCTTGGTCAATGGTTTGAGCGTTGGATTTTTCCGAGGATCTATCACTCCACCCTTTTTTGGGTAGACTGCCAATCAACTTTACTTGATTTAGTCAAAATTGGAATTCCTATGAAAAGGATTTCAGTCATTCCTTGTGCAATCGACCCAGTTCCTAACATTCCTAAACAATCGAAAGAGAAAGATTTAACACTTATTTTTGTAGCGCGACTCGTCAAAATGAAAGGGATTGAGTTTGCTTTGCAATCCTTTGCAAGGATTTTGCAAGATGAACCAAAAGCAAAGCTTTGGGTTGTCGGAGGTGGTTCAACTGAGTATCTAAAAACTTTGCATGTTATTTGTAAAAAGTTGAATATTATAAAGCAAGTCAGGTTCTATGGGTTAGTTGAAGAAAAACAAAAATTTATTTTACTCGCAAAAGCACATTTTCTCATTCACACGTCAATTAGAGAGGGTTTTGGATTAACAGTGCTTGAAGCAAATTCACAACGGACCCCAGCAGCAGTGTTTGACGTTCCAGCCTTAAGAGATCTCGTGAATGATCAAAATGGTATTATTGTGCCATTTGAAGATACGGATCAATTGGCTCGACAGATTCTGTTGCTTTTTCAGAATGATAAGCGCTATGGGAGAATTCAAAAAACGGCGTATACTTTTAGTCAACAATTTAGATGGAGCACCTTCACTCAACAGAGTGAAGCGTTGGTGAAGGTATGAGTAGTTCTGTACAATTTTTCCCCTTGGCGAAACCTGTACTGGGACGGGAGGAAGAAAAAGCGGTTATTGAGGCTTTACGTTCTGGTTGGATTACATTGGGCCCAAAAACTGCAGAGTTCGAAGAGCAATTTTGTAAATACATTGGCTGTAAATACGCGATTGCGCTTAATTCTGCAACCGCAGCATTGCACATCGCATTTTTTGATTTGAATTTAAAGCCTGGAGACGAAGTGATTGTTCCTGCTTTTACATTTGCGGCTACTGTCAACACAGTTATTCATTCTGGAGGAACTCCTGTTTTAGCTGATGTTGATCCCGAAACGTTTTGTCTTAATCCTAAATCAGTTGAGGCAAAAATCACTTCTCGCACGCGAGCAATTTGTGCTGTTCATTATGCAGGTCATCCTTGTGATATGGATGCGCTTGAAAAACTTGCCAAAAAACATCATTTAGAAATCGTAGAAGATGCTGCCACTGCAGTGGGTACGGAGTACCATGGAAAAAAAATTGGTAACTCGAATCATTCAGTTTGTTTTAGTTTTCATCCGATAAAAAACATGACCACAGGGGACGGTGGAATGCTGACGATCAATGATAAAGAAAAAGCAGACCGGATGCGTCTACTCCGTTTGCAAGGTATGAACAAAGAAGCATGGAAACGGTTGGATAAGTCGGGTTCCTGGTTCTATGAGATCGTTGCACCTGGATTTAAGTACAACATGACGGATATATCGGCAGCAATTGGTATAGAACAGCTCAAAAAACTCGACAAATTTGACAAGAGAAGAACGGCTATAGTGAAAATGTATAAAAAATTACTTAAGAATAAAGAACTCACTTTTCAAAAAATTCAACGAGATGTTGTTCACAGTCACAACCTTTTTCCAATCTTGCTGCCTGAACGACTTATTTCAAAACGTAATGAAATCATTGATAAATTAAAAGAGGCTCAAATTGGGGCAAACGTCTATTATATTCCACTCAATTATCATCCGTACTATCAAGAAAAGTTTGGTTGGAAAAAAGGTGAGTATCCAGTGACGGAATCAATTTATTCTCGGTTGATAAATTTGCCACTCTACCCTAGTTTGAAAAATCAAGACATTGAATACATTGCTGAACACGTTGCAAAACTATTATGATGTACATTCCAGATCGGAAGAGTCTTTCAGTTATTTTAAAAAAATCAGATCAATATCAAAATTGGGTTGACCAATATTTGGTGGATATTGCCGATCAAGTAAAGATTCAGCACGAGGATGCCTTTTTATATCATCACCAAGACAAATTTGATTCTGAGATGTTTGGATTGAAAGTTGGCAAAATTGAGGACGTCATTGGTGAAAATAAGTCAAATATTTTACATGTTGTCAATGAATTCTTTGAGACTAACCCATACGAGTATTGTGTAATTCGTTTGGCCCAGCACTTCATTGATTGGATTCAAGCATTTCAACAACATGGTGCACTCTTTTTGGATGCTACCGTAGAATTAGTTTGTGACGTTCACAAAGTGAGTACTCCCTCAATTTCTCCGTTGGTCACTGAGGAGCTTAGTCAGAAAATGATTGACCAGACTTTGGAGATTGCCAGTTCATTCTGCCACGGTCGTTTTTTTACTGATCCAGATCTTCAAAAGGGGTTTGAAGTGTACACAACTTGGATTCAGAATTCGATTGATAAAAAAGCTGCTGATAGAACTTTCGTGTTATACGACCAAGATCAGGTTCATGGTTTTGCTACGATCAAAGGTGGTCTTCTTGGTGATCTAAAGAGTTGGCGAATTCAGTTAGTTGGAAAGCATGGGAACTCGGTTCGCTCTGGGGTGGCTGAAACATTATTACAACATGTTATCGCAGTTGCTCAACAAGACAATGTTGACGTTGTTTTGATTGCAACGCAATGCACTAACATCCCTGCCTTACGGGCATATCAGAGTGCTGGATTTTCACCATATGGGAGTGGAGTCACTTTAGGTTGGAAAAAACATCGGAAGTCGATTCAAGAGGATACTAGCCAAGTTTAACAATTAAGTTATCTCCTGACTGATACACAACGTCTTTTTCTTTTAACCCCAATTCCTTTAATGTCGCAAAACTTGTTCTGACAAGTGCATGAGTAAGTGAGTATTTTTTGGCCAATTCTTTGAGCGATATTGTTAAAATAGGGTAAACTTCCTGAATTTTCATTAGCCCTGGATTATCGGCATTTACAAATACCTGTGCATTAGTGTGATATACCAACAGAGTGGTGTTTTGGTGTGGTACAGACACAATCCTTAGTGGTTTCTTTTGCTTGTTGATATAAGAAAAAATCTGCTGAAGCTCGCTAGTGACGCTACGATTTTTGTCTTGTATTACTCCTTTTATTTGGACTGATAAAATAATCACAAGGTTTACGATGAGAAGCACCGTTGTTCCTAGTACTACAACAGTACTAAATCGTGTACTAAGTGATTCAAAAACAAGGTACGCACTTAAAAGAGATGAAGGTACCGTTGCCATCTCAAGATAGCGTTGTCCTTCCCCTATTGGCATTAAAAATTTTATTTTTAACACCAATACACCGAAACAATAGAAGAACAAGATCCAAGCTGCATAAGTTAAGAATAGCGGTGAAATATTTATAAGATTGAAGTACCCTGCTCCAACAATGAGAAAACCACTGATCGCCCATGGATTTAAGCCAAACACTGCTACCGGTGAAAACACTGATAAAAATCGATAGATTTGACCCACCCAATCAGTTTTGGTCTCTTTCTTTAGGACGCCTCTGACTTGATGGGCAAAACGATAATCAAGATTACAAATCCAGAAATAAATATTATAGAGATGTCCTTTTAGGACTCTTAAGTAGTAGCCTTTTGTTAAACTAACTGCCAACACGAACCCAACTAAAAACACTTGTACAAACAGTGCTGTATTCAGGTAATAAGTGAAAAATATTGTGATGAAAAGATAGGATTGAGTTGCGAAACGATGTGTTAGAAATATGAATGTGCCAAAAATAATACCAAGGTATAGATAAATAGGATTGTGAATATAGTAAAAATTTAACAAACTAAGAGTGAGTATCGAAAAGTTGAGGTAGCCCAATGATCTAGGGGTTAAATAGCTATTTTCTAAAGCTACCATTGGTGTCAAAGCGTACATGAGTTGTGCAAGTAAAGATAAGCCTATATTTCCGGTGAAGTAATGTGTAACACTAAATATGAGCAAGACCTGTATAGAGTCAAAGAATGGGGCGATGAATCCTTGGAAGTTCAATAGTGTTTTGGGTGGTATAAAAGACAGTATCCAAGGAAAAACAGGTGGATAATCAAAATATCCTTCAATAATAAATTGTTCCGAGAGCTTCTTTTGAGGAATGTGATGATTATTTTTGCGAATATGTGCTGTCTCTAATAAACGAGTCCAGACATCTACACCAAATAGCTTATTGAATAACCTTGGGTAGGATTGTAGAAAAAAACTTAAAATTGGGATGATTATTGCGAAAGGTGACATGTGGCGATAGTATAGGATAGCAAAAGCTATGAACAAAATAAAGCCTTCAATCAAACCCAAACCCAACTGGAGCTATGACATCTCAGTCATCATCGTATGCAGAAATGGGAAACAAGTCACTGAGAATTGTTTAAAAGGGATTCAGAAAACTAAAGTAAAAGAGATCATTGTAATAGATAATAATTCTTCTGATGGTACAGCTCAATTATTAGATCTATATTCCCGAAAAGATAAACGTTTTTATATTATTCACAATGCTGCCAATAATGGCTTTGCAGAAGCAAATAACCAAGGATTCAAAGCTGCTACCGCAAATTTCATTCTTTTTCTAAATAATGACACTGAGATAGATCATGATTTCATTCCACCTCTACTAAAGAGTCTCAAACAATCGAAAGTAGCAGCTGTACAACCTATGATTCTGTTTCCTGACGGTACAATTGATTCTATCGGATCTTATTTAACTCCTACAGGGTTTTTATACCATCGAGCGCATCGAATGAAACCAAATTCAAATTTCCTAAAAGAAGAACCGGTTTACACACTAAAAGGTGCTTGCATGCTTTGGAAACGTTCAGTCTTGGAGGAGATAGGTCAATTTAATGAAAGTTATTTTGCATATTTTGAAGAGACTGATTTGTGTCATCGTGCAATCAACGTGGGTTATGAAGTCGTATACAATCCCCGCTCAACAATTACACATCTAGGCGGATTTACTTCAAATTTAATGGATCAACATTTTATCCAGTATCACAATACAAAAAACAGAATAACTACTTATTTCTGTAACTTACCACTTTCGTTATTACTCACTATGTTGCCAATTCATCTGCTACTTTCTGAGCTGCTTGTATTCAAAACAATATTTAGTAAAAAACTTCGACTTGCTTGGACTATTCAGAAAGGGTTAATTGAAGGGGTTGTTACTGGAATCTTGCGCCGCATTCGCGCGATTTCTAAGCCAGCAGTGAGTCTGAGTATCGTCATGAAGCGACCCAGCTTGAAGTATTACAAAGCACTTTTTTCTTCATTACAAGGTTATACAGAGATATGGTGACACAGTTTCTTAAAGATATATTTTTAACAAATTCAGCCACTTACAGTGGTTTTCCCAACTTTACTGTTTTTTTACCCAGTGCGATGAGAGACTTGTATTTTGATTACTATGGAAGTGGTACTGGGGCTAAAATTTTACTTATTTTTCTGGTACTCATCCTTTTACCTGCTATGTTTAGCAAACAGTTTAGACTGAGATATTTTTCAAGAACAGCTTTGTTATTAATTTGCAGTGTGTATGGAAGTTCAACTCAGGTGAGGTTGGCAAACACAGAGATCCAGCTGAGTGCTATTGGGTTCCCCATACCTCGCATTTCAACCCAGATAGTATATTTCATTTTTTTTGTTGCAACTATTCAGGGGTATTATTTTGTAAGAAAGTTATGTAACAAAAATTGTCGTAAAGTAATTGTTTATACAGTGGATGCGAGTTTCATCTTGCTTTTCCTCATGTTTCTTCTACCATTTTGGTCAGGAGAACTTTTTTCACTATGAAGAAACAATTTAGATCCAATCTTCTTTTAACAATTTGTGTTGCTTCCTTGCTCTCAGTCCTACTAGTTTTTTTTGTGGGACACAAGATCCCATATATAAACATTCTTCAAAATTTCGTTTTAACGTTCTGTCTTATTATCTTTTTTGTGAGTCTAAAGTTTAGTTTCCCTAAGTTTAGAGCTGTGATTATATTAACTACATTTGTTTTAGCTACTTTTTTGTGGTTTGAAAAGAATTCTAGTGCTCTACTTTATACTTTTGTAACACTTTGGTTATTACCACCTTTAACTTTTCAAAGTGTTAAACGCTTTGTCCTTTTGTTTAAGAATGTTATTTCATATTTGTATCAAAAACATTTTTGGGGAATGCTAGTTCTCAGCTTATTTTTTGGGGTTTTTTTGTTTTACAGCAACTCATTTCAGTCATTTTTTGAAGGTGACGAGTGGATATATTTTCGTAATTACAATAATTTGTTAAATAGTAAGATCTGGTTTATTGAAGGATTTCTACAATCATTTAAGGCTGCTGACTCAGCTACCCCTCATATTACGCCAATAGCAGACATGTTCTTTGTAATTGAGTTCAAGATTTTTGGTCTTAATTTTATTCAATATCTAGTTACTTCGATTAGCGTTCATATATTCACCAGCATTGTATTAGCTCTTTTAGTTTTTGAAATGACAAGATCGAAATTAACAACATTAATCTCAACTATCTTCTTTGCTTTTAATTCAATACACTCTGAAGCAATCACTTGGATCATGGCTTCCTTAAATACTGAATTGGCGGTATTTTTTGGGTTAGCAAGTCTGTTGTTTTTACAAAAGTCCTTTGTGCAAAAAAAAACAAACACATATTTATTTTTAGGATATCTCAGTTTGTTATTTTCATTATGGAGTAAAGAGACAGCAGTCATTTTTATTCTTGCAGCTGCTTTTTTAATGTGGAAAAACCGTAGTAAGCTTGAAAAAAAGTTTCACTTTAAACTATTCTCCATTGTTTTAATTATCTTTCTTTTGACCGAGTTAGTAGGCCGTAGAGCACAAATTCACTTTCAATCTTCGATTGGCACAAACTCTCCTTTATTATATCGAGTATTTGATTTGTATTATGAAATTAATCCCGCGTTACTAATTTTCCGATGTATGAGCCTTTTTTTAAAAATGCTGGCACAGTCAATTATTCCTGTAAAAGTAATAAGTTCTTTATCAATTGTTCTAACTGATTTTCAGTTTCCTTTTTTTAATCAAGAGAAAGCAGTTGGAGGTACTACTTATGTAAATTTTATTCAGTCACCCATGCCAGAAATGATTAGTTATATTTTGGGATTGTTTGTTTTGTTCTTTATTTTAGTCAGTAAAAAACTTCAATTGAATAAACTCTTTACATGGGGAGTAGCCTACTGGTTTTTGGGTTTACTACCGATCCTGAGCATCCTGGTTGGGTTCCCCTGGCTAGCTTACTCTCCTTATGTTGGCTCAAGACACTTCTATCATTTGATGCCAGGATTGGCATTGTCTGTAGGTATTGTGGTTACTTCATTAGCTAAATGGGTCAAAATTAAAAAAAATGAAAGGGTCGCTCAACTTTTTTTATGTTTAATTACTTTTTCATATATTTATGTCCAGTACAGAGTTCAAGCATTTGATACATTAACAAGGAAAAAAGCTGCAGACTTTACTGCACGCAAGAATATTGTTGAGACATTAGTCAAAGATCTTGATCCGATTCCTAAAAAAACAATTATTTACACCACTAGTAATCGAAACTACTATGGCTTCGGTCTACTTATGTTGCCCTTTCAAACTGCTTTTTCTCATATGTTGCCTGTTATCTTTTCGGAGAACTTCAATTTGCATGGGCTTTTATATCCGAGTTCCTTCTACAGTAATGAATACTTTAAAGATTCCACAGATGGATTAGCGACTCAAGGATACTTTGAAGAAAATGGATATGGTCTTGGCTATTTTTTAGAAAAACCAAAATTAATTAGAGCTCTAGAGCATGCTGATCTGGGCGTTGAGTACGTATATGCATATCGATTTAATGGCGATGATAACACCTTTTCAAACATGACTGATGAATTACGATCTGAATTGAGCAGAGTGCTTGAGTCAAGAATGATGTTCCGAAAATGGAGAACGGAAGAATTCCCGGATGATTTTTTTCTATTTCAAGTTGACCCAAATTGGCTGGTAAAAAAACAAGAGACTAGCTACTCTATCTTTGATGAGAGAAATAAACCCATTTTAGAAATAGAAATATTTAGGGATATGAAGAAAGTAAATTTTTTTCAGTTTGTTACCGATCAAGTTGTGGAAGGAAAGAAGATTGACACCAAAATTGGAACAGATACTCTAAATTCTGATCTAGGTCTGAGTAGAGTGAAATACTACCCTAACTGGAATGAGAACATCTTCTTTGTGGCAGGAGGTCGAGGTACAACATTTTATAGATTTAAAGTATTTCAAAAAGAAGAGGCTAAGTTGATCTATAGAACTTTGGAATTTGTGGACTAAGAAAATCTGATTACTTTTCTACTTCTACATACTCAGGATTTTTTGCTAATACGTAGATTTTTCTTTCCAAATATCCACTACTCGCGACTTCTTTTAGCATGTAACGGTTTTTAGGGTATGTCTCACTGGCACCGCTTTGTAGGTACGATTTCCAACGAGGTATATCATGATCAAGAATATAGAACTTTGCCTGATCACTTGATGACATCGTTTTTTTAACAAATTGGGGGAATCCAGGTTTAAATTCCTTGTTGTCCCAAATAAAATTATCAGGTTTTATTTCAGCTGCTACGAAGAAGCCGTTGGTTAAGACAGTTTTCTTCGTGATTTTGCTTACAAGTAGTAAATTATCTGATGCACCACCTATGATATAGCTATCAGCAGGCACAACAGTTGCAACCCATTTTAGATATCTAACTTCATTCTGAATTGCCCGAAAACTGGTCGGTAATTTACTTAGTAAAGGCCAGATGGTTGAAAACATCGTTAGTAGGACAAGAATTAATGAAACTACTCTTGTTCTCGTGCTGAATCGAGTTAAAAAAGATTCAAATCCTTCCTTAATTGAGAAAGCAATCAATAAGGCTACCCAAATAATTAATGTTACAAACAGCTGGTTTTGACTAACAGCAGCAAGAGTCAACGATAATGCTGCCAAATAGAATATTTGAGTTCCGACTAAAGCCAAGCTATCCTTTTTGAAAAGAACTAGTTTAAATACGAAGGCAACAAAAACTGACATCAAGATAAAATGATATTTCCTTACGGAAGGAAATGGGATAACAACATTTGTTCTAATAAAAGACGAATAAAAAAAGTAAGTAGAAACCGTAGAAAGTAAGATAATCAGCATGAGGAAAATAGCCCAGATTATAATCTTCTTCTTTTTTAGCAAAATAGAGACTATGCCAAGTCCAATTAACAGATATGCCTTGAGGTATTTTAATGTAAGTAAAGCTCCCATCATGCTCAGACCTAGTATATTGATGAATTTTTGGGTGGCAGCACCTTTAAAATGAAGACTAGCACCGAGAACAGCATCCTTTGTTGAGGGGCCACTAGTGGGTACAAATAAGTCAGTAAGAAAGGAAAATTGGCCAACTGCTAGGTAATGAATAATTTCGAAATAGATGGAAATTCCAAAATATATTGTGAGTGCAATTATACTTTTATTTAGATGGTTCCAGTTGATCTCCATTTGGATATAAGGAAAAGATTTTTTGAAAGAGATGTTTTCAATCATGAGTAAAAGGCAGAAAATGAAAATGAATGGTATGTCGCTGACAAACAGAAATGGTTTGTTTAGGCTCTGTAATGCAGCTACAGTTGCAAATGCATTTGTCCAAAATAGCGTTTTCTTATGTATAGCCTGCCAAAGTACCCAAACATAGATGATGTACACAAATGAAACTAAAGGATAGATAAAAAACCTACCACTAGAATCATCGATCATGACACTATTGAAAATCAGAATTAGTGAGCCAATGACACCTCCTATTGAGATTTTTTCTTTTGAAGAGAACAGTAAATATGGGAATACAGCGACGACACAACCACTGAGTAATAAGACAAAAGTAATGAGGGTGAGGCCGTCAATAAAATTTAAGTGTCTAAACGTAAATGTCATTAAAGGACACAAAAATAAGTAGTCGTAGTGGGTCAGTGCCTCTGATGTTTTACCTAGGGCACAATGCATTTGGTAATCTTGATCAGATCCAGAACCAATAGTTGAAAAAGTAAAAGCTTGTCGACCTGGCAGTTCTCTGGAATCTAATAAGCTATCTAAACGTGTCAGAAACGCAAGAGAAAATAAAATGCACAGTATAAAGTAGTATTTCATACAAAAGTTAATATAGATTTTTACCATTGAATCAATCAATTTACAATGATACATTAATTGAGTTATTTTGAAATGATTGCACATTTTTCTTATGAGTAAGCAATTTAAAAAAACAAAAATTTTAGTTACTGGTGGAAATGGTTTTTTAGGCCAGAGAGTAATTTTAGCTCTCAAAAAAAATGGTCTGAGTAAAACTCAAATCTACTCTCCATCTTCAAAAGAGTTCGATTTAAGAAATAAAGAAGAATGTCGGGAGGTTATTAAAGGGGTAGACACTGTCATTCATTTGGCAGCAAATGTTGGTGGAATTGGCTATAATCAAAAATTTCCGGGAAGTCTTTTTTTTGACAATGCCATCATGGGATTAAATTTGATCGAAGAAGCCAGAATAGCTGAAGTCAAAAAGTTTGTAGCAATTGGCACTGTATGTGCGTATCCCAAGTTCACACCCGTCCCCTTTAGAGAAGAGGACCTATGGTTGGGATATCCTGAAGAAACTAATGCTCCATATGGTTTGGCTAAGAAAATGTTACTTGTTCAAGCTCAAGCGTATAGAGCTCAATACGGTTTTAATACGATCTATTTAATTCCTGTAAACCTATATGGTCCTGGTGACAACTTTCATCCTCAAAGTTCGCATGTCATCCCAGCTCTCATCCGAAAGTTTTATGAAGCGAAATTGAAAAAGAAGTCTCAAGTTAGTGTGTGGGGCACTGGGAACGCCACACGTGAATTTTTATATGTTGATGATGCAGCTGAAGCCATTGTAAAAGCAACTCAGAATTATGATGGGGGTGATCCCGTCAATATCGGGAGTTCAGTTGAAATTAATATCAGTAATTTAGCTAGAATGATCTCAGATATCATTGGTTTTAAAGGTAAAATAGTTTTTGACAGTTCGAAGCCAGATGGTCAGCCAAGAAGAAAATTGGACACATCAAAGGCAAAAGAATTTTTTGATTTCGAAGCGAGTACCACATTCAATGCAGGCTTGAAAAAAACTATTACTTGGTTTATTGAGCACTATGAATAGAGAAAACCGTTTATGATAAATCAACAGACAACTCCAATAGTCATCACATCAATTTTTTCTCCTAACGAGGTGATAAAGCAGTTTGTAAAAAAAGGTTTCAAATTATACATCGCAGGTGACAAAAAGACACCTAAAAATTGGTCATTTGAAAACTGTGAATATCTCTCTATTGAGAGTCAGTTCAGATATGAGAAGCTAGCGGAAATCACTCCTGAAAATCATTATGCTCGGAAAAACTTTGCATATTTAGCTGCTATAGAATCTGGAGCATCTGAGATTTTTGAAACTGATGATGACAATTACCCACAAAGTAATTATCCCAGTTTCCTGGAAAAGTCTACACAAAGTGTTCAAATATTAAAGAGTTCAGATCGGTTTTTTAATATTTATTCGGAGTTTCTGGCAGGTGATCAAGTAGTTTGGCCTAGAGGATATCCTTTAAAACAGATTTTAAATACACCTAAAAAACTCAGTAGGAAGACAAAAACAATAAATACCTTTATTCAGCAATCTTTGATTGATAATGATACAGATGTTGATGCTATTTATCGATTGACTAATAATAGACCAGTTACTTTTATCAAAGATAAAAAGTTGGCTTTAGATAAACATGTCTATGCTCCATTTAACTCTCAAAATACTGCGTGGTTTCCTCCTGCTTACTTATTTCTATACTTACCATCAACAGTTGGGAGTCGCGTCTGTGATATCCTTAGAGGATGGATCGCGCAACGTATGAGTTGGGAGATTGATTCTCATCTACTTTTTCTTTCACCTTGTGCGTATCAACTGAGGAATGAACATGATTATTTAAAAGATTTTAAAGATGAGTTGCCATTGTATATCGAAACGGAGAGAACAATTGAAATTTTAGAAACTACAAGTTTAACAGGCAGCACCCAATCGAAATTTGTGCAAATATATCAGGCTTTGGCGAAAGCAAACATTGTTCAACCTGAAGAAGTAAACAAAGTAAAGGCATGGATCAAAATATTATCCACACTTTTAAAATGATGAAAAGAAACACTCAAACTACAGTTTCGCTAGCTATACTAGTTAAAAATGAGTTCCAATCCTCTGAGGTGATTTTTCCTCTTATACCCAAAGGCATTGTGGACACTGTTTTTGTTATAGATGGGGGATCTGTAGATGGTACGGTAGAGTACTATAAAAAAAATAATGTACAAGTGTATGGTCAATCAGTTTCAGGTTTAGGAGGCGCAGTTTTTGAAGCGAGAAAACGTTGCAAAGATGATTCCTTCATACTGTTTCATCCGGATGGGAATGAAGATCCTCTGGACATTGAAATTATTGCATCATACTTGAGAAGAGGTCGTGAATTTGTGATTCCATCAAGGATGATTAAAGGTGCTTGGAATGAAGAAGATACTGAGTATTTACGGCCTAGAAAATGGTTCAATAAATCAATGGCTCTCCTGAGTAATCTTTTGTGGAATGAGTCTAATCCATTTGTTTCTGAAATAGTACAAGGTTTCAGAGGAATTCGTTGTGATGTCTTTGACAATCTAAATTTAGATAGAACTGATTGTACTGTTGATTTTCAGATGGTAATTAGAGCTTTAAAACAGAATATCCCGATTTTAGAATTTCCAACGAAAGAAGGAAACCGATTGTTTGGAGAGACTCATTTTAAATCACTTGAGACAGGGGCTAAAGAATTGGACATGTTTGCTCAAGAAATTTTTAATGAAGAAACTTATTTTGTCGAGGCAAATGCAGCTCAGTTAGTTGAGGCCAGTTGACCTTCACCTTTTTATTTTTTTGTTTTTTGTCTTTGTATTATCATTTAAATACTCAACTATTTTTTTACTGATAAGATAGTTAGTGTCTGAGTTCCAGTGAGAATCATCTGGATAATATAAAGGAGTTGAGTGAGTGTTCTTATACTCTTCTACAGCTTCGTTCATATCTATTACTTCTACCTCATATTTTTTTAATGTTTTTTGTAGAATAATGAGTGCGTTCTGACTATCAGGAATATTTTTGTAGGTTTCTAATTCCGCATGTGTTTTTGAAGGGAGAGCCACAACAATTAAACGAACTCCTCTCATATTCAGTTGATCGCTAGATTTTTTTAATGTTTCTGCTGATTTTACAATATCTTCAGTTTTCTTACCTTCAGTACCTAAAGTTGGATTATCAAAGTCTTTTTGCCAAAATAGCATTTTGCTTTGAGGATCATATGTAACAAAATTTTGTGTTGACTGTTTTGCGATTTCTTCCCTGCTATACATCAGATTTTTCAATTTGAAATCCAATTGAACGGAGGCAAAGCGAGTTAAAGAGTATTGTTTAAATAGAAACGCCCATTTTTCAAAAGTATTCGGTAACTGCTCATTCTCTGCTTTCCATTCCTGGTAAGAGTTCCACTTGTGTGGGATGTTGTAAGGCTCTTTTTCTTCAATAATATATTTCCATAAGGAATTGATAATTTCGCCTTCTGTACCTACTACAAAAATATATTTTGGTGTATTGGACTTAAAACGGTAATCATCCCAGTAGTACTGTAATGATGTGGGTGAGTTGTAGGTTCTCAGGTTGTAATCTCTAGTCAATATTTCAGAGATGAGATTCTCTTGTGTTTCTTGACCTCCCGCCACAAAAGAGCTTCCGAGAACAATTGCATCTATGGGTTTATCTAATAATTGCGGTTGATTTCTGTACCCATATTCATCCACTATAAACTCTTGTTTTCGGATTTCATTAGGTTTTGGGGAAAAACCAATACCATTTAACAAATCTCCAGTCATAGTTCCGCTATATCGACTCATTGGTTTAAAAACTGCAAATCCAGCATCTTTTCCTGTATAGTTTGAAACATATTCCCATGCTCTAAAGTAAATGGGAATGTTTTCTCGGTTTAAAAAACCATATATATCAATTAAGGATAAACATAGCCAAACAGCAAGTGGAATGTAATAGAAGAAATGTCTAGAGATACTCATAATTTAAAATTGAAAATAAATAAAAGCTATTGATCTTTTCACCATTGAAAAGGAAATACTGAAAAAAAGTAGACAACTAAAGAAAATCAATTTCCATACATTGGGTTGAATTGCTTTTAAATTCTTTTCTTTAATGCATATGATCCAAAATACACCGATTAACCAGGCTGGGATTGTAGCAAATAATATATTTTGGGTTATATCCTCAAGAGGAAAGAAAGTCCAAGTTGTCATGGCATGGAAAACCAGTTTGGCTTCAGAAAGTGTTTTAAATTTAAAGATTACCCAGAGACTAGACACCAGTATAAATGTCAAAATTTGACGAATTCTTTTCGGTAACTTTGCAATAATATTTTGAGGGAGAATTCTTTCTGTTACTAAAAAACAGCCATGAAGTGTCCCCCATACTATATAGTTCCATCCAGCTCCATGCCAAAGACCAGCTAAAATCATTGTTATAAGTAAATTTAGGTTCGTTCGTATCTCTCCTTTTCTGTTTCCTCCCAATGGGATGTAAATATAGTCTCTTATCCAAAGAGAAAGTGAAATATTCCACTTTTGCCAAAAATCAGTTATTGAAACAGATGTATATGGTGAGTCAAAATTATCAGGAAAATGAAAACCAAAGAAAGAAGCTATCCCAATAGCCATTAGAGAGTAACCCAAAAAATCAAAGTACAACCGTAAACTAAAGCTAAGTGTGATAATAACAGCCTTCAGTGTATCAAGTTGGGTGATTAGGGTATCTAGATGCTCTTCTAATGGAAAAAGCTGATCAGCAATAAATGTTTTTAAAAATAAGCCCACAGAAAAAAACACTAATCCTCGAAAAAAACTTTGATAATCTACATATCTTTTTTTTATTTCTTGAAATATTTCTGAATACCTCACAATTGGTCCAGCTATTAGGTGAGGAAAAAGAAGTGCATACACAGTATAGTGAAAAAAATTAGTTGATGCCTTTATTTTTTTCTTATACACGTCTGTTAAATAGCTGATTCGTTGGAAAGTGATAAAGGAGATGCCTACCGGTAGAAAAATTTCAGTTGTTGAGAGTTTAGCAAGGAAAGTATTAGGGACAAGTAGAAATAGCTGACCGCTTAAGAAGTGTGTGTACTTAAAGTATCCCAGTAATCCTAGGTTAGTAACAACACCCATTAGAAAAAACATTTTTCTTGAGTTTAAGTTTCTTGTTTTTCCAATTAACTGAGCAAGACAAAAATCAAAAAAAACTGGAATGAGTAAAACTTCTATGTTGTTCATCCCAAAACTGAGATAGAAAAGCAGACTGCCTATAATCAGAATTAAGTTAGATAAACGAGCTAATCTGGGGGTACTTTGTGTAACTAGATATATTGCTAATAAAATTGGGAAAAAATAAATTAAAAAAAAATAATCTGAGAAATTCATAAAATTCGAATTAACGTTAGAAGTTAGTATATAGCATGTTTTAGCAGGCTTGCCGTGCTATAAAAGTCAAAATCAATGTCACGGTAATACCTGATATTTCAGTATAATATCACGACAAATCATATTTGTTTTGAAAACGCTTAAAATGTAAGCTTGTATGAAGCAGAACACTTTTTTTAGAGATAAATGAAAATAGTGTTTATTCTCGAATTAGTACTTGTAGGAGCTCCATGAGCTTTACTTAGATAAAGAACATGGGTATTATATGACAGAAAGAAATATGAAGATGTTGCGGTATTTAATGATCATTTAAATATATATTGTTAAGCATATATGAAACACATTGATAACCAAAAGGTTTTAGTGACAGGTGGAACTGGCTCCTGGGGAAATGAACTGGTTACTCAATTACTGAACATGAAACCAGGTCCAGCTCAAATTAGAATCTATTCTAGAGGTGAACACAAACAGGTTGAGATGAAAGCTCGATTCAATAATCCGAAACTAAAGTTCATTATTGGTGACGTGCGCGATAAGAATATTTTGAATTTTTCAATGAAAGGTGTTGATACAGTCTTTCATTTAGCGGCTTTAAAACATGTGCCGGTTTGTGAAGATAACCCTTGGGAAGCAGTTTTAACTAATGTGTACGGAACGCAAAACGTTATTGAGACTGCCATTGATAACAAAGTAAAAGTAGTTGTAGATGTTTCAACAGACAAAGCAGTCGATCCCTATAATTTATATGGTGTCGCAAAAGCCTGTGGAGAGAAATTGATTATCAATGCAAACAAACTTTCTGACTCGACGCAGTTTGTTTGTATTAGAGGTGGAAACGTGATTGGAACAAATGGTAGCGTTATCCCTCTCTTTAAGAAACAGATCTTAGAAGATAATCAAATTACAGTGACAGATGCTTCTATGACTCGTTACTTAATGAGTACAAAACAAGCAATCCATCTAATTTTTCAAGCCATTCAAAAACATACCGGTGGAGAAATATTTGTGTTAAATATGCCCGGCACTACTGTCGACATCATTGCTAAAAGTATGATTGAACTTTTTGGGAATAAGAAGACAAAAGTTAAAGTGATTGGTGCCCGTCAAGGGGAAAAGAAGCATGAGGTGCTTATTTCTAAAAACGAAGCTGTATTTACTGAAGACACGAATGATTCTTTCTACACAATTCACCCAAGTTTTAAAAAAGTAGTGATAAAGAAACCGTTCAATCTTGAGGAATTTTCTTCTCTAAACACGAAACAACTTTCACAAACAGAACTTATCAATATGTTAAAAAAAGAAAATTGGTTGTTTTTATAAGGCTTCTTCATGTCCTTTTTTTTGCTTTCTCATGTCATGTTTCAAAAAGGTGTCCCAATCTACGGTCCAGTACAAGTATTGGAACGATATTTAAAAGAACAGCGTGTATCAATTTCAACTGCATACTCGCCTCTTTTTCTTGAAGGCAAGTATATTCAAACTGGAAAAGTGAATAAGAAATTTTCAAAGCACTTCTCTAACATGATTGTAAAATATTTTTTTGATGTTCAATTTGCATTTCTCTTTTTATTGAAAAACAAACCTAAAAAAAATGATGTGGTGATTGCAGTTGATCCACTAAACTGTGTAAGTGCCGTTATCTTAAGAGTTCTATTTAGGTTTACGCTCATTTATTACACTGCTGATTATTCAGACTCCCGCTTTCCGAGTGAAATCATGAATCAAATCTATCATTGGTTAGACCAATTCTGTCTGAATAACTCTGATCAAAATTGGTGTGTGTCGGATCGAATTGTAGAAAAAAGAAAACAACAGAGAACGAAAACACCAGTCCACTTTGTTCCAAATACACCAATTCTTCCTGACGAGGTATCAAAAACACAGAAAGAGTCATCAAAGAATAAACTCTTATATGTTGGAAGTATGGATCAACACATGAATGTGCTAACTGTACTTGATGCAGTTAAAAAACTTTCTAAAACAAATAAAAGGATTCAATTGACATTGATTGGTGGTGGATTACTTGAACATCAAATTAAAGAACAGATTAAAAAAGAGAAAATGGAAAAAATTGTAGAATATTTTGGTCCACAGAAAAACAGTATTGTCATTGAACAAATCAAAAAATCAGGAATTGGATTGGCCTTATATAGTGGTGGGAAACTTTGGAATAAATACGGAGATTCAATGAAAATTAGGGAATATCAGTATTTTGGCTTACCAGTAGTAACAACAGAAGTACCATCTAATGCAAAAGAGGTTGAAAAGATGGATTGTGGTATTGTATTAACAAGCAAACAACTTTCCGCTATGGTGATTTGTTCAGCGGTGACAAAGATTCAAAAGAACTTTCTAGATTATTCTAAAAACACACATCTGCTGATGCAACAAAGACAGAAACACAAAATTTTAACAGATTTGCTTAAGCCGTATCTTTCTTAATTTGGACAATGTATGACAGAAATAAACAACAGAGTGTTAATTACAGGCGGAACTGGTTTGTTAGGAACACATTTAATCCTTTCAAAACCTGAGAGCTGTTCAGTTTTCGCAAGCGTTCATCATTATAAAAATGTAATCGATGTGAAGAATTTAGAATATGTGGAGTTAGATGTCGCAAATCAGGCAGAAGTAGTAAAGGTTATTCAAGCAATTAAGCCAGCATTCATATTTCATACGGCAGCACATGGACGTGTGGATTTTTGTGAGTCCCATCCTGAAGAAGCACACGCTGTAAATTATGAAGCTACTCGTTTTATTGTAGATGCAGCTAATACTGTTGGTAGCCGGGTTATATTTTGTTCTACAAATATGATTTTTGATGGTTTAGAAGCGCCTTATAATGAAAGTTCTCTTGTGACACCCCAAACGGTTTATGGAAAAACAAAGGTAAAAGCAGAAGTATATATCCGGGAACATGCGAAGAATTACACAATTTTCCGATTGATGACCATGTATGGTTGGAACTGGCAACCTGAAAGAAAAAACATGATTTCTATGTCAATTGAAAAATTAACAGCGAACCAGGATTTGTGGATGACCAATGATGTTTTTAATAACATGTTGTATGTAGCCGAGACTGCAAGAGTTTTCTGGAGTTCTATTCAATCAGAAATAGCAAATCAGCAGACATATCACTTAGCAGGTAATGACTGTCTTAATAGATATGAAACTACTTTACAGGTGTGCAAAGTGTTTGAATTAAACAAAAAATTAGTTCATGAGGTCAGTTCGGATTACTTTAAAGGACAGGAAGTACCACGTTCACCTAATACTTGCTTTGATACATCGAAAATAGAAAGTAAATTTGAATACTCGCCTCTTTCTGTTATTGATGGCCTAATTGAGATGAAATCTGACCAACCAATGAGAAAAAGTTTAAATCGAAAGAACTATGAAGCAAGATAAACGTATTTTTCAAAAAGATTATTTTACTAAATATTACGAACCTATGACTGGAAAGTTTGGTCATCAGGATCTAGTTAGAAATAAGAATTGGTTCTATGGGTGGTTTAACGCACTCCAAGAATGGTACAATTTTAAAGAAGGTAATGAGAAAAAAGTTTTGGAAATAGGTTGTTCAATCGGTGCTGCTTGTCAACTTCTTAGTGAGAGAGGATTTAAAGTTACAGGATCAGATATTAGTTCGTATGCGATTAAAGGTGCAAAAAAAGTTGTCCCTAAGGTCGCTTTCGAAGTGTTGGATATTGAAACTTCAAAGAAGTATCAAAATACATTTGATGTTATTTTTGCATTCGAAGTCATTGAACATCTGGGAGATTTAGATGCTGCATTTGCAAATATCTATCGAATGTTGAAAAAAGGTGGTGTGTTCATTGCATCTACGCCGTATCCTTATTCGTACGTGTTTATTGATAAAACGCACATAAATGTTCGTCATCCTCTAGATTGGATGCGACTCTTAAAACAACATAGGTTCAAGAACACTAAATGGAAACAAATAATGTTCATTCCATTTTTTTATCGTTACTCTCCTCTATTTCATTTTACATTACCAATAGGGTTACCAACTCCATATGTGAACTCACCTATCTTTTTATATGGTAAAAAGTAAAATTAGTTTGAATATTCCAATCAATTACATTATCGTGTACTCTTTCTTCCAATGAAAAAAAAATTCTTATTTTTAAATAAAAAAGAATTTCTCTCAGTTTTCATACTTCTTTGTATCTCACTTATGCCTTTTTCCTGGCTTCGAGGTGGATATACAGTACTTGGTCATGATTCAGGACTGCCAGTTTCACCAATAGCCCATTTTTCAGATCGACTCCAAACGTGGACTGATCGCTACGACGCTGGAGGTGATCAAACATTTGCACTTGGTGGTTTTTTCATACATGGCTTAGAAGCCCTTATTGCTCTAACCGGTTTTTCTTTGTCTACACAGCAAGCTATTCAATTCAGTTTATACATCTTTTTAATTGGTGTGAGCATGTACTTTTTTTGTAAAATGAGTTGGGGAAGAGACAGTGAATTATTGGCAGTAAGTGCAGCAGTTTTTTACCAAATAAATCACTTTGTTTTGCAAGGGTGGTTTATTGCAGAGAGAACAAAGTTCTCGCTGTATATTGCACTGCCTCTATTATTGGTTTTATTCTATAAACTCTTCACTTCGAAAGTCTCACCTATTAAAATTGGAATTTTGTCAGCGTTGGTCCTATTTTTCTTAAATGGTGGAGGGTTTCTCCCATTATTTGCAGGTGTATTCATTTCTCTTGGCGTATGGACATTAGTTCTTCTAAGAAGTACTGAACATTTCACCATAACTTTCAGAAAATTTTTGATATATTGTTTGACTTTTTTTGTTTTCAATCTAATTCTGCAGTTATATTGGATTTTACCGTATGCAATTTATGTTAAAAATAATTTTCAAGCAGAAGTTAACCAGGCTGGAGGTACGGAGGGAGTAGTTAATTGGGTGTTATCAATTAGCCAAAACACCTCATATCTCAACCTGTTTAAGCTACAAGGAATTCAAGAGTGGTACGTAAATGAGCAACACCCATACGCAAAAATTTATTTTTCAAGTCGATTTTTAATGCTGTCAGCTTATATTTTTGTGTTTGTGCTAGTTTTTAACGCATTTAAGATTGCAAGAAACAAAAGAGTATTACAGTTAACCTGCTTAGCAACTGTGCTCGTCTCTATTTTCTTTATGGCAGGCTCTCATGCTCCATTTGGGGGCATATATTTGTGGATGATCAAACATGTACCAGGATTTATTGCTTTTAGAACACCTTATTATAAATTCGCACCTGCTTTTTTTGTAAGCTATGCGCCATTATTAGGATTTGCGATAGCTTCATTTTTTAAATTTAAGTTTGTCAAGCGTTTGCCTTATCTTTTAAAAGTGTTCATTCCAGTGGGACTTCTTTGTTTATATTTCTTTCCTTTTTTTACTATTAATTTTTTTCAGTACACAAATGAGCTTTCGACAAAAGTAAAAGTACCTCAGTATGTTTTTGAGTTCGCAAGTAGAAGTAACTCTGCGGAGTACCCGTATAGACGAACTGCTTTGATACCAGGTAATAATCCAGAAAATTCAGTACACAGCTATACTTGGGGGTATTGGAGTTTGGCTTCATTAGAGTCACTCCTTGATCGACATGCATATATCACTCCTTCCTATGGTTTCACCTTAAATAAAAAAATGGTCGTAGACCTTTACGCAGCTTTAAGAAACAATGACCCTGTCTGGGAACAACTTGCTGATCATCTACAGATAGACAGTCTCCTCGTTCAAAAGGATTTTGTGCCTTACAAATATAAAGGAGTCGAAATATCCGCCGATTCTTATGTTAAAGCAATTCAATCATCAGCCAGAGTGAAGCTGGAAGAAGATTTTGGTGAGTGGCAACTGTATAGTTTTGAGAAAAAGTTGTCACCTATCGCAGATTCGTATGTGGAAGTACAAGATCAAACAGAACAGTTTGGAACCGCTAGTTTCGTGCATCAGTTGTTCAAGAATCCTAAAATAGTTTTTTCTGATAGGCCAATGAATGACAATCTCATAACAAGGTCAGGATATGTAATCTTTCCGCAATGTCAGGATTGTCTTTTATTGAGAACACAAGTCTATTTTGCAAACCCTAACATTATAGTGACCCCTGGTTCTACGCTTGAATCATTCAACTCATTATTTTTAGTTTTTTCAAAAAATAATCAAGCTTTGCCACCTGTCGATACTTTACAGTCACTTTATGTTATTCAAGCTTCATTTAACAGAAAAGGTGAAAGTGGTGGTCGGATAGCGATCTGGCAGCGTTATACAACAGGTCTTGATTTATATCAGAAAGAGATTGATAAAACTTTGAAGAATTTTGATCGAACTACGACTCAGAATGCATTGTTGCAAGGATATTATAATAATCTGCTTTTTCAGTTATCAAACTTGAAAGATATCAGCAATTTGATAAATACAAAAGATGAAGCTGATATGTTTCTTTCAAACGTGAAAACAGTTAAAGAATTAATTGGCCGGATCGAGTCCCAGATAGTCTCAACAAAAATCGTTCATTCAAATGTTTTTCTCGCAGATGTTCAAGAAAAAAACAATTTTTCTGTTTATGTTCATCAGCCATCATTGAACCAATATAAATCCAATCTTCAAAACAAGATCACAGTACATTTTGATAATTCGGAACTATCTACACAAATTAATCCAAGCAGTGAGTGGGTGAAAGTAGGTACAGTTGAGCTCGATAAAGGTGGTCAAAAAATCACAGTCGATGACATTCCATTAGATAATAGTAGCTATTTCTCTGAACAGATAAGAAACGGTAGTGCATCACAAGAAGGACTTAGTGTTGAATTTGGTGCAACACAACCCTGCACCACCATGCCTATAGGTGAATTAACAGATAATAGATATAACTTATCTTTTGAAATAAAAAGTAACTTAGGGGAGGTCGAACCTTCTTTCCATATTGTAACTACTGATGATGTTTCTCCAGAGTTGCCTTTCTGGGGGGTAAAGCAAAAAGTTACAGACGGTTCTTGGAAAAAGATACTGCTACCTTTCGCTGGTTTATCTCATAAACAATATCTTTTCAAAATTTGTGATACAAGTGCGAAAGAGAACGCTGAACTTTCAATCAGAAATCTCAACCTTGATCGAGCAGTCGAACCTTTAGTAGCGCTAGTTTCTGTTTCAGGCTCAGAACCTACTAACACTTTAACTCCGCTTATGACTTTCACATCACAGAACAATACTCACTATGATATTAATATCCAGAACCCATATAAAGGTGTCTTGAGATTGCCACTCGCGTCAAATTCATATTGGAAACCTTCAGACTCTTCCCTTGAAAATACACGTGTGGATGGGGCAATGTTGGGATACTATATTGACGAAAAAACTGAATCAGAGAATTTTACCATTTCATATGAGATTCAAAAATACTACGTTGCTGCATGGGTGATTTCAGTCTCAGGATTTATTGTAGCGATAATATATTTATTATTTAGTGTAATCAAAAATTATGCTGCAGAAGCATCTACTAAACGTTAATCACTGGTACAGAAAGAACTTTCCTTATCTGATACCAGTGTCATTCTTGGTGCTTATCTCCTTCATTTTAGACAGAATTCCATACTTAAATCTCTTTGCAGGAATGCTCTCAACAGTTTTAATCTTTGTTTCATTATTGTCTTTATGGTTCATTACACTTCGGACTTTATTGTCTTTCAGGTTGATGATACTGAGTCTTTTTGTTGTTTTTCTACTATTTGATTTTTTACACTTGAGTAACTATTCAGAGACACTTGGAAGTGTGTTTTACTTATTTATGTTTCTTTTTATAATCTATTCTGTATGGCAAAAAAAACAGTTGTTTTCATCTTAATTTTTAGTATAAGCTTATTATTCAGATTTCAAAAAATCCATGTCCCTTTTTGGGTCGACGAGTTTTCTACAGCAAATCAGGCAGCATTACTACAAAAATACTCCTGGAAGTTATTTACCCAAAAAGACCGATATATTGAAGCTAGAAGCTTGAGTACTACTTCAATAGTGGCTGGTTCATTTTTAATCTTTGGTAAATCGGAAGAATCCGCACGATTACCAATTGAGATTATTGGATCTCTTATTCCTTTTCTTGTATTCTACTTATCAAAAATTCTTGTGCCGGAGCGCAAAGTTGTTAGGTTTAGTGCAACGTTATTAAGTATTACATCCTATTTTTTGATAACTTGGTCTAGGCAAGCTCGAGGATATGCATTACAGGAATTTTTACTATTACTAACGGTTATAGGTTATTTTCTCTTCTTCAATCATTCGAACATCCGAAAAAAAATATTTTGGCTAGTAATGTCTGGTCTTTCCATTATATTGGGATTGCTCACCCATCCAAGTTTCTTAATCGTCCCCATGTGTTTATTTACCCACCTAGTTTTAGTGCATAAAGAGCAACTTTTAAAGTTTCCCAAGAAGCGTTGGCTGACTTCCATCACAGCAGCAATTATTGGCTTGGTGGGTATCTTCTTTTTCAAAACCGGCTTGCTAGAACAAATCGTAACTCAGTGTCTTTCACTAGTTACACACGGGTTATCTAACAACATTTGGTACTACCACTCATTTCTGTGGAGAGAGTACGGTTTAGTTACTTTATTAGGAATAATAGGTTTGTTGTATTTAGTCATAAATAACTTTAAGAAGGGAATCTTGTTAACTGGAATTCTGGTAAGTTATCTTATTTTCGTATGTTTCTTATTCCCAGCAGTTGACTCCAGATATATTTTGCCAATTTTCCCATATCTGTTAGTGGGAATGGCTATATCTCTAGACTTACTCATTCAGTCAGTCTTTACTAAAGTAAATAAGAAGAGCAGTGAAAAGCAGCTATTAATATCTGTTTTGAGTGGTTGCTGTACTATTCTTGTCATACTAAATGGTCACAAGTTTGATATTAAACCGAATAGTTTTTACTCTGTTAATCACGACTTTAGAGAGATTGCATTGATCGATTATGATCAAGTTTACTCAGTTATTAAGCAGAAAGGAGATTTAGCATCTGGAAAAACAGCCGTCATAGATACTTGGCCAGATCGACTAGAATGGTATCTAGGATTAGATTTTGAGCCTAATTATGTACTCAGGTGGGAAGATGCCGGTTTTATGAAACAGACACCGTTTAGGTTGCAATCTAATGGCGACAAAGTGCTTGTTGGTCGAAGTCAAACCAAACTCATCGCAACTCAGCAAGACTTACTCAAGGTGTTATCACTTTATCCAAAGGGATTTATCTGGATAGATGACACATCTTTACCTGCTGAAGTTATTGATTACGCAAGGACACATTTTAGACAAGAATTATATTTGGATCATTATCCACTTGATGATAACCCCTACTCAGTCTGGCCTGGGACATTGTATAGCTGGGGCTATTGAGCATGTAACAATTGCGTTTTGCCAACTATAATGAGAACTGTGGAATAGAGGCAAGATGTTAAAACAACTTTTTTTTCGGTCTGGAGCTTATTTTGTGGGACTAGTCTCAGTCAAACTTGTTGCGACTTTTTTATTCGTTTTTTTAGCTCGATTTTTGCAACCAGATTTATTCGGAAAGTTGACATACTTTTTGACAATATTGTCGTTGTTGACCTTGATAACAGACTGGGGATTAGTTCAATGGTTTCAAGTTCACAGAACTTCAACCAACGAAGCAACATTGATTTCAAGGCTTGTGAGTGCCCGTTTTTTTACATTAACAGTTTCTGTATGTATTTTTCTCCTGTTTTCACTATCTTTTCATTCTTTTAGTCTTGTCGAGTCAGTCTTGTTCATAGCCCTACTTGTACCTGAGGCATTTCTGAGTATCACAGATGGATATTATTTAGTTCGCCATCGATCTGTTCTAATTGCGTTTAAACAACTGTCGAAATATATTTTTCCAATACTACTGGTTGTTTTTGTTCAAGACAAATTAACAATGCAAAATGTCATACTCAGTTTTTTGATCAGTTCAATTTGTACTTTGGTTTGGTATGTTCCAAAAAAATTCTTTCAAGTACCCTCTTTTTCGGTTTCCCAAATCAAGGAAACTCTATCAGAGTCAAGTTCGTACGCGACTTTAATACTTACATCCGCTCTCTATAGTCGAGGAGATGCAATAATCCTCGAATCAAAATTGGGTAATACTGCACTTGGGTTGTACTCTGCGGGCTACCGTTATTTAGATGCAATGAGTTTATTGCCAGCAGCTTTTGCTCAAAACCTATTTCATATCTCAGCTCAAAAAGAAAGTATAAATAAGCAGAAGATAATCACGATGACTGCTGTAATGGGTGGTTTGGGTGTTTTGTTTGGAGCATGTTTATTTGTATTCAGCCATTTCCTAACAACCGGATTGTTAGGTAGTGCTTATGAAGGTACTGAGATCATCGTAAAGATATTTGCTGTGGTTACTGTTCTCCTTTTTATTAACTCTCCATTAAGCACGATTGTTCAAAGCTCAACAGTTGTTAAGCAGTTTCTACCTTGGGGTATTATGAATACAGTCTTAAACATTGGTTTGAATGTGGTTCTCATTCCTCTTGCTGGTGGAATAGGAGCAGCTTTCGTCATGTTATTTACTGAAGCGACTGGCTTATTAATCAATTTGTACTTTGTAAAACAGAGACTAAAAAAAGAATGAAAAAAAACGTCTCAATCGTCATCATTCATTACAAAACAATTGAGCTTTTAGAAAAATGCTTGAGTCGGCTTCAATTTGCAGGGCGATCTTTTGATATCATTGTTGTCGACAACGACTCAAAACAAGATTTCCACTCCTTGAAGAAGAGTTTTCCAGAAGTTCAATGGATTCTGAATGAGAGGAACAGAGGATTTTCTTTTGCAGCGAACCAGGGAATCTTAGCAGCTCATGCACGTTGGATTCTATTTCTTAACCCAGATGTACAGATCAGCAGCTATGAAGTTGAAGAGCTCTTTCACTACGCTGAAAAAGCACAATTGGATGCTCTTTCTCCTAATTTTAATGATGAAAGATATCGTAAGTCACTACCCACACTATCATCATTACTTTCAGAGTTTACTCCGTTAAATCAATTGAGTTATCCCAATACAGGACAGAAAACATTAGTAGGAGGTTGTCTTCTCATCCGGAAAAAAGTGATAGAAAAGATTGGTGGATGGGACGAAAGATTTTTTTTATGGTTTGAGGACAGCGACTTAACACAACGATTACTTTCCGCAAACTTCCGAGTTGGATTTGCACCCTTTAACATAAAACATATTGGCGGCGCTTCAGTTGGCAAACTTAAAATAAATCTCAGAAACCAAACCTTCTTTCATTCTATGAATATTTATTCAATTAAGCATTTTTCTGGCTGGAAGCAAAAAGTGCTGCGATTTTTTGTCATCAATCGTTTTACCGCACAAAGTGGATATCCTATTTCTGAATCTGGATCGACATGGGTCGTACCTAATATGAAGTTAGAACTTTTGCTAAAATTCTTAGAGACTAATAGATACTTTTTTAGTTCTGCAGAACTCACCATAGTGTCGTCTGTACTCAATACACAAAATATTTGGAAGTTAAGAGCAACTTTCCCAAGTGTGCGTTTTATTCCAATCACTAAGAATAAAGGTTTTAGCTCGACAGTTAATGTTGGTATGAGAGTTGCTACAACACCTTTGGTTGGAACACTGAACGATGATGTAATTCTTAATGCGGATACTCTTCCAGGGCTACTGGCTGCCTTTTCCCCATTGATCGGATCAATAAATCCAGTTATTTATTCAGAGCATGAAGAGCTGGAATCAGCTGGCATAAAAATTCTACCAAAAGGGAAAGCAGTACCTATTACGACGTTACCAGATGAAAACCTTACCTCTGTCTCAGCAACCAATGCAGCTTGTGTTCTTTATAATGCAAGTGCTCTTGCTGAAACAGGATTATTTGACGAGAACTTCGGGTCCTATTTAGAGGACATTGACTTAAGTCTAAGGATAAGTAAACACGGCTTTTCGAACATCGTAGTTAAAGCCTCACATGTTATTCATCTAAAACACTCTAGCTCGAAACATTTCGGAAAATACAAACAGTATCTAGACATGAAAAACTGGTGGTTAGTTATCTTGAAGAACTGGTCAATCACACAAACCATTCAAAATTTCCCTATGATCCTTGTTGAACGGTTGAGAAACATATCAGGTCTGATCAAAAGTTAGCTTTTTTGCCAGATACTTGAGAAATATTTTACCGTTTCGGCTACACCCTGCTCAATGCTTATTTTAGGTGACCATTTCAACTGCTCTTTTGCTTTTGTGCTATTTGCTACCAAAACGAGCGGATCGCCTGGTCGATCTGGAAAGTGTTTAACTTTTGCAGGTTTTCCAATCTCTTTTTCAATCATTTTAATTACATCGATCACTTTTGTGGGATTTTCTGTCGAAATATTATAATAATGATATTGCTGAGGGTGTGACTCAGCATAGGAAAGTGCAAGCGAGTGTGCACTTACGACATCTGAAACATGAATAAAATCTCTTTGAAATTCGCCACTTCCCCACACTGTTACTTCTTCTTCATCATAGATTTGCTTAATAAAGCGTGGAATTGCATGAGACTCTGGTTCATGATGTTCTTCTGGCCCATATAGATTAAAATAACGTAAAGCAACACCCGTCATGTGATAACTAGAAACGTAAGACGAGACAAGTGCTTCCATAGCTAATTTGGTCATGCCGTAAGGGTTTATAGGCAAGGTTCTATCATCTTCATTAATTGGTACGCTGAGTGGTTCTCCATAAATTGCAGCACTTGAGGAAAATAAGAATAACGGTACTTGATTCTCTCTCATAGCATCAAGCACATTCAAGGTCCCTGAAATGTTGGAATCAATGAATTTCTGAGGGAATTTGACAGACTCGCCTGATTCAATCAGTGCTGCTAAATGAAAGACTGCATCAGCATCACGAATCAATCTCATCATAGACTCAGCATCTCGAATGTCAGCAATCTCAGTAGGCATTTCAGAACTTTCTCTGAGATCAATATTTCGCACTTGGTGTCCTTCTGACATTAATGATCGACAAAGTTGTTTACCCAGAAAACCACTTCCACCTGTCACAATTATTTTCTTTGCCATAATTTTCTCCTTAAGCGACCCAGTGTCCTTGAATAAACAACATGATATTAATAAAACTCAAAACTGAACAGACAACAATATAACCGATTTTAACAGTTTTATGTTGAGAAAAAATTTGACCTAAAATGAAGAAAATGGGCAAACAAACTATGACATAACGAGACATGCTGGAAAAGTTACCTGTCAATGTCGGGAGAAAAAAAGCACCAAAGCTAAATGCCAGCTCTGCGTATGATAATTTAAATGCCTTTTTTTTAATCGTACCAAATAGTAGAAAAATCAGCATAACTCCTGTCGTTACAAATTCTTGAACATATGCAAAGTATTTCCAGTCAAAAGGTCTAGCGGTCCATAATATTTTTAAGTACCTCCAACATACTTGCAAGAATGGAACCAGATTTTGTTGCCTACCAGCGCCAAAGGATGATTGAACATGGAAAAAATAGAGCGGGTCACCAAAAGTAAGATACAGATACAGCATGTAACTCAGTAATCCGAAAATGCCACAACTTATTGCCGTGAACTGCCAAAAATGTTTTGAAAAAGTGTTCAACTTGTCCCAAAGACGAAAAGAGTGTGTCTTGCTAAGATAAAAATCAAATCCCAGTGCAGGAATCATGAAGATGCCAACAATTCTTGTTGCAGTAAGCAATATCAGAGCACCCATGAGACGTAACCACCAGCCTTTCTTATATGAATACAAACAAAAAATCAGTAATAGTAGAAAAAGTGCTTCGGTGTAAATAGCATGTAAAAAGAATGCAGTAGGAAAAAAGAGAAAACTGATAAAGATATCTTTTCTTTGTTGGAGCTCGTATTTTAAAGCAAGATATTTATTTAAAATGTAGAAAAAAAATACAGAACAAACAAAACTGAAACTTAGACTGAAAATAAACTGGAAATTCCGAAGTCCAACTGTTGTTTGCGGTATAAAATGTGAGATTGCAGCTGCTACAGCTCCAATAACCAATGGGTAAACCGGAAAATAGGCTTGTAGGAGGCCAACTCCTTTATAACCCCTTTCGGAAATGATGATATACGCTCCTCCATCAAAATTCCCCCATCGCTTTACCCATGTGGGTAAAGTAGATTCTTGCTCAAGAGCATAGTTTGAAAATGTGTTTGTAAAAGGAATGGTGTACAGAGCAATGCCACCCAAGCAAAACAAGATCATCCACCACAATGAAGTTATTGAAAAAACCCTGAATAGTGACCATTCTTGATTAACCATTTTTTGTTGTAGTGCTACTTGTCCATCTATGTTTCAAATACCCAAAACCCAGAGCGATGACTGATATCAAGGTGATTGAATTACCTATTATGCGAGCTGGTGTCCATTGGGTAAAGGTGGAATGAATCAGAAAAGTACCGATCGGGAGCTCAAACGCAATTCTGCCTTGAGTTAACTCAGTATTCAAATATTGCACATTTCTTGTTTTTCCATCAGAGCTAACTACACTTGTTTGCCAACCAGAAAATTTCATCGTTGGTTCAATGATTGTGCTGGGTGTTTCCAAAGATAAAGAGTAGGTACGATGTGAACCCGTCCAATCACTGACTGTTGACTCACCAACACCCTCTATTAATGGTCTTGGTTGCCAGTCGCCAATGTTTAAATATGTAAATTCTTTTGTTCTATTCTCATTTTGAGTTGAAGTGCTCTGGGGATACAAATCGTAATCAATTTGATTTCTATGAAAAAAATCAACTGGTTTGAGCTGACCAATCACATACACAGTAATGAAGCATAGCGCTAACAAGACTTTTTTCAGGTTTCTTGAAATTAGACTTGATGATTCCGCCCATAATATGGGGACGAGTGCTCCCAAAAGAATAGAAAGTCTCCAAGGAAATTGAATAATCTGTAGTGTAGGCACTAACTTCCAAAAATAGAAAGAAGTGGGAGTCTGTAAAAATATAAGAATGAGCACTGTTGTTGTCCAGAGCAAGATTTTTGTGGGTACATGGACTTTTTTGAAGAACGACTTGAAAAGAATAATGCTTGAAATCCAGATGACAAACAAAGTACTTATTCCAAGTTGGAAGCCGAGTGAGTCTACTGGCCCTGGATTTGAGAATCCAAAACCTAGCTGGCCAAATGCCAACTGATTGATCGTGGCAAAGTGATCAAAGAAATGATTTGCAATTCCAGCATCTCTTACTACAGTTTGGCTTGCTTCAACAAGAGCAGGTAACCAAAACCAGAGCGATAACGCTAAGCTGTAGAAAAAATTGAGAAAAATTGCAAACACAGCTTTTTTATTTTTATTATCAAATATTTTTACTACAGCAAATAAAAGTATGATTGGTAAGGATATAAGAACCGTAACATTGTGACTGAGTAAATAGAGAGATGAAATTGAGATTGTGAACAATGTAGGTTTTTGTTTTTTTATAAGTTCATTGATTGACCAAAAAACCCAGGGCAAAAGAGAAGCAGCTAACAACTCTCCCATACTACCTCTGAATAAAATGAGATTAACAATGTACGGTTGAATGCCGAACAGCACCATACCTATCACTATAATGAACAATGATTTTCGTTCACTATGAAGCAATTTGTATACTCCCAACAATCCTCCGATGAAACTCATGATACTAATTATTTTAAAAGTGGTTTCTGGATTTACCTTGATGAGGCTAAATGGGACTGACAAGAGATTAGGTAATGGATAATTAAAATTGAAGACGGGATATCCGTAGTGATTCATAAGATTCGGGGCGAATCTCGGCGGAAACTGACCTTCCTTTAAAGCAATTTTATAATTTGCAAAACGAGCAAGATGGTTTTCACCATCATTGGTATACGGGAATCCAGAACGGAAGTATGTGTGGAATACGACTAAAGTAAGCGAAAATATTAATAGGCTTAAGAGTACTCTCTTCATAGGATATTTCGATAAACTTGTACTGTCTCTTGAGCAGCTTTTTTCCACGAAAAACGGTATAACGTTTCGTTATTCAGAGCTACTCTCTTGTTTTTTTCGGCTGAGGATAAATTTATTACCCGTTTGATACCATTAGCGATATCAGCGTGTTGTAATCCAACAAATTCAACACCATTACCTCCTATCTCAAGCAACGCAGGTGTGTTGCTCGAAATAACTTGAGTACCACACTGCATAGCCTCAAGTAGTGGCAGACCAAAGCCTTCGTATAATGATGGTTGTACATACGCTTCTGCTGCAGTGTAGATAGCTGAGAGCGATTCTGTATCTTCTTTAGGAACATTGGTTATAAAGTGCACACGATTAGATACAGAGCTAAGTTGTACTTCAATTGCTTTCCATTCAGGGATAGGAAGAGGCTTAAAATTTGCTCCTACACAAACTAAGTGAATATTTGAATCAACTAAAGCTAAAGCCTTTACTAATTCTGGGATATTCTTGTTATAGTTGATATCCCCTACGTATAACAAATATTGATTAGGAAGATCATATCTTTTCCTGATTTGAGCTACGACGTGTGCAGAGCTTTTTTTAATTTCTGGATTGCCAGCTAATGGAATTGCGGTGATTTTTTGCTGTGGGACTGGCAAATATCTAGTAATGTCTTGTTTTGAAGTTTGTGAGTCGGTTATGACAGCTGCGACACTTTTCAGTGCTTGTTTTTGTAAAAATAAACCAACATTGCCAGCAATACCTACTGGGTAGTGTGTAGGATAAAGCAAAGGAATCACATCATGAATTGTTACTACGACCTTCTGTGAGCTTCTGCCTAGGAACTGGTTTATGGCAGGTAATGGCAGTGTTTGTTGAAATAAATTGAAGTAGGGATAGTGAATAATATCAATCCCTTTTTTACTCATGAAAGCATTAAATTGCTCCAATCCAATATCTTCACTTGTAAAATATTCATCTTGAGTGTTTTGCAGTTTTTCTAATTCTTGTGACAGGAATTTGGTATACACTCCAACACCTCTAATGGCATTAGCATTGCGTAGTGGAGATGTTTCGAGTAAAACCTTCATGTTAACTCCTTGTTCTTTTTTTCGAGCAATTCCCAAAGTTTTAGATATGACACAGGAAAATATAGGCCGCTATAGAGAGCAAACACAAACCCTGGGTAGCCGTCTACAAAGCCTTTGTGTCGAATGAATATGCTTAAAAAAATCATTAGAGGTTTGAATACCAAGTAAACGATGGTGTTTTTGATACTTATGTTGACTTTAGCTTCCCGCAACTGAGTTGCTTTTAATGACGTGTAATCATTCCACTTTCGCAAATATTCAGTAAACGTCGGGCTGCTGTAGTGAAGCAAATGACCATCTGCCCAACCTAAGTCACCATCTACATCCATTTGTTCGTGCACATCTTTTTGTGGCAAACGAGCTTTGCCGTTTTGGTACAAACGAATAACTGGATCTGGATATTGACCACCTTTTGTTAAAAATTTATTTAAGAACCAATTTTTTCTTTTTATCCACCAGGCACTTGGCAGTTTTTTTTCATCGTGATGCATCATCTTCGTATGAACTTGCTGTATGAAATTAGCTAACTCATCATCAACTACCTCATCGGCATCAAGCTGTAGTACTAACTCACCTTTCGCTTCGTTCATCGCCAACTGCTTGTTAATATGAAAAACTGGTTTGTTTGTGGTCTTTATTACTCTGGCACCAAGTTTTTTAGCAATTTCAACCGTATTATCAGTCGATGTACCATCAACCACAATTATTTCATCAGTAAATTTTTTTACCGATTGTAAACAACGAGCAATATTTTTCTCTTCATTGTATGTAGCTAGAACAACTGAAATCATATTTTTTTATAAACAATTATAATAATTTCCAATGTCCATCCATTTGGTCTCTAAAAATTAGCCACTTTTTGTCTGGAAACGGATCATCGTCGTGGTAGATAAAATAATATCTACCGATGTGATTTACCCTATACAACCCTACTGTGTCAGGTCCGCTACGCTCAATCGTCTCAATTGCTTCAGTAGCTGGAATCTTTTCGTACCAAGCCACAATCACATACATATACCAGCCTAGGTCAATGATACCAACATTTCCTGTAGGATGTTGGACGGTTAACTCAGTAAAAACAGGCAGAAATCCGAGTTGAAAATCAGGTGAAAATTGAGTTGGCCATACTACGAAGTATTGAAAGACATATCGGCTTGATTCGAAAATCAAAAAAGCAAAGAGCAAGCCAATTCCACACTGCTGAATGAGCCTCTTTTGTGTAGTTAGAAAGAGTTGAAGAGAATTAAATCCTATTGCTGCGAATACTGTGATCATTAAAAAGGTGAAGAGACTTCTGGTGGCGTGAGGTGAGTCAATAGTAAAGATAGATGGCAAAGGTGAGATCAGGAGATAGAAGAATGGTAACAAACGAAAAATCAAAACCCTTATTTTCTTGATGTCTTTCTTTTTTACTGCAAAAAATAATTCTTGCAAAATCCACAATTGAGAAATAACACCTACCAAAAATAGAATATAAATAGTCCAGTACAAATGACCTTGACCTAGTATTGAGTGCCAAGGATGTTGTCCACCATGAATAATGAGAAAGTTGGGTAAAAAAGTATCGATGTAATGTTGTACTGCAATACCTGCAAAATAAACGTATTTACTCCCTAAAAATGGTGTCAAGAGAGTAGGTAAGGTATTTCTATATACTGGATACTCTGCCAAAACGTTTGCATCCTTGAAAAACAAAATATCAGATTTTTGAGTATTATTCTGATCAAATACTTTGAATATGACTACAAAAACAAGTGCGAATAAGCTGACAGGCAGCAACCATTTTTTGTACTGCTTTACACCCCTAAACAGCGGAATTGTTAACACAAAGAAAGGTAATAAAAGAAAAGGTGAGTTGTATGTCATTGCAGCACCAACGTAGATCAGAACTGCTGTAATATCTTTTACAAAAGAATACTGTCTATGATGAAGTAGCCATAGCGATGACATCATTAGTGCTAAGGCTAGATTTGCTTCCCACGCCATTCTTGAATAAAAAATAGCAAAAGGAGCAGTTGACAGAGCTAAAATAAAAAAAAGATAAAACAAACCACTTTGTTTTGTAAGGAATAACTGTTTTAACCAGAGAGCTGAGATGATGATGAGTACAATTCCTGAGATAGCAGCAGGCAGACGTACGACAAAATCATTAGTTTGAAATTGAAATAGACCGGCAAGTAAATATATATATCCTGGTAATTTATAATCACCCAAAGATTTGAATTGTAACGGTGAATGTACATTCCATTCATCCACAGCTGCTTGTTTAATATACAAAGCATTAATTGCTAAAGCAGCCTCATCTCTGTTGAGTTGAGGTGGATATCGATCAAGTTTATATAGCCGTACTACTGCAGCAAAAATTAAGATAACAAAAATCATGCCAGTCAAAAAAAATTTCTGCTTTTTCTTATTCATAAAATCCTACTTCAAACTTTGGTAAGCCATAACTATCATTGATTATTTTCTTATGAGTTGGCTCGAATTCAAGAGAGCCCGCTCGGGTGACTATAATAAACGGTTTAACTGCTGTGGGATATCTATCCTTCGGGTACGCTTTATATTCAATGTTTTCCCATGATTTGAGGATTAGTTCATGCTGCATAGCTACTTGTATTTCTTGAACTGTCAAATCACCATAAGCCAGATACCAGAGAAAGAAACGATCATCTTCTATATTTATCCAAATTTTGTCATATTTGTTTCGATTTTGATCTACAGTTAATACAATATCTTTGTATCCTTGTTGCCACCACATGGCACTTTTGACAGGATACACGTAAAAATAATCAACAACAAACATGATTAGTTGATAACTAACGAGCAAAATGACAGCGTACAACACTGCTTGTTTTGTTCTTTGTTTCTTCAATGAGTGAAAACAATTTACGAAAGGAACTGCACCAATTGCCATCAGTAAAATAATGGGAGTGAGAGCATTCAGTGACCGCAGCGCGTGGGGGGTATCAGTCGGGACTGAAGCTGGCAGTAACGCAATCAGCCACCAAATACTGAGAAAAACAAGCACATTGGGCTGTTTTTTAACTCCATAATAAATACCTGAGACTAGTAAAGGTAAACTGAAAAGTAAGAACAGACCGTGTTCCCCTGTGCTATGTCGTAAGTTAGGATCACCAGTCAAGAATAAGAAGGACAAATCAAAATGATCACTATAGTTTTCAAGTAAGCTTTGAATCTGCAAAAGCCAACCATGATAAAGCACTCTAGAGACAGTGTTATTTCCAGTTACATCTCTGAGCGCGTTGGATTGAATATTGTAAGGTGTTGGATCAAGAATAGAACTCGCACTCAGCCGAAACTGTTGACTGGCAGCATAATATGGTGAGGAAAAAATGGGAATCAATCCAATTCCCCATATGACCAAACAGACCAGATAAGGCAAACTGGACAGAAATAAATTTTTTACAAGATTCAAAGGTTTTCTCCACAGACTCCACTTCTCAATCGAAACAAAACAAAACCAAAAACATATGACTAGCACGGGCCAAACAAAGCGAACACTGTAGTACGAGTAAACACCAGCGATTGCCAATAAAACACTTCCAATCAACCATTTCTTTGATTTCAATGACAGCATCAAACAAAGTACAGCAGTCGTTACTAAAAACTGACCGGTATATCCTTCAAATCCCGTTCGGGAAAATAAAATACTCCAGGGGCTGATAGCAACAATAAACCAACCAAGTAGTGAAACTCTCCAGCTCATTTTATCAGTTAGCCTTCTTTGAGTTAGCTCTCTCAATAATATGAAAACGACAAGGCCTTGCAACACTCCAACAACGGCACTTGGTAATCTCAATGTGAATTCACTTGATCCAAGTAATTTGAAAGAAAGACTTGCTAGCCAGATATACATGGGTAACTTGTAGTCTCCATAGGAAAGAAAGATGGTTTGAAAAGCTGAGTCACCATGCATATCCTTTAAAGTTTGAGATATGGTTTTAGCATCAATAAATATCGCAGTCTCATCCCAGTACAAACCAACTGGAATTTTCCCTAATTGCCAAAATCGCAAGAAAATACTCAGTAAAAAAATACCTACTGATAAGAAAAAAACTTGTTTATGCTCAATATCTAATTTCTTCATAAGGCATTCAATGTATTTAGTTCGCCCTGTATACAAGCCAGACTGGCTGACCCTTTAAATCCATAATTGTTTCAATTTCAGTTACATCTGAGAAAAACTGACGCTGCTTATATGTACTAGCAATCAAACCTTTTTCGTTCCCTGTTAGACTGTCAGAGAAGGTCACATTTTTAAAATTTAAGAATTCGCCTTGATCTTTTGGCGCTGCTGCGTTTTCAGATTGAACATCACTTGGGTTAGTTTTTGAAAAAAACCAATAGTACATTGCAGGTCTGCCATACTCACGGGTAATATATACTTTTTCTCCTGATTGCGAGTTATTTTGAATGCTCTCAACCATTTGCTGATACCCATATTGCCACTCACTAGCATATAGCTTGGGATACGCGAGGAAGTAAAAGTTCAAGTACATGATTAATTCGATACAAAATAACACAGCGACACCACTAAGTAGTATCTTTGAAAATGGCATTTTTCTTATATATTGAATAAGAGCAAATAGCCCTAACCCAAGTACACTCATATACACTGGCAAAATAGGTAATGTTCGCAATGCGTGAGGAACCGGCAGAGCTAATGAAGCTGGAATGAGGCCAATAACCCACCAGAGCCATAAAAAATGGTATTTGCCTTGCCACTTTTTAATAAGCGTAAAAAGACTAAGAATTAGCAGTACAAAATCAGTGGGAAAGAATAAACCGAAGTACTGAATGGAGTGCCTAAAATTTTGATCACCAGATAGAAAAAGAAAATCCAGACGTAAATGAGTAGCAGCGTTGATCATAATTGTTCTTAAGTAGAACCAATACCGATGGAAAAGCAGTTTTGTTACTACGTTCGATCCAAATTGTTGCATGTAAAAATTGCTTTCCAACACCTCTTTGCCTGTACTAAAAGTCGAGGTTTCTTGTAAACGATGGCCAACACTTGGATCACGAATGAACAACAAAATGGGTAACATTAACCCAAAAGCTAATACTGCAAGCATGCAGATTTGTTTCCAGTTTGTCTTGTACCGTACAATTAAAGGATATGCTAATACAATTCCGAGCAGCGGAGCGATCACCCGTGTTGCATGGTAGGTGTATGCTGATAAAACAAATAAAAGAACTGTCAAAGTGTAAAAAGAAAGCATCGCTTTTTTTTGATTCGGTTGAGATTGGACAATACTTCCTGCTCGCAATCCAAAATACACTCCGATACTCAATAACGCGGTCGCTAAATTCACTTCCCATCCTCCTCTAGAAAATTGTATTGCCCAAGGAGAAAAGCAAGTGATAATCATCGTAAGTATTTCTGGTTGAATCAGGGTTCTCCCCCATCCCATCTCACTAGAATTATGAAGTTCTTCAGATTGGAACAAGAGACCAGCTATCTTGCCAGAAAAATAAACAATGAGAACGCCAGCAATCACTGAAGGTATCCGGACAGACCAGACTGATAAACCAAACACAAATAAAAAAGGAATGATGGAATAGAAATATAAGGCAGGTTTATAATCTCCGAACGACTCAAATGCCACAACTGGAAACCAATGCCCATGATGGTCCATGCCAGTTTTTAAAACAGAATACGCATCATAACCCAACGCAGCTTCTTCCCAATATAGAGAGGGTGGGGTCACATTCAATTTATATATTCTCAGCACAAGGCTTACCATTAAAATGACGAGAATTAACCCTGCTTTTTTTGAGAATTGAAATGGGATGCGCATGTAATATGAATTACTTAGTATTTTGAAACTCAGAAAGTTCTAGTTTTCCAAAATAAAAATTTTCTTTTGCAGGACCTAACCTGTCCTCAAACGATTGATCTAACTCTTTCTTCATCCAGTCTTGTACGCCTGGCTCAGCCTCTTTAATCGTAAAATGGAGCTCTGCTGGTTCTTCAACTTTTGTTAGTAACTCAGCGCCAGGCACGTCAACCTGAGCGTTACCGTACCAAAGAGGGAGATAGTTGTATTTTCCTTTTCCATACCAGTCATACAGGTACGACCAAGTAGTGTTTATTAAATAGGGATTTGTTGCAGTTGAAATTGTGAACTGCCTTCCATTTGCTAATTGGTATGTTTTATCTATCAGCGCAAGTTCATCTGATAGTAAGGCTCCTCGCTCAACCCAGAACTGCGTAGTTTTTTCTGATTTGGCATGCATGATGGCCTGAAGTTGTGACAAAATAATTATGATCAAAAAAATGGCAACACCTAAGAGGCCTAATTTGGTTCGTGTGAAAGCCGAGAGCGCCACACCTGTTACTAGATAAATGCATGCTTCAATCCCAATGAAAATATGATAACTATCACGATCATGGAGTAATGTTAACCAAAAAGGACTACTAAGCCATAACAAAACGAAGAGAATTTTTTTCTTGGAATTTTTTCTTATAAATATTGCCAGGATAGCAATAAAAGTGAGTACCGAAGCGTAGTAATATTGAGGAAAGAAACTATTGTTTACTTTTCTTGATAGTGCCAGGAGCGTGGAGACAGAACAAGTGAAGACAGAGGCTTGTTTTTCAGAGGATGCTTTGCTCAATGCCTCGAGTGTGAAAATACCAGCTCTTGCTAATTTGAACTGTGTTAACAAAATAGTTGATACACAGAACAAATACAGCGTGAAAAAAAGAAAAAGTTTTTTCAGACTAAGGGTTTTGACTTGATGCCTTCTGTCTAGCCAAAAAACAAGCGCAATACTCACCATAGTCACACCCCACAAATAGATTGTAGAAATGAGCGACTGGTTGGCTAAACCCAAAAACAACGCTGTCAAATAAAAATAAAAAGTACTTCGTTCTGAAACAAACCTCCACAATGAGTAGTAAAATAGTATCAGCAGCGAATACGTTAGTATAGGATTTGATAACCAAGTATTCGTCACAATACCGTCAAATGAGACAGCGAGCATGACTGATGCGATAAAGGCAGCTACTTTTGATGCTGAAAATTTCTTAACGAGTAAATAAAATACTACTAAGTTGAATGTGGTCAAAAAGGCAAGCGTCACATCTACATAAAAAGGATTTCCATTAAATATCGTGTATATAGGACCGATAACATAATAGTAGAGTACTCCGTGATAGACAGTGTCATTTGTACCGCTAGCTGATGGTCCTTGAAGCTTCAAGTCACCTTTTTCAAATATCTGTCTGGAAACAAACGCATCTCTCGATTGGTCGAAGAAAAAAAAGACATCGTTATGACCGATGAAATACAGTTTGAGCAAGAGTAAAACGAAGAAAAGTACGACTACAGATATTTTTTCTTTCATAACAGAAATTATAACTTACTTTTGAGTTTGAATAATCACAAATCGTACTTCTCCACTTGGTGCAACTATGAGACTGTCTGCCAGTGACGGATCAATTTCTTCTGGACTAGCAACGATTAAGGCATTTTTTCTCATCAAGTCTCCCACAGTAATCTTGTCTGGAAATTCGTATTTAACGAGTGAACCTCCATGATATATGATCGGATTTGTTTTACGGAAAAACAAGGCATAGATATAGGGCTGACCATACGAAGAAGTAAACATAATTTTATCGACAGTTGGTTCTGCTTGCATTACCTTTTCGAAAGCCTGCTCATATCCATAAATAAAAGCTTCCACAGAGTCCTCTGCGTAAATACTGAAATAATCATGCAAGAAGCTTAACGATAGTAAAACGTGAATTAAAATCCCCATTCCTAATAGTGATTTGAAAAATAATGCTTTCTCTTTTGATTGTTGAGAAATAAGGAGAAGTAAACCGGCTGCTTCCACAATCAAGAAACCTGGATAGCTTAAAAGTGCCCTGTTTGCATGTGGTATCTCAAAACCTATCGCTGCTGGGATGAATCCAACTAACAACCAGCCTAATCCAAAGAATGCTAGCCTACTTAATGCTTTAAATCTTAGTGAATCATCTTTGAACAGGAACCTTTTACTCAGTATCACTGCAACTACACCAATCACCAATAGGAACTCAGTCGAAAACAAAACTCCCCAGTGCCCGTCACCATGTCGAAGAGTTGTTGTAGCACCTTGTACTAAAAAAGCAGGTGAAAAATGAGCAATATAATTTGTCACCACTGCTTGAATTTTCTGTAACACATTGAGAGTCTCACTTCCCAAGATAGAAGTTTGCGAAAGGCGTGTAGCGCCTTTTTTCCATATGGAGTCATAAACAACAGGTAGTAATAAGGTCGCACCAAAAACGACACCAATTAAATTTGTTTTTAGAGCACTAAAAATTTCCTTTTTAAAAAAAGCAAAAAGTAGTAACAGTAGAAAAGGAGTGAAAATCTTCGCGCTGTGATAGGTATACAAACTCAATACAAAAAAAAGTGCCGAACTACCAACAAAAATGAGCCGTTTCAAATCTCGAGCTTTTAGGCTCAAGAAAAAGAAGTTGACACCCCAAACGACTAAACACAAAGCAATTCCAGATTCAAAACTTGCTCTACTAAAAAAAAGGTGCCAAGGTGATACAGCAAAAACAGCTGTAATCAAAACTACAACAGACCTAGCAGAACTTTTATCAAACCCTATTTTGCGTTGGTCCAAGACAAAGATTTGCAGAAGCTGGTCCGTTAAAAAACTGATACCAACCACACAAAGTATCGCAAACACGGCAAAAGGAAATCGAACTGCCCAAAGATTTAATCCAAACAGTAAAGTTGACAAACCATTTACATAAATCGCGAATGGAGCTTTGTAATCTCCAAATGATTGAAAAGAGATTGGTAAGAAATGAAGCCACTCGTCTCTATGAATAGTCCAAACTGCAAACCCGTTGTAGCCAATTGCAGCTTCGTCCCAACTCATTCCAGCTGGAACCTGGTCCAACCGGTAAAGGCGAAGACAGCCAGCAATAATGAAAATGAACGAAAGGACAGCTAAGTAGATTTTCTTTCTTTCTAACAAAAACATATGATTTTATTCTATCAAAATATAAACAGTTTAGTATCAAGCAAAGGTAGTGCTTTTAATTGTTTCAAGCTATAATTCTTGAAGATGTCTCATCTTTCAACATTCATTTCAAAAAACAACAAGGTTATAGCAGTTTTTTCTGTTTTAATCTCAATATTTTTAGTTGCAACAAGGTTTTGGCAATTATCTGCTTTTCCAGCCGCATTAACCCATGATGAAGTAGTCTACGCAGTTCAAGCACAATCATTCTCAATACAAGGAACAACACTCAATCAACAATTTCACTGGTGGAGTTTGCAACCAGTTCACTCTGACTATGCTGAGTTTCCCGCATTATTGATGGCTCCTTTTTTTAAACTGATATCAAATCCATTGCTTGCAACAAGAGCAATTTCAGTCTTCATGGGAGTTACTTTTCCTTTTATTTTGTCAGCATTTAGTTATGGCTTGTGGAAAAATAAGAAGTTAAGTTTTTTTGTGTTCTTGGTAAGTTGTTTCAATCCCCTACTTTGGCAAATGAGTCGATTAACATACGACGCTGTTATGTCGACGTACTTTTATTCTATTGGGGGTACTATCGTTCTGCTTTGGAAAGGAAAAAAGTCCCTTTATTCCCTTCTTTTTTTCACTCTAGGATTCTTTTGTTACCAAGGATATAAATTAGTTTTCATACCTTGGGTATTATTATTGGGAGCACTTCAATTCACATCGATCAAACAAGTTATCTCGCAAAGATATTATCTATTCATCCTAGGTTTTTGTACTGCTTTGTTTTTAGGGTATATTCTTCTAATTCTCCCGAATCAAAAAATTGACAACAGATGGAATAACACAATTTTTGCCAATAAAGATTTTCAAGCTAAAAACTCGAATGAAGATCGACGAATGGCGATTGTTTCACCATTGGCACCCGTGTTCAGTAATAAAGTCGTAGTTATTTTTAAGTTCTTAGGAGAACGGTTTATAAATGCTTATGCTCCAACTCGTTTATTTATTAACGGCGAACCCGCGCAAAGCACTTTTTCAGCATGGGGGTATGGTTGGTTTCATTATTTTGAGATTGTACTGCTCCTTATTGGATTATTCTTCACCCTTACAGTTAAAAAAATCAGAATATCTGTGATATTACTGTTGTCGTTCATGGTCATCGCCACGATCCCAGCTACCATTAATTCTGGTGAGCCTTGGTTTCTACTCCGCATGTTTCTGCCATGTACACTACTTATTTTGTTCATAGCTTGGGGAAATTATTTTCTGTTCACCCGCTTTGTTTGGGGGAAGTATCTTATCATCTGCCTGTATTCGATCGGTGCTGTTAGCTTTTCTTACCACTACTATTATAGATATCCAATTTTGGGATTAAACGTGAGTTACTTTTCAGAGAGAGTCATGTCTGAGTATGTTGCCCGATCGCTGCAAGCAAACCCAGGCAAAAAGATTATCGTCTATACCATCGACCCACCTGTTATGTTTTGGACCTACCTGTTATATTCTCATGGCATCACCAGATCAACAGTTGATAGCATTGCTCAAATTGAGAATACTCAAAGTTATGTACTTGGCGATGTAACTTTTAGTTCCAATTGCGTTGATCTTGCCGACGAAGATACAATTATTTTATCTGAAGCCAATCGATCAGCCGTGCCTTGCGATCACGATCAGACCCACTTTCCTCAAAGTTCAAAAGACGATTTTCAGAAGTTAGTTTCAGATAAGCAAAAATCTGCAATTACAATTCCGTCTGTGATTGATAATGGTGCCTATTGGAGAATTTATAACAACCTACTCTGTGACCAGAAAACCATGCAAGGTTATATCACAGTCAACACATTTGCTAATCTTGATCCAACAGCTAAAAATGATCAGGATTTTTGTCAGACATATATCTCCACTGTGCATTAAGTATTTAATTACACTCAACGTGGGTTTTCATTGCGGAATGAACGCAAAAATCCTTTAAAAAATGTACCCTTTGATCTAGCATTGGTCACAATTAAGTGATAGGGAAGCCAAAATAAAAACTGAATCTTCTGAAAAAAAGTAGTATGTCTCATCGTAAAAATAATGGCGTTTCGAAACGACATGATCTCGATCTGTTGTTGCCCAAATGCTGTTTGGTTTGTAGACTCATGACGGTGTTCTACAATCGCGTTTTCATCAAATAATACTTCCCAACCTTCTTCTCTCGCTCTAACTGATAAATCGATATCTTCCCAATAAGCAGGATAAAAACGTGGGTTAAAACCACTTAGCTCTAACCACTTGGCCTTATTAAACAAGCCGCTTCCGCCACTTACCCAAGCAGTTTTACCTGAATGAAAATCTGTAGCTTTTGAATGAACAAATAGTCCTCTCTCAAACCACAATGCATTCTTCCCAGACTTCTTAGTAGCGCCTTGAGTCTCTTCTATTTCTAGGCAACCTACTCCAAAGATTTCGCGTGTCAGTTTTTCTTGGTCAGTGTATTGTGAAATTAAACTCTCAAGAACATCTGAACGAGGTCTTACGTCATTGTTTATGACAAAGACAAGATCGTTGGCAGATAATCTCACACCTTTATTACAACTGGCACCAAATCGTTCATTGTTCTTGTTCTGAACGAGAGTAACATCGAGCTTTTTGTGTTTAGTTTCTAATATTGCTCGATAAAGATACTCACCAAAGTCAGCACGTTCTTCATCTCGCTTTAAATTAAACCTTTTCGTCAGCCAGTTAACAGTGTCATCACTACTTGCGTCGTCAATTATCAGCAATTCGTCACCGTCTCTTAAACATGAAATTACACTATCTAGGTTGTCCTCAAGTAATTTTTTGCCATTAAATGATGGAATCACAGCTGACACTTTTCCAGAAATGTGAAGAGGGACAGCCTCTTCTGTACCAATCATTTCAGTCAATGTTGAGAAGAAAACACTAGGTGAAAACTTTGAGATGCTCTCTCTGGCATTCTGCCCCATAACAACTAAATCAAACTCATGTGTAATTCCAGCTAAAGTCCGCTCTTCTAACGCATCGACTTCATTCCAAAGAAATCCATTAACACCATGCTCAACTAATTCTTTTTGGCCACCTTTATTAATCACTATTGGCACAGCTTCGCTCGACATTGCTTCAATCGTTGATATACCAAAATGCTCAACAAATAATGGATTAATAAACTCGTCAACACCATAACCAGTTGCATGCCAATACATCTGGGCTATTGAGTAGTAATGTTTAACCTTTTCAGCCGAAGCGTCATGAATAATCTTAATTGGATAGCCTTCACTGAGATTTTCTATTTTCTTAGCATATACTTCATCTTCAACACCACCGATTAATACTAAACTCCAGCCTTTCATCTCTTCAGGATGCTCATCAACTAAATGAATAAAAGACTTCACTAAAACATCCTGTCTCTTTGTATGTAAATGGCTAAAAAAACGACCCACATTTAAAATAACTTTAGATTTCTTTTCAGCTGGTTGAAATACAAAAGGATCTACATAAGGGCTGTGAACAAAATCTACTTTAGTTTTCCAGATTCGCTCAATAACTTCTTTTGTAAAATGTGAGTTGGTGTTTTTAATCTGCCAATTTTTTAATTTTAACCGATTAAAAATACCTCGAACTGGTTGTGTGAATGGGAATTGTATGTGGAGAATATTTCGCTTTGCCAACGAAAAAAACAAACTACCATCTGTTAAGTAATACATCACGTCAAACTGCCTTGTCCAAAGTAGTTTTGTCGTAGGCATTGTACGCGAACGTAAAGGCGAACCAATAAATTGAACATTATGTAGATCGAGCTGAAAAAAATCTTGATATCTCTGGCGAATCTGCTCTTCGTCACTTGAGGAAATTGACAGAGTACTCAATGCAATACTTACATCATGATTTCTTGACAAGAACTCAGCGACACTACAGAGATATCGCTCACCACCGCCAAGATGATCTGGGATGTATGGAGAAAATAAGCAGATTCGTAACCGTTTGTTTGACATTATTTATGCTGTGACTCAAATTCAGACCATGCTTCGGTGATTCCTTGGTCTAACGATTGATAGGTTTGATCTAGAGATGGTTTGCGCTGTAGCTCCCACAATCGTTCAAATACAATAAATTTATTCATTGCTTGAACTAAAGCTTCGATCCATCCTTCCACACCATCTTTCCTGCCGTCCCAAAGAACTGCTCTTCTGATAAATTCCATACATGTTTTTCTAACTAGTGTTCGTACAGTAACATGGGGGTGATGAGCTTGAAACAAAAGCTCTGCTTCATAGCCGGTCCAGTCAATGGTTTTACGCAAGCCTTCAACCATGTTGCGATGTGTTAGATGAATTAAAGGTGATTCTAATTTTTTCACGTTCCCTTTAAAGTCTGGAGATTCGTGAACCTTCCCACTCCATCCCTGCAAAGCTGACATTTTAAAAACACGAACAAGGTGATCATTTTGCCAACCACCATGCTTCATCATCTTTCCGTAGTGGAAATTTTGCCGGTGAAGACTCAGAGCTGTTACAGAATTTTCAGTCACAGCTAACTTAATCTCTTTCATTAATTCTGGAGTTACTCTTTCATCAGCATCTAGATAGAAGATCCAAGCGGCTCTTGCCTTTGTTCTGCCATAATTGCGACGTTCTGCAAATGAATCTTTGTCGGTGCTATATACAATGGCACCTGATCGCTTCGCTAGCTGAATAGTTGAATCAGTCGATTCACTATCAATCACGACTACTTCCTGACACCATTGCACAGTCTCAATGCAATTTACAATCATTTGTTCTTCGTTCTTGGTCAAAATTACGGCGGTAATTGGAAGTTTTTCCATAAGTTCATTCTAACATTAGCTTGAGGAAGGTAACCAGTACTCCTTTAAAACTGCTAACTTAGAACGAAAAGGCGCATACTTTAATGCAAATTTCAGACGATTTTTTCGTAGATACTCTCGCTGCAATGGAGAACCAGACCCACCACTGGAACCAGCGTTTTTGTGCCAAATCACAGCTTCTGGGCAAAAGTATAAAGTGTACCCGGCTTTACTAATCCGCACGCTCAAATCTGTATCTTCCCAATACAGGAAGTAGCTGTCATCAAACAAACCAACTTCTTTCAAAATTTCAGAAGGAATCAAGACACAACAACCACTCGCAAAATCCATTGTTTGATACCCATAATATGGCATCTCAGAAGGAGTTCTATGTATTTCTTCCAAATTAAACTGACCTCGATCAACCTCGTCTACACCTCGATGAAAACCATAGACATTTTTCCAATCAATACTGCCGCCAGCAAACCAGATCACTTTTCCTCTTTCTTGATTCCCGTACTCTTTTTTGTGGAATTCGTAGCCTTTTTCAAAATAAATTTTAGGGGACACAACTCCGACTTTCTTATGTGTGTGTGCATATCGGATCAGAATGTCTAGAAAATCTGGTGAGACGATAGTGTCACTGTTGAGTAATAGTATGAAGTCAGACTTGTGATGTTCAAATGCATGTGCAATACCGAGATTATTTCCTCCGGTAAAACCTAAATTTTCTTCCGTCCTGAGTATTGTAATAGGTAAGTCTTTTTCATCATATGCAAAGACTTCGGTAGAGTGGTTATCAACAACTACAATTTGGAATTGACAGTACTTTTCGTTTAAAGCTTTTAGAGAGTCCAGACACTCTCTAGTAAATGTGTCGGAGTTATAATGAACAATAATAATTGAAACAGAAGGTTTTGTCATGACTGTACCCGATATTTAAGTATCGCAACGATGGCTGTTAGGCCGTCCTTCCACGTTATTTTTTTGCCTGCTCTAAAATCGCGGCCAAAGTATGAAATTGGAACTTCATATATTCTCACACCTTTTTTTAGTAACTGACAAGTTATTTCAACTTCTATGTCAAATCCATCTGAACTAAGATCTAGCTCTTTCATCAGCTGGGTAGGAATTAACTTGTAACACGTTTCAAGATCAGATAATGTTGTATCAAATAAAATGTTGACAAAAAAATTGAGTAATTTGTTTCCTAACATGTGCCAATATAGTAAGTTCGATCGAGAACCTAAAAAACGCGATCCGTACACAACTAAAACGTTAGGTCTTTTTCGAATCGGATCAATCAACACCTTAATATCTTCTGGGTGATACTCTAGATCAGCATCTTGTATCAGCACATATTTCTGTGTTACTTTTTTTAAGCCTAGCCGAATCGCACTCCCTTTGCCACCGTTTTCTTTTTTTACTAAAACGATTTTTTTGCTTTTTATTTTTTGGACTTCTTTCACACTCTTATCTGTTGAGCCATCATCTACCACAATAATTTGTTTAACAGCTGCTACCAGTAATAACTCTTTCAGCACAATACCTATCGTCTTCTCTTCATTAAAAATCGGTATGATGACTGAGAGATTCATATAGTTGTCATCATTTGCTTAATTTTCTTCGAATGATCCAACCTATTTTAGCAAACCCTCTACTGTTTTTAATGTGCCAATCTGCGACCCAGTACGAAAGTATGTTTTTAAAACTATTGATTGCTAAAACAGTGTCAATTTCAGTCTCTTTTTTCTCAAGAAATCTGTTAGTCTCCCATTGCTTCATTTTTACAATGAATTGATACATTCCTTGTAAAAAAGATAAACTCAAACCCAAACTACCATCTTTTGTACCGTCCCAGGCAAACAAACGCTGGCAAAATTCACTCGCAAAAGCATTCATAAGTTCCGTGGAAGAAAGTGTTTTTTTTTGTTTTGACTCATTTGCAGCTATAGTCGTATACCGGTTCATTCGCTCAACAAACTGTTCAACACTCTTATAATTGTAATGAATTAAACATTTTTCTGGATCAGCTGGTAAGTGCACTACCTTTCCGCTCGCAATAGGTTGGGAGTGTATCTCTTCAGCCCATTTCACTGCACCTTTTTGAAAAAACCTTAATTGATAGTCTGGCCACCAACCAGTGTGGCGAACTTCCTGACCAAACATAATATTTTTGCGTGGAATGTAATATGCTGAAACATCTGTATCAGATTTTGAGCTCGATAAGAAACTTTGCATCCAAATTTTAAGACCTTCACTCAATTCTTCATCTGCATCTAGAATAAAAACCCAATCTTGAGTTGCCTTTTCAATTCCAAAGTTACGTACTGTCTCAACATATCCTGAATTCTTAACGCTAAAGATATGGTCGGTGTACTTCTCCGCAATTTTTTTTGATTGGTCATTACTCTGCATATCTACAACGATTATCTCTTGAGCAAAACTAACCGAATCGAGGCAGCGATTCAGTGTAGATTCAGAATTCTTGGTATGAACAATTACACTCACCGGATAAAGATCTGACGACATATATACTTTCTCAGCCTCGCTTGGCTTTGAGTAAACTTCTAACTTCTAACTCTAGTTTTTGCCTACTGATCACTATGATCACAATACCATATACAGCTACACTGGCAAGTGCACCTAACATCAGTTTGGGAATGCTTGTTAAAAGAGGAAGTGCTGCCACTGAAACCAACGCCATTACCACTGTTGCGATGAGTGGATCTTTAACTTGATTCCAAACATCTACTTTGACATACCGACGTAGAAAGAAAATTGGAACAAGTGAACTGAAAGAGATTAAAAATGAAGCAATAGCTACCCCATTAAATCCCCAATAATGAATGCAGATAGGCGTCAGAATCCACGTCAAGGCAGTCCACATCACCATGAGTTGGAAGGTTTTACTCACCTGACCAATAGCGCTCAATGTGTTTGTAAGCGGAGTAGAAATTGCTGCCCAACCGATACTCAGTGTGAATAATACAAACGTCAAAAGAGCTGGTTGCCACTTATGATACTTCAATACAATATTTGTGAATGGAAATATGAATATTGCCATACTCGCCAAAACAGGAAAGATTGCTAATGAGATAAAGTAAATAGTTTTTTCAATTGCTTTTTTTAGCAATTTCTTATCATGTTGTAATCTTGAATAGGCAGGAAACGTAATTTCTACAACGTTTTGTACCGTCAGGTTGTAAGGCATTTGAGACCAACCTTTGGCCCAACTAATATAGCCAAATTGATTTAACGGTAAATTTCTTGCGAGATAGATGTAAAAGAGTTGATCTTTCACTTTTGCAAGTAGATCACTTCCTTGAAACTTAAGACCTGAAGACAAAAAGTTCTTAATGACGCTCTTATCTAATGCCAGCCCAATAGGCCAACGCTGAATAAAATACATACTTATAGTGCCAACAATTCCTCTTAATATGATCGCGTATGCATAACTCACTACCCCCTGATGGAAGAAGATCACCGAAATAATAAGTGTAATGTTGTATACGACTTGTTCAAAAATATTTGGGATGATCACTCTAGAAAAATCCAGCTTTCGTTCCAACATGATGGCAGAGATAATGCGAAGCGAATCAAGAGGAAATGAAAATGCTAGAGCTAAAAATACTAATTGACCAGGTTTGCCAATATTTGCTGGTAGTAGACCACTCGATATAATAAAGATAGCAGCAGCAACAATTGACCACGAAAGGATTTGTTGTACTGTAAAAACAGTTCGGTATTCTCTAATTGTCGGTTCAGTCTTCTTTTGGATCAATGTTGGGCCAAGACCAATGGAAGAGAAGAATTGCAGGATACCAATCATCTGAGCAACAATTCCATAAATACCAAAGTCTTCTGGAAGTAAGTAGTATCCCAGAATTAAACCTGTGACAACTCCAAACATGTTTAGGAAGATGCTCCTTAAGGTATAAGATATCGCGCCAGAGACTGACTTTCGCTTAAAATCATCCATTTGCGGTACCACAATGGTGTCGGCATCTTGCGGGTCTAGATCGGCTGCTATGTAACTCGTGTTCATACTTCCTTTTTTCTGAACAAAATAATTTGACCACCAATCAGAATCGACAAACTGCATACGGTAATAATATCAGCAATCAAACGTATTGGAGTTCGTTCAAGTTCTGCACTTAACAGATGTTCTCCAATAGGTACTGTGAGTTGAAGTAAACCATCTCTATTTTGAGTTGTTGTTACCTCTTGTCCATCAATAAAAACTGTCCATCCAGGAAAATCTGCAATATTTAGCGTCACTAAAGCTGGTGCTGCAAAATGAGTTTGGAGGGCAAGTTGACTCGTTCGATCAATAAGTACTTCTACTTCCTTAGGATTTGACCCAACTGGCAATGTGAATCTCTCATCAGTAGGAGTGATATCTCCATTAAAATTGATCGGTAAAAAGTCAGGCCAGGTTTCACTCATTTTGAACCGAATAAGATGAGCATCTGTGTAGTAGGAACCAATAGATTCATCTAAAAACCTTTCTGGTCTGAAGTATTTAAAACTGGGAATGACTAACACAATAAAAAGTGTAAAAAACAGGACAGGTTTCGCATATTTTGGCAGAACAAAACGGAAAATTAATCCATTCAAAATAGCTAAACTAAAAACGGTTAAAGATAGAAAACGCCAAGGAAATTGGGCTGCTTGCAGTAAGGTACTGAGCTTCCAGAAAAACTCGGATTTTTGGACGCAAAGGAAAAGTGAGACCGGAAAAAATACTGTGGCTAATATAGTAATTGGCAGAAGTTCACGATTATCGTCGAGCAACCGTTTTAAAAAGTGAATTGGTCTTTTAAGCTGAGTACTTTTCCTCACCAACCAATAGAGTGTAACTATGCCCAGTAATACACCTCCCATTAGTTGTCCATATCCTAAGAAGAAACTGATGTCATCAAATGGACCCCAGACTGAGCCTCCATATTTCCAGTTCTCTTGAAAAAACTGACGGATGTAGACAAAGTGCTGAACATAACTAAAATATCCAGAAAGGATACGTGACTGTATTTGAGTCTCATTTTGCTCAACTAATGCAGGAAGAATAAAAAAGGCAGAGATACCAATGCCAATAAGAATTTGAATAAAGAAAAGCAGTAGTATTTTGAAATGTATTTTCTTACCAACTATTAATTTTAGTAAGCCATAAACAACTAATACGGGTAAAAAGAACATCGCCATCAGGTTATGGGTGATAAGTAGCAGTCCGGTTAACAAACTTAACTTTGGATCGATCAATCGAGGATTATCAAACCAGTCGTCAACAGCGATTAGCAACCAAGGAAAGAAAGCAATTCCCCATACCTCCCCGATAGCACCTCTCACATACAAATCAACAGCTCTATATGGAGCAAGTGTAAATGAAACAGCAGCAATCAAAGCTCCCCATTTCCCAAGATATTTCTTAGTAAACAAATACATGCCCAAAAAAGAAAAGATTGTAGGTAAAGCCCAAATAATGCGAAGTGAAAATACCAAGTCTTGCGAAAACCAGTAGATAGCTGCACCCACTATATAGGGGAATGGCGCATAAAAGAGGAAAGTCGGCATTCCGTACCCAAAACCAAAATTCTGTGACCAACGCACTGGAATCTGTCCATCTTGAAACCCTCTAAACATCTCAATAACCCTGGCTCCTTGTGTAAAATCGTGAACTCTAAAAAACTCAGTATGGAACAAGGAGAGTAACGGGATCATGATTGAAACGATCGAAATCACACCAACAACTATTGCAGAACGTCTTTTCTTGGATATTGAGTGGAAGATTTTCATAACTACTGAGTCGTTACTGTTTAAATTCATAGATGTCAAAACTAGGTGCATTATACGGCCGCGGAAAGCTTTTTACTTTTGTTAGTCTAGGGTCATTCGTCATCATACGATGACTATTTACCATAATGTATGCTGAATGAGCATTTGTTGCTTTCATTACAAACTCACTTGGTACCGACCTAATTGGTTCACCAATTCCAAATACTTCTATGTTTGCCACATCCTGGTTATGCAGATACAGTAAAATTCCGTCAGGAAGTGTCCCAAAGTAACCCTCAGTTGCTACAACTACTTTTCCTTGTTTAGCTTGCTCTTGAATAAAGTCCACCGATTCCCTGACTCCATATCCAGCTGACCACTCTGTTTGATACTGCTCTCTGTCTAATGCCACAAAGGGAACATCATTAATATTTACAAATGTAATCACAATATTGTACATTGACCAGAGAAAAGTGAGACCGAGTAAACCGAGCGTGATGAGTTGAATTTTTTGACGTTTTTCTAACCAGTTTTCACTTACTAATCCTGTGGCAACCGTAAGGAAGATTGCCGAAGGTAATAGGTATCGGGGGTACACTGTCTTTCCAAACACAACAAATGGTCCACAAAAAAGAGCTGCAGACAAAATTAGAAAACCAACCTTTTTCGCAATTTTTTTATCTAACAGACCTGCCAGTGGAAATAAGATCACAGTAGGACTAAGGTAAAAAATCAGCCAACCACTAAAACGAGGAATGTTTCGAATACTATTTACCCAGTCTCCAGCAAGTAACTCACCGATGGAGTATGTGAAGTTTCCGCCACGGAGGAAAAGTTGCGCAAAAGCAGGATGAAGTTTGAGTAGCAAAAATAAAGAGATTCCAATCACACCAGCTAACCCAATCCAAAAAAATTTAGTAATGGAAAGTCGAAGATGATTTGTTGTGAACGGGAATGCAGCAATCAAAACAAAAACCGGACTCAAGAATAACCCAGGCAACTTGCTCAAAATTGCTAAACCAAAACTCACTCCGGCACCCACTGTAAAAAAAATGGTATATCTATTAAATGCGAACGCTGTTTTTTCCTTCTCAAGATGTTTAGCAAGTTTTACTAGGGTAAGCACTACGTAAGAAATGAATAATGTCATCAGTCCATCCATAAGTGCGATTCTGTGATAGAAAAACCAAAATGGTAAAATTACTGTCAACACCATTGATATCAGCTGCGCTTTTCTTTTCCCGCCAAAAACTTTTACTAACTCTTTGATGAGGAAAACTTGAAAAAGACCGACTACTACTGCTAGCAAGCGTCCAGCAAGTAATTGGTTTGTTACAAATTTCAAGAATGGCACCATTACCCAGATGAAAATAGGAGTCTTCCCGTCATTCAACGAAAAGAGTGAATATCGTTGCCAGTCATCAATGATTAGCTGAGCCCAACGAATATAAATTGCTTCATCTGCAAAAACTGGCATCGCGGTCAACAACAGGAGATGTGACACCAGATACAGACAGTACACTCCAGCTTGATTCCACCGCCATGACAATTTCTTTAGAAAAGAGAACATTTCCATACAGATATTGTACTAAAAAGGGTGGGATTTGTATGCGTCGAGAAGCTACTAGCTTGTATAAGCCTTCTTGAGGGTTTTGCTCACTGTATAAGATAGCCAGATCAGACAAAATGAAAAGAGTGGAACCCATGTGATTAATTTTTGGTTCATATCTATTTGAGAATTGTAATCAAATGCCCCATACCACATCCAGGGAATATAACGAAATAATGAACTCACAGACAATATCAATACAGAATATTTTAAGAATTTATTCTTCATCAATGGATAAAAGAGCAAACTCCAACTCAGATACCAAGGATTAAATTGTTGGGATCGTGCCGTAAGTAAAGGCAAAAATAAAAGCATTGCAGAGACGTCAAATATGTTAAAACTAAGTACTTTTAATTTTTCAGTAAGTGCTTGCAACTTGTCAGCAAACTCAGAGTTTTTTAAAACAACAAACAGCCAGATTGGTGCTAAGACTGCTGTAGCGTATTTAGTTGATATCGAAAAAAGTAAGAGACTGAATGAACCAGTCATACGCAAAACTATCTGTTTCCTGTGCATCTTCCAAGCCAGTATAAAGTACAAACTCGCCAGAGCTGGCCACATCATCCATCCATCATTATGAGAGTTTGATACGAGTTCAATAATTAGTAAGGGATTTAATAACATCAGAACAAAGGAGCGAACGTTTTGATTACTTTGTTTTTTCATTAAAAACCAGATGAGGACAGCAGATAGAAGAAGCCCCAATTCACTCCAGATTCGAAATAAAATATACGTGATTAGAAACTTTCCAAAACCGAGTATGTAAGGTATTAAACTGAGTGCTGTCCAGCCATAAAAATATGGTGCTGGAGTGTGCACGTTATGCATAAATCGAGTCCAGGGGTCATACAGTAAATCCATTGCAACTCTTACATGAGGATTGAGTTGATACTTCACAACCATTCGAGCATTGAAAATATAATTAAACACATCATGTGATAAGGCATTGTTAGAAAAGATGAGTGGCGAAGTAATAAAGAGAAACACAGCTAACCACTTCTTAAGTCCAAAATGCATTTGTGGAGAAATGTTACTTAACCAAACAGCACAAACAAACATCACACTCACCATTGCCCCATACAATATGGTCATGCTTTGTTTCGGTAGCAGCCACATGAATTGTTGGAAAGACCAAAACGGGAGCCAATGAGAAAATACTAAATTCGGATCTGTAAGTGCATAACTCCAGATTGAATAACAAAAGCATGTGAGGAAATACAGCGCCACACAACACTTAAACTGGGTTTGTGAAGAGAGAGTCATACCTACTCGATATTTTTATTCGGACGTTTTCAACGTGTATTTTCCCGCAGCCCATGCAAATCTTATTCTCAAAATATCTCTGAACATACGGACAGAATCTTTCAGCGGATTGACTCGATCTGATTCGACATGTCTCCACTCCACAGGCATCTCCTTTAGTTTTAAGCCCCATTTTCTGGCGAGGAACAAGATTTCAACATCAAACGCACCCATAAAAGCATCTTTTCTCTCTTGAGTTTCACCATATACAAACAAGGCAGTAAACAACTTCTTAGTCGCTGAATCTGAAAACATCTTAAATCCGCACTGCGAGTCCTGGATTCCGCGCAATGCTAGGAGTTGAACAAAAAAGTTAAAAACTCTACCCATTAAATGCCGGTAAAATGGTTCTTCATCTCGTTTGGCTCCTTCACCTTCTCTTGAACCTATTACTACGTCGTAACCTTTTTTAATGAGATCCATTGCACGATTAACTTCTTCAATTGGCGTGGATTGATCAAAATCCGTGAAAGCTCGATATTTACCTTCTGCAGTAAGCATCCCAGCAGACACAGTTGGACCTTTACCGGAGTGGCGGTTTTGCAACACCTTAACGTGACTTTTTCTTTCTGCAAAAGCTTTGAGCTGATCGACAGTACCATCAGTCGATCCATCGTCTGTTAATATTAATTCCCAACTGTAAGACTGTTTTGACAAAAAATCATGGACCTGATCAAGTAGCCCCTTTTTCAGATTCTTCATTTCATTATATGAAGGGATAACAACTGATAGTGTAATTGAAGCTTCTGACATAGCGAATATTGTACTAAAAATGTTGATGCAAATCACCTGTGAAGTATGATTAAGTCAGGTGCACTCGGAAAGGTGAAAACCTGCCTTTTACTCTTTTCGGGGAAAATAACAATTTCGTAAATCGGCAAATCAAGAATCTCATTAATTGGCTCATAATTTTCATTCACGATGAGTAGTTGCTTTGCCGAGTTTACATCTTGAGTATCCAATGGTGGTTTTCCCCAGGCAGTAAGATAATATCGATAGTTCATAGCATAGATATCATGGTATGAGTTAATACCAACCAGGCTATACGAATCCCCTTCCGAGACGTAATCTAAAACGTGTTTAGAATAGTTTTCAATGTCCTGAACAGTCCAACTAATTCTTTTGAAATCATATTTCATTAAATTAACGCAAAAGAACCAGAGTAAGAACGCCGGAACTATGAGCTTGAGCCATTTCTGTTGCCAACAGTATGTGAGTACCATGCCTATTATCAAACAAGTGACCGGATATAAATATGCAATATAATGGTCAAATACAGAGCTTTTGTACAGCGATGTCCCAACAATTCCAATCACCAACCAAGTGGTAATAACCAGTTGTCCCTTTGAAAATTTGCTTTTCTTTTTTAGTAACAGCATCAAACATCCAAAGGTACCAAGCACCATTATTAAGTTCAACCAGCCAATTTGATTGGTAGTTACCTCAAATAAGATGTGACGCGATCTGCCCATCGTTTCTTCCAAGGTTCGTAATATTTGAGTTTGATTACGAACCTGATCCTCTTTACCAAAAGTGATGTTATAAAACGCCTTTGCATTCAAAAAATCATGTTTAAAATCAAATAAAATGAGTGGGGTCAGTGATAGAAGAAAAAGTAAAATTGCTAATAGAGTATGGAAAAAGAACAATTTCAGTTTTTTGGGTTGTTTTTTCCAGTAATCGTATAATGTTGCTAACCAGAAAATACCTGCGGCTGGGAGTGAAAGTAGTGTCATGTAATGGAGTTGTAACAGCAGACTGAAGCAGAAACTCACAAGTATCCAGTACCTAGAACTCCTGGTCCAGGCACGATACGTCGCCCATATCATCAAGATTGAGACAAAAGGAGCAGGATTTGGATTCCAACTAAACCGAGACTGAACGATAAAAGTCCAACCAAAAGTGTATAGCACTGTGGCTATCAGTGCCGCTTTCTCACCAACTAGCTCCCTTCCACATCGAAAGATCAGATAGATGGTTATCGTTCCTAAAATTGCCACAGCATATACAGGACCCATTGGACTAGGATACGTCAACGCCAAAAATGGCAACATGAAATAGTAATAGGCCGGACCTAAATACATATTTCCCACACTAGTAACTGGACCAATAAAAACAGGATCGTGGTCTATCAACACTTTTCGAACAGTCAGAGCATCTCTGCCTTGGTCACCCAAGAACTGAAGCGTTTGATTGAGACGAAACACGCGCAAGAAACCACCGGCTAAAAGTAACACGATGAGGATCCAAAATAACGAGTTTTTCATGGTAGTTCTATCATTGTACATGATTTACTTTATTCCTAGCTTACGAGCCACTTCTGCTTGAAAAGCTGGCATTTCTTTAACTTCGTATACCCATTGATTATATTTTTGCTCGGAAGGATGAGTGATTACTCCAGCTTGATTAGCAGTTTCAAAACTTAACGTCTGAGGTAACAATGAAATATTAATCAAATTTTTTTGGAGTGAGTATCCAAGTTGGATGAGCTCAAGTACAGAAAGCTCACTTTCAAAATTGACTTGATACCAATTAAACAGTTTCCCTAGTATTACGGGATTTTTTAACGTTGTTGGGTCTTTTAGTTTTAATAAAATTGCATTAATCAGTAGTTGCTGTCTAATAGTACGTGCATCATCAGTCCCCTGTTCTAATTGGGTACTGTGACGCGAACGGACAAACTGAAGAGCTCTTTCACCATTCATTGTCTCGACTCCCTTTACAAATTCAACTCGCTCATATAATTTTTTAGGGTCGTGTTCTGTCCTAATATCGACGTCAGTACGTGGGAATTGCTCATCAGTAAAACTCTCAGTAATAGTAATAGGAACACCGTTCATATCGTCAATTAGTTCACTCAGTTGATCTAAGGACAAAACGATAGTGTTATGAATTGGTAATTGTATTAAATTACTTAAAACTTCTGTAGGGAACTGCTGAGGATTTTGCGGATAACGCTGTTTGCCATATTCATACAAAGCGTTAATCTTGGTTTGATATTCTGTGCTCCATAAGTCGCGTGGCAAACTGATTGCTTTCAGTTCACCAGAAACTGTGTTTAACGAAAAAATCATAATAGTATCTGTCAACACAGGATCCCCGACTCTATTAGCGATGACATCAACACCCAATAGTAAAATGTTTTTGTGCTGATCAGTTTCAGTTACCGGAGTTTTTAAACCTGATCTAATTAACGATAGAAATTGTCGGTCAGTAATGTGTGCATTATTTTTGAACTGATACCACCAACTGTGATAAAACAATCCAACAGCAAAAACGAGAGTCACTGAGCAAAAAAAAGTGAACAGGACACAGAGTTCAACAATGATGACGAAGAAATTTAGGTTCCTAATTTTGGACTTTTGCACGTCTATATTATACCTGAATTTGATAAGATACGAGCGTGCTCAAAACAACCCCCTCCTTTAACAAAAGTTACCTGAGTTTGAACAAAGAACAGAAACTCGCTGTGGACCAACTCGACGGACCAGTTATGGTTATTGCTGGACCAGGAACAGGGAAAACCCAGATTCTGGCAACCCGTATTGCAAATATTCTACTCAAAACTGACACTAATCCTTCCTCAATCTTGGCTTTAACTTTCACTGAATCAGGTGCAAGCGCAATGAAGAAACGACTAATTTCACTGATAGGTGAGACTGCATACTCCGTTCATATTCAAACATTTCATGGTTTTTGCAGCGAAGTTATAGCCACTCATCCTGAATTCTTCGCTCTTTCAATCGACGCTCAACCTCTAACTGATTTAGATCGATATCAATTTTTTGAAGAACTGATTTATAGTAATAGCTTCGAATTCATTAAACCAGTTAACGCACCACTCCTCTATCTCAGGGCTTCAATTAACGACATTCAGAATCTTAAACGAGAAGGAGTAACACCCGACCAGTTTTCTTTCATTTTGGAACAAGAAGCAAGATTCCTAGAAACAGAAAAAGCTCAAATAAAAAAAACAGAACTCGTGAAGCGAGAAAAAGATCTTCATAAGAATCAAGAACTTCTACAGTTATATATTCAATATCAACAAAAGTTGGTTGAAAATAAGAGGTTTGATTTTGAAGACATGATCTCACTTACAGTTGCAGCATTCCAAAATCAAGAATTATTACTTTTAGAATATCAAGAAAAGTTACAGTATTTTTTAATTGATGAGTATCAAGATACGAACTCAGCACAGAACCAAGTCATTCAACTGCTTGCTTCCTACTGGGCAGAACAAGCTAATGTTTTTGTTGTTGGTGACCCCAATCAATCAATTTATCGTTTTCAAGGTGCTTCTCTAGAAAATACCTTTAGCTTCTTGACGCAATATCCAGAAGCAACAGTGATTACGCTACAACAAAATTATCGTTCGACCCAACTTATTTTAGATACCGCCAAAACTCTCATTGAGCATCAACACATAAAAAGTGAGTTACCTATAAAAATAGCCCAACAGTTAGTTTCCCAAACTGATTACAATGCTCCAATAATATTATATGAAGCGCCATCCAATACACTAGAACACGTATTTCTCGCTCAAAAAATACTAGAATTAATCCAAAAAGGCACACCCGCAGAAGAAATTGCAGTGATATATCGAAACAATTCAGAAAGCAGACCTGTTGCAGACATTTTGGCAAGGTTTGGTATTCGTTATGATATCGAAGGAGGGTCAGATGTTCTCAAACATCCCACGATCACTCAATTATTAACTCTATTTGAAGTACTTGAAGATATCAGAACGACGGTTGAAGACGTCAATTTATTTACTCTATTAAATTATCGATGGCTAAATCTCCATGCTTTGGTCATATTGAAAAGCATTCGTCATGCCAATCAAAAAAAGATTCCGTTGTACACTTTCTTAACTGATCCTAAACTCTTGCCAGAATTTTCAGACCAACTTTCTGAATCAGAAAAAAATGGGTCAGAAACACTTACAGAATTTATCAAGAAATTGGCATATTGGTCAGGTTTAGATGCTCAAGTCAATTTTCCAATACTCTTCGAAACTGTACTCAATGACAGCGGTTTTCTCAGTGAACTGCTTAAAAAACCTAATGTTGTTGAAGAATTAAACATAGTAAATACTCTTTTTTCTGAAATCAAACGTTTAGCACTCAACGATCATCAGTTAAATCTTGAAAAATTCCTACTCGTCATTCACACGATGCTCGATCATAAACTTCAGTTACCTGAGACTGATTTAAATATTCGTGAAAACGCAGTCAGACTTACCACTGCACATAAGTCAAAAGGACAAGAGTGGTCACATGTATTTATTACTGGGTTTGTTGATAAGCGTTGGGGCAATTCTGTCATTCGAAACCTTATTCCACTACCTGAAGGAATTTTGAAATACAGTGCAGGAGAAAAAGAGGACAGAAACGAGGACGAACGGCGGTTATTGTATGTTGCACTTACTCGCGCAAAGAAACAGTTATTTATAACTTTGCCTCAAACCGTAGAATCAACTGGTTCTAGTCGCGAGACAACACCTTCGTTATTTTTGCAAGAACTTCCAGAACAATCAATATCAAGAGACGAAAGTTTTAATGACTCCCAAGACATTCCTCAACTTCTCGCCAAATTACTTCATCCAACTGTTGATCACCCAGAAAGCAGCCTCGATGAAAAAGAGTTCATCACAACGATTTTAGAAAGATTTAAGCTCTCTGCTACTGCACTAAATACATATTTAGAGTGCGCTTATAAGTTTAAATTACAAACCTTGCTGCGCGTACCTAGAGTGAAACCGATTTACATGTCATTTGGAACAGCTATCCATAAAGCGATGGAGTTTTTGTTCCAGAGCATCAAAGATAATGATGGACAAATTCCTCAGCTCAAACTGGTACTTAGCTCTTTTGACCAAGCGCTTCAGAGGGAAGCAATAGACGAATCGGAGTATGCAATTCGATTAGCACAGGGTCAAAAACTTTTGACACAGTATTATGAAAACTATCATGATGAGTTTGTTACACCGCTATTTACAGAAAAACCTTTTGGAGTCGGCTTTTCAACTCCAGTGTTGGATGATATTCAGCTGTCTGGGAAAATAGACAAAATTGAAGTGTTGGATGCGCAACGTAAAACGGTTAAAGTCGTTGATTATAAAACTGGTCGAGCACAAAGTAGAAACGAGATTGAGGGTAAAACAAGAAACAGCACAGGTAATTACAAGAGACAGCTAGTCTTTTACAAATTACTCGCAGACCTTGATCGTTCTTTCAAAATGACAGTGGAACAGGCTGAATTCGACTTCGTTCAACCCAAGGATAATGCGAGCTTTGTCAAACACTCGTTCACAATATCTCAGCTAGAAGTTGATGAACTCAAAAAGTTAGTTCGAGAAGTCATGGTAAAAATTCGAAATCAAGAGTTTCCACGAACCCACGATATGTCGACCTGCAAAGAGTGCATATTTAACTTTCACTGTTGGCCCGATGGAATTCCAGAAAAGACTACTTAGGTCCGCACCATAAGTGCGTTCGCTGATACTTGTTATCAGCAAGAGTCAGGATAGCGTATTGGTCATTGAAGAACTGGCGTTGCAATAAGTTAGTATCATTCATTACTTGATTGTCTTCCGCTTCACCGAAACGAATGTCCGTTCTTGTATCAATAAATAAGGCTCCAATGTGATGCTCGTTCATAAACGGGATAGCATTATTACCAAATTCACCTGAGAAAAGTGCTTTTACCTCATACTTTCTTTCTGCAATCGGCTGGTTATGACTTTCCAAGATGTTCATGCCACCCAAATATGAAAAATGATGGGTATACGCATAAATGTACGGTGTTTGGCCATTTAAACCATTCCCTAAATTAGACTGAACAACCATGTCTGCCGGAAGTTCGCTCAGGTATCTAAGTGCCTCTTGGTGACTGACTGTAATTAAGGATGATTTTGAAGTTGTAAAAGTACTATCAATAAACTCAATTGTAAGCGAGACAACTCTAGGTATTGTGAAACTTATAATGAGCAAAGCACAAAACACATTCAGCTTCTGAGGTAAGTATTTACTCAATTCAGCAAGCAATCCTCCAGTAAAAAAAGTTAGCAAAGTCAACGCCACAATCGTAAAATTGAAAGTGTTATAACCACCTGAAACTTGTAAGGTATGCATACCTAGAAACATGAGAATTAGGATTTGAGGAAAACAAAATAACCAGATCAAGCTTTGTTTTTTTATAAGTTGAGGCAACAGAAAAAGTAATCCAAATAACTTGATACCGTAAAAACTAATCAAAAAGATGGCATTTGCTAAGGCAATAAAAACAAAAAGTGCTTTGATGTTATGCGCTTCTTGATACACTTGCATTCTCAACCACCAATCATTCCAATTCATCTTTTCTGGCGAAATTAATAATCGTGGCCATGCTGACCAGATGAGCATTAAGCCACCTGCTTCACTATTTACTGGCCAAAAAATAATAAAGGAAAGAACAATGAATACGACAGTCATGACTGACCAACGTATCCACTCCTTAAACACAACAGACGGTGAACCATAAAACCCAACAAAAGAAGTCATAAGTTGGATACTACGAATAATCCAAACCACACCCAAACCAAGTGCACCTGCAAAAGCGAAATACACTTTTAATCCGGTCATTGTTGCAAATAAAACAGAGACAGTTACACCTAAAATGAGGTTTGGTTTTTTCGAGTATTTTAATAATCCTAACAACCCAGCGAACAGCATAACCTTAGCAACAGCTTGAGGCATATTTGTTAATTGAATAATTCCATTATCAAGACTGATGGGAGCAAACGTGAACACACGATGAAGCAGCAGCATAAATATATAAGTCACATCACCTGCAAAGAAATGAAAGAAAACAATCCAACGAGAAGCAGTTACAGAAGAAAACCACTTCTTTGCAAGTATCGCTATAGCAACCCCCAAGAAAGGTGCCAAGAGCAAAGGGAAAAACTGAAAATAAAGATGATTTGGTGATAAACCAAAACCGCGAGCCATCTCTGCTAAGATCATGTCCTCCCAATAATGATAATTTGTGATTGGTAAACCGCTGGCACCAGGTTGTTGAGGTGGAAAATGATCCATGATTGAAGTGATTAACGAAACATGGAATAAACCGTCGTCAGCATTGATTTGTATATACCGAACTCCTTCTGCTGTTTGAAAACCTGATGTGACAATGGTGAGTAGCTGTAGCAGAACTCCGACAACAATCATCAACTTGATCCAGGTATCTAATTGAGAGAGAGTTTTCGCCAAATCATGAAGAAAATCGTTATAAATCCACCTTTTCCATACCACTAAACAGATGCATAAAATTAGATAGAGAAACAGAAAATTTCTCAACTGCAAATACCCAAAAATGTACCCCTGCCAACCAAGCAGCGCTAATCCGATCGCAAACGAGAAAACCACAGACTCTGTTGAATCAACATGTAGTATTTTTTTACTGACACAGTAACCCGGAACAATTACACTAAAAAAAATGGCAACAAAGAAAACAAAAAACTGTAAAAAGAAGTGCCAGTCTAATACGCTATAGATCATGAAAGCCTAGTGTTATTCAAAATATTGAAAATACGACTCTGATTATGTCACGAAATAATGTTTTTGTTTCTCAATTTAGTATGTTGCTTCTTTGCAAATCGATGCGATTCATCACGAATCTGTTGGAGTAAGATAAGTGTTGGATGATCTACTGGGAAATGAACAAAATGGTACTTTATATTAGTCATCGAAGGTTGTGTAGGATCTTCAAAAATTGGAATAACTAACCGATCAGGATTTTTAACAATAGACACCACGGGTACTTCCCAGTTCCAAACGCTTAAAGCTGATCGAAGTTGTCCTCTGCCACCATCGATTAGAATCAAACTTGGTTGACCCCACTCAGGATGTTTTTGGCGTCGAGAGATAGCCTCCTTCATCATGTGATAGTCGTTGGGAGTATCTATAGATTTAATGTTAAAAAGTCGGTAATTTGCTTTATCTGGTTTTCCCTCGGTGAACACAACCATTGAAACAGCAGCGTTTTTCCCTTGTATATTACTGACATCAAAACCTTCAATTCGATGTAATGGGTAGTCCTTTGATAACGAATAGAATTGACGAATTTCCTTGCGTAAATGAAGCAACCCTTCATGTACGATGGATTCGTATAACTTCGGAAGCTGTAAATCAGGTTTGATTTTAAAAGTAGGTTTTAAAAATCCTTCGATGAGCCGAATGCCATCACGGTATTGTGCAGCTAACTCATACTCTGTGTCCTCTGAAGCTGTCCTCATTCTTTCTTTAAAGAAACGTAAAACCTCTGTTGATTTACCAGCCAGAAACTTTCTGAGTTGGTCAATCATTTTCTGATACTCTTGTGGCGATATCTTACCGAGACACGCACCTGAACACCGACCAATGTGGTAATAGAAACAAGGCCGAACTATTGGTCCTTCTTTTTGTACAGCACTTATTGAAAGTTGTTTGCCAGTCATGGGATGATCGCACCATCTAAAAATCGGCCTCACCATTTTTAAAATCTCTTTCGCACGATACGCACTTTGATATGGTCCAAAAATATCCTGCTTAGTCAATCCTTCCCGGACCATTAATCGTTTCACCTCTTTTTTACGAATTGTTTTCACTTGTGGGTAAATATCCCGCGTTACATAAATGTACAGTGGTGTTTTGTCATCTTTGAGAAGAATGTTGTACTGAGGTTGATGAAGTCGAATCAACTCTGCTTCAACTAATAGGGCTACTAACTCGCTTTCTTGAACTTCAAACTTTAAGCTCATCGCCTCCATCACCATCAGCTTTGTTTTGCCATGTAATTGCGTCAGTTGCGTATAGGAAGCTAATCGGTTTTTTAAATCTTTTGCTTTGCCCACATAAATTACACCACCCTTTGCATTCATAAACCAGTACACACCAGGTTTGTGAGGTGATTGTGTGTAATACTCTAGCCACTTGAGGATCTTATTTTTTTCGACCATGAAGATATTCTAGCATCGCTTACTTGAGCTCTGCTTTCAAAAACTTACCAGTCCAAGATTTATTGTGTTCAACGATGTCTTCTGGAGTTCCAGCAGCAATCACTTCTCCACCAAACTCGCCACCTTCTGGACCAAGATCAATAATCCAATCACAATTCTTTATAATGTCTAAATTATGTTCAATCAGAATGACCGTGTTATTTTGTTCCACTAAACGACCGAGTACGTGTAATAATTTTTGAATGTCTTCAAAATGCAAACCGGTCGTTGGTTCATCCAACAGATACACTGTGTGCTCACTAGAACGAATCGATAACTCTTTTGCGAGTTTTACTCGTTGAGCTTCTCCTCCCGAGAGTGTCGGAGCTGGTTGACCAAGATCAATGTAACCAAGTCCCACTTCCTTGAGTGTTTGAAGCTTATGCTGAAGTTGTTTATGTGCTTGAAAGAAATCATGCGCTTCATCAACACTCATTGCTAAAACTTCGGCAATATTTTTATCTTTATATTTAACCTCAAGTGTTTCTTCATTGTATCTTTTACCAAAACAAACATCACAAGTCACATAGACATCTGGTAGAAACTGCATCTCAATTTTTATTTGGCCTTCACCATGACAAGCTTCACAACGACCACCACGAACATTAAAACTAAAACGACCAAGTTTATATCCTCGTACTTTAGCATCTGAAGTTTCTGCAAAAATGTGCCGAATCTGATCAAAAATTTTGGTGTATGTTGCTGGATTCGAGCGAGGCGTTCTACCAATAGGACTTTGATCGATTAAACTAATACGTTTAACTTTCCCTGGCACTTTCATGGTATCGATCTTTCCAGGTACGACATCAACAGAGTACCCCAATTCTTTTGCCAAGTTGTTGTAGAGTGTGTCATGAAGTAAGGTTGACTTTCCAGATCCAGATAAGCCTGTGATGCAAACCAAACGATTTAAAGGAAAGTCGACTGAAATATTTTTTAGGTTATGCATCGCAGCACCTGTAACTTCGATTACTTCATCGATTGGAGCAATCACTCGTTTCCTGGTCACTTTTTTTACATTACTCAAATACTTCCCTGTAATCGATGATGGCATTTTTTCTAGTTCAGTTGGTGTTCCTTCTGCAATAACCGTGCCACCATTTTTACCGGCTTTTGGACCAAAATCAAAAACATAGTCAGCATTCATAATAACGTCTCGATCATGTTCAACCACAACAACAGAATTGCCTTTATCTCGCAAGTTCTTCAGAGTTTCAATTAACAGATGATTGTCTCGCTGGTGTAAACCAATCGTGGGCTCATCTAACACATACAAAACACCAGTTAAGCCTGTGCCAATTTGAGATGCCAATCTGATACGTTGTGCTTCACCACCTGCTAATGTACTAGACTCTCTGCCCAGTGAAAGATAATTTAAACCAACTGAATTTAAAAAGTCTAATCGAGCATCAATCTCTTTTACAATTGATATACCAATCACTTTTTCTTTTTCACTCAGCACTTCAGGCATCAGTTTGCGTACCCAATCAAGAGTACGAACAATAGACAAGTCTGTGATTTGAGAAATATTTAAACCTGCTACGTGTACAGCTAGCGCTTCAGGTTTTAATCTCGAACCTTTACAGGCCGGACAAAGCTCTTTGTGCATGAAACGCTCAATCTCTTTTCGGATGTACTCTGAGTCGGTTTCACCGTATCGACGTTCCAAATTTTTCACAAACCCTTCAAATTTCTCATGAATTTGAGTTAGGTTTCCTTCTTTATTAGTACCTTTCACTGTGTACACTTTGTCAGAACCATAGAGCAAGATACTCTGAAGTTCAGGACTGAAATCTTCGAAAGCGGTTTTACGAAAATCACCACCAAAATCTTCGACGACAGCCTTGACCAATCTTGCCCACCAAGTATCATTTTCCATCATCCGCGCAAAAGGAATAATTGCTCCCTCTGTTAGACTCAGAGCTGGGGCCAGAATGCGATGTGGGTCAATTTTCAACAACTTCCCCAAACCATGACACGTTTCACAAGCACCTTGAGGTGCATTAAACGAAAATAAACGTGGTTCGATTTCAGAAATACTGATACCACAATAGCTACATGCAAACTTTTCACTGAACAAGCGATCTTCCATCTCCTTGGGTTTTTCTGGGAATGTCAAACCACTATCAGTCACAAAAGTGGCCATCACATATCCATCAGACAACTTTATAGACTCTTCTATCGCTGTAACTAGCCTTGTGCGAAAATCTTTACGAGTGTCTTGATCTTTCAATACCTCACTCCCCATCACAAACCGATCCATAATGACATCAATGTTGTGTTTATTTGTTTTAATTAAAGAGACGTCTTCATCTACGCTCATTACTGTTCCGTCAATCCTGACACGCAGATAACCTTTTTTCTCAATACTTTCTAGAAGATGGGAAAACTCACCTTTTCTTTGTCTGACTACTGGAGAAAGGATCATAAAACGAACTGGTTGACCATCAAATTTTTCTTCCAACTGTGTAAAGATAGCGTCAACAATTTGATCTACGGTCTGAAATGAGATCTCTCTGCCACAGTTTGGACAGTGAGGATGACCTACACGAGCAAATAGTAAGCGTAGATAATCATAGATTTCAGTAATTGTCCCAACAGTCGAACGGGGATTATGGGAGGTTGTTTTTTGATCGATAGAAATAGCTGGAGAAAGCCCTTCGATATTATCAACATCTGGCTTTTCCATGACACCAAGGAACTGACGAGCGTATGAACTCAAACTCTCAACATAGCGTCGCTGCCCTTCCGCATACAAGGTGTCAAAAGCAAGCGAGCTTTTACCGCTACCAGACATACCTGTGAGCACCACCAATTGATGTTTGGGGATGTCCACATCGATATTCTTCAGATTGTGTTGGCGGGCGCCACGAATTTTGATGTAGTCCATAATGAAATAGCGATCAACAAGTATACCGAAAAAAGCATGAAATAGGAAGTCACTACTCTTCTAGCGATTTAATCCTATCTCTGACGAGAGCAGCCAGTTCAAAGTCCATGTCATTGGCGGCTGTTCTCATAACTTTATTAAGTTGTTTGATCATCTTGTCTCGATCAGCAGGTAACAAACTCTCTCCATTAATTTCGTTCAAATCAACAATTTCGTTTTTAGTCAGTTGAATCAAAACTGGCTTTTTCTCGCCTTTTTTTAAGTTTTGAGATTCTCTATTCAAGGCATCTGACAAGCTCTTATACTTAGGTTCGTCTTCCTTGACACGAGTAACTAACTGGTCGCGGATAGGTTTCAAGATAGTTTCGGCAGTAATGCCATGATCAGTGTTGTACTGCATTTGGACCGTTCTACGCCGATTTACTTCTTCAATAGCAGCTTTCATCGCCACAGACATTTGGTCTGCATACAAAATGACATGACCTTCATTATGACGAGCAGCTCGCCCCATCGTTTGAATCAGAGCAGTTTTAGATCTTAAAAATCCAGCTTTATCAGCATCTAAGATTGCTACAAGAGTTACTTCTGGTAAATCTAACCCTTCTCGCAGTAAGTTGATTCCCACTAAAACATCGTACTCTCCACGTCTTAGATCATCCAAAATATCGGATCTATCCAAGGTTTCCACATCAGAGTGCAGATAAGCAACTTTTAACTCTTGTCCTAACAACGGTCTTAATTCTTCGTCTTGCAAGTCTTCTAGTAATTTTATGATGTTCTTTTTATCGTTCAGATAATCTGTCAGAACTTCTGACATTTTCTTGGTCAGTGTTGTGATCAACACCCGCTGCCCTTTGGCTTTACGAATTAAAATTTCTTTGAGCACGTTGGGAATCTGGCCTTCACTTGGTCGAATTTCGATATCTGGATCAATCAATCCAGTCGGTCGAATCAGCTGTTCTGCTATATTTTCCTTACTCTGTTCTAACTCCCACTTTTCCGGTGTCGCAGACACGTACACAAACTGATTACTTCTTTCCAAGAATTCAGGAAACTGAAGAGGACGATTATCTAAAGCTGAAGGTAAGCGAAAACCATATTTAATTAATGTTTCTTTACGTGATCGGTCACCAGCAAACATCCCTCTCACCTGGGGAAGACTCATGTGACTCTCATCTACAATTGTCAGATAACTGCCGTCACCAAAATTATTTGCATTGTGTTGCATGTAGTCGAGCAAAGTAAAAGGAGGATCTCCTGGCTGGCGACCATCAAAATAGCGTGAGTAATTTTCAATACCGTTTACAAAACCTAATTCTCGGACCATGTCCATGTCATAAGTTACTTTTTGCTCGAGGCGATACGCTTCAACAATTTTCCCATTATCCCGAAGATCTTTTAGTCTGATTTGTAAATCAGCTTCGATTTGTTTAATTGATTCAGCTTGAGTATCAGGATTGGTTTGATAGTGTTTGGCTGGATAGATTACAAAACGTCTGGCTTCATTATCATGCTTAGTACTACTCAGATAATGGTTTTCAGGTGACGGGAGTAGTTCTGAATCAAGCTTCTTTGGATCTGGCAATACTTTTCCAGTCAACGGATCAATCCAGTTAATACTGTCAATTGTTGCCCCTGTAGCAACCACCCGAAGTGCCTTATCTTCATATGCCGGCCAAATCTGAATCATCTCCCCTTTAACTCGGAAAGTTCCTCGCCGTAACTCCATATCTGAACGCTCGTACTGCAAGTTGATGAGCTGCAACATTAATGTCTCTCGGGAAATAACTTCCCCCTCAATTAGCTCCAAAACGTACTTTCCGTATTCAACTGGTGAACCCAGGTTATAGATACAGGAAACCGAGGCAACTACAATACAGTCGGGTCTAGTCAATAAATTTGTTGTGGAGGCCAGTCGTAACTTATCGATCTCATCATTGATCGTGGCGTCTTTTTCAATATAGGTGTCTGTAGTGGGAATATACGCTTCTGGTTGATAGTAGTCGTAGTAGGAAACAAAGTAACTTACGGCATTCTCTGGAAAGAAATCTCGAAATTCCTGATACAGCTGTGCTGCTAATGTTTTGTTATGAGAAACAATTAGTGTTGGTTTCTGAACTTTCTGAATCACATTCGCCATCGTGAAGGTCTTACCCGAGCCAGTCACCCCAAGAAGAGTCTGATGTGAATTACCTGCTTTCACCCATTCAACCAGTTTCTCAATGGCTTGAGGTTGGTCGCCTGTAGGTTTAAAAGAGGATTGAAGGTCGAATTTCATGACTTAACATTGTATCACGAAAATTAGGTCACTTTTAACCCTACTTCCTTCAATTGCTCATGACTTACTTCGCTTGGTGCGTCCATGACTGAAGTTCTTCCAGTCGAGGTCATTGGGAACGCTACACTCTCTTTCATCGATTCTTCTTGAGAAAGTACCATCACTAACCGATCCAGCCCTAGTGCAATTCCACCATGTGGAGGTGTTCCTACACGAAATGCCTCTAACATATGTCCAACACTAGCTTCAACCTCTGCTTCAGAATAACCCATGATTTCAAACGTCTTCATGAGTACTGCGGGGTCATGTGCCCGAATGCTACCACCACCTACTTCAAAGCCATTACAAACCAAGTCGTATTGGGCGGTAATAATTTCATCTAAGTGTTCGCCTTTCATGTGCCAGTCGAGATGCTCTGGAATAGGTGTACTAAATGGATTATGGGTAAACGTCCAGCCACTTTTACCATCCCGAACTTCAGCCGCGTCACCTTTATCTACTTTTTTGAAAAAAGGAAAATCAATCACCCACGCAAATGCCAACTTTCCCTCTTTTTTATCTTCTTCAGTACGTAGATCGAAGCGATCAGCACCGTATTTTTTCATGGCGTCTTGGTAGCTAATAACAGGGAATTGCTCATCCTTCAGTTTGCCACCAACTTTTTTGACTGCTTCTTTAACAACTTCTTCCATGATTTGCATCACGTCTTCTCGTTGCACAAAACTCATCTCCACATCCACTTGTGTCAGTTCAAAACCTCGATCTGCGCGTAAGTCCTCATCTCTGAAACAGCGTGCTAGTTGAAAGTACCTTTCAAAACCTGCTGTCATCAATAACTGTTTATATTGTTGTGGGCTTTGTGGGAGTGCGTAGAATTTGCCTGGTTGAAAACGCGATGGCACAATAAAGTCTCGTGCTCCTTCTTTCGTCGATTTCGTAAGCATTGGAGTCTCAATATTCACAAATTCTCGATTATAAAATGCTTGGCTAATAGCCTCACTGAAAGCAGAACGTAAACGAATGTTTTTCTGCATGCGTTCTCGACGTAAATCCAAGTAACGATATCGTAATCTAACTTCTTCACTCACCTCTTTACCATCAGTATCAATGCTGAGTGGTAACTCAATCGCCTTGTTGAGAATTTTGTATTCTTGCACCTCAATTTCTACAGATCCCGTAGGCATATCTTTATTGACCATTTTTTCTGGCCTCGCTTTAACTAAACCAACGATTTCAATTACAGACTCTGTGGTGAGTTCCCCCATTTTCTGAAAACCGACGCACTGCACTTTTCCCGATCGATCACGAAGATCAATGAAAGTCAGTTTGCCATGATCTCTCTTGGTATCAACCCAACCTTTTAAGGTAATGGTCTCTCCAATTTTTTCAATACTTTCTCTAACTAAAGTGCGTTCCATATGTATCCTTTATAAAATAATTTATACAACAAAAAACCCTCTTCTATTCACCAAGTTAATGATGAACAAAAGAGGGTCTCCGCTATTTGCGGGTGACGGTACCACCTCTAGTTGGAATGTTGTTTCACATTCCCTTTGAACTGCTATTACGGGCATACCCGTTCCGGTTATGACCCCGGACAACGTTCTCTAGAAGAGAGTCGTGTGGCGTTAATACACTCTGACGTTTTTACGATATACAGCATATTGTACTGTTTTCACCTCTAGTTGACAACTGTTTCCCAGAAGAATAGACTTCCTGTCATAATAGCATAACAATTTGAAGTAGTGTTTTTCAGTACCTAGAGGCAAAAGTAATTTGAAATTACCTCCGATATACGGGGGTTTTTTATTTTTATCCCAGCTTTACCAAGCGGAAAGGAATGTATGGCAAGTGGAAAAGGGTTAGAGAGAGCGTCAGGACAAATGCTCCCTCGTAATATGACATTCAGCGAATCTGGCAATTGTATTGTGTATCGAGGAGATCCTGAAGAACCTAATTCATATCAACTTGAAGTACCTCCTGGTGTGCAAATTGACAGTATGGGCAGGGTGAGCAGGGTGAGCAGAGTGAGAAATGGGGAAGGTGAAACAGATAGTAAACAATAGAGTTCTTGACACTAACTTGGTTAACATTTATAATTTCAAAATTATGCAACGCCAATTTGTCATTATTACCCGCGTCCTTAACCTTCACAAGAAGGCGGGGGTATTCGTGATATAAAAGGTAAATCTTTATAAATCACAACCCCCGCAAACGCGGGGGTTTTTTGTTGTTCAAATAAAAAACAACACAATGCTCGAAAGAGCGGAAAGGACTCTATGACAGGAGTCGAAAATCCAAATGAAGGACAACAAGTTGTGGACTACGATAGTGTCATCAGTAGTATTGACGAAGAAGATCCTCGATCACTAGCTACAGAAGCAAGTTTGAAAATATTACAACAAGAAGCAACCAGAATTGCTAACTAATGCTTTGAGGTGTGAAGCCTTCTACTCAAACGAGTAGAGGGTTTCACGATTTTGCTCAGTCTCGCAAGCGGCGAGATTGAACAAAGGACAGAGAGCCTTCTAGAAAGAAAAATTTATGATAGAAACGTATCAGCTACAATATACTGTTACTGAAGAACAGCAAAAACTCCTAGAGGAAATAACACAACTTCCTCAGGTTAACCAAGAAGCTTTAAAAAAAATTGCCAAAGAGACCACCGCGCCAAGAGAGGCAGCAGCTTGTCTATTTTTTCTTGTTTTCAATTCAAAATCACTTAGTGCTGAACAAAAAAGAAAAGTTTGAAACAAAAATAGGCGACTGTTTTCAACTGAATGAAATTGAATTTTCAACTATTTTCAGTGAGATGATAGAGCAGTCTTGCCAAAAACAAAAAAAAAGATTCGATTACTAATCTGTAATCACGACATCCTTTATTACCATCTGAACGCTTTTTTTTCCATTCCATTCATTGATGCCGACAGTGCCTGCAATATCAACTTTTTTTGCTTGTAAGATTTCCTGTTCTAAGTAACCCCATCCAAATCCAATGCATTCAACCGTCATGCCATCATCATTTCCAATTACCATTTTAAGATGTTTCTTTTCTCGACCGAGTGCGTAGGCTTGCACTATCTGCAAATTTTGAAATCCGAAAACTGGATCAGTATTACCATTACCAAACGGTTCAAAACGTTTCAAGGCATTGATGAGATCTGTTTTAACTAACTCCAAAGAAAGCAGTGCTTCCACTGTGATCCTGGGAATTAGTAAAGCCGACTCAATTTGTTGTTGTGCTAATTTCTGTAAACGTTCGGTCACTGAAGTAATCTTATCGGATTGTAAACTGAATCCTGCTGCCATCGGATGACCACCAACATCGATCAACTCATCTCTAACTTGACGAATAAGCTCAACAATATTTATTCCTGAGACACTTCGTGACGATGCTTTTGCAACATTTTCTCCCACACTAATCACAATCGCTGGTTTGGCGAATTCTTCAACCAGCTTCCCAGCAATTAATCCAATCACACCTTCGTGATATTCTTTAGAACTTAATACAATCAACTTTTCATGTTCCCATTCATTGGCGCGCTTCAGAGCACCGTCTACCATTGACCAGGTTAACTCTTGGCGTTGGGTGTTTGTCGTTTGTAAAATCTGAATCAGTTGTAGCGACTTTTCTTTATCCTTTGTACATAGGGCCCTCAAGGCATCCAAAGCTGACCCCAATCGCCCCATCGCGTTGATTCGAGGTGCGATGGCAAAATTAATACTGTAACTCGTAATATCCTCTGGCTTCACATCAGCTAACTCATATAAATTTAGCAATCCGATTCGCTTTGTTTTGCGTAGGGCTTCCAAACCATGAAATGCGAAACTACGATTAGCATCAAGTAAAATCATTTGATCGGCAATCGTACCAATTACACAAAGATCTAACAACTCCGCTGCTTTCTGTCTATTGAGTTCTCGTGCTAAAAACCAAGCCGTCGTCGCTCCACACAATTTCGTACTATGCACGACCGCCAACGCTGGAGGGAAATTGGAACCTTCATTCTTGGTTTCCGGCAGGTGATGATCGGTAATAATTGCATCAATCCCTTCTCTCTGCAATCGCTCAAGCGCTGGATGAGCCACAATTCCATTATCAACTGTAATAATTAAATCTGGTTTTTTATCCACCAGTAAATCATCTAAAGAACGATTAGAAATTCCATATCCATGCTTTTCTCTATTTGGAATGAACGGCATGGCTTTGACACCCATCTCATATAACGTCTCCCATAAAATCGCGGTTGCAGTCACTCCGTCTGCATCATAATCACCAAATACTACGACATATTCTTTATTCTGTTTGGCTTGTTTGATTCGCGCGACGGCTCGCTGAATCTGAACAGGATCGATCCCTACTTCTTCTAGAGTTAAATCATTTGGGTGTTTAGGAGAAAAAAATTGAAGTGTAGCATCAGCATCAACACCTCTATTGTGTAACAATAGATCAACAACTTGTTCCGCGGTTTTTGGAAGTTCTTTTGATAAAATATCCCACTGCATGAGCCGTATTGTACGGTAGCGTGTATGGTGTAACCAGTAGTGATTACCTCCAAACGAGTACCCTTTCTGCTTTCACTTGGCTTATAATAGACGTATGGATCTCAAACTACCTGTAGATGTCGTTGCAGTTCTCCATCAAATACAATCAAATGGCTTTGAAGCCTATATCGTTGGCGGAGCCGTTCGCGATTTATTCTTATCGAAAGACGTTCCAACTGATTGGGATTTCACCACGAACGCTACTCCAACACAAATTCAAAGTTTGTTCCCTGAAAGTTTCTATGAAAATGAGTTCGGAACAGTGGGAATAGATCGTCAACACGTCCGAGATCAGTTTCAATTAAATACTCTGTCAGAAACCCAAGCAGATAACACTGCATACAATCAGGTTATCAATGTAAAAACAGCCACAAAAATTCATGAATCTTTGAAAAGTGTCAGAGCAGATTCCCATAGTGAGTTGGCTAGTCCTCAAAATAACCAAATTGAAACAAAAACAATCTTTGAAATCACCACGTTTCGATCAGAAGGAATGTACACAGACTTTCGTCGACCCGATCAAGTGAGTTGGGGACAGACACTCGAAGAAGATCTTCGTCGACGAGATTTTACGATAAATGCTCTTGCGATCTTCATCGATTTTCAGCAATTTAATTTTGATAAAACACTAGAGTCACTGAACATCAATGCGAAAGATATTCAAATTATCGATCCTTTCGGAGGATTAACAGATCTGCATAATCACCATATTCGAACAGTTGGTAAACCAGTCGATCGGTTTCAAGAAGATGCACTGCGGATGTTGCGAGCAATCCGATTTGCAGTACAGCTTCACTTCTCTTTGGATAAGGACGCACTCAAAGCGATAAAACAGCATGCCGCGTTACTTCAGCATGTAAGTTGGGAACGCATTAGAGACGAATTTTTGAAAATGCTTGCCAGTGCACACCCAGCAAAAGCAATCGAACATCTAGATGAGACTGGCATGTTGAAGTTTATTTTACCTGAATTGCTTTTAGCTAAGAGTGTTGTACAAGGTGGTCATCACACCACTGATGTCTGGACGCACTCGATTGAAGCACTCCGTGAATGTCCATCAAAGGATCCAATCGTGCGCCTGGCTACACTCCTCCATGACATTGCAAAACCTCAAACGTTTCGTCAATCAAAAGAAGGCATTACTTTTTATAATCATGAAGTGATAGGTGCTCGAGTAGCAAAGAAAATTGCTGAACGATTAAAATTGTCAAAACAAGACACACAACGAATTTTTCTGCTCGTCCGTCACCACATGTTTTACTACCAACCAACTATCACTGATGCGGCCATTCGACGCTTTATGCGAAAAATAGGTTTGGAAAACATCAATGACGTTCTAGATGTTCGAATTGGTGATCGGCTAGGTAGCGGCGCTAAAGAGACAAGTTGGCGTTTGGAAGAAATGAAAGGACGAATGCTTTCTCAGCTCCACCAACCATTTTCTATTACAGATTTAAAGATCAACGGAAATGAGCTAATGACAGAACTCCATTTGAAACCCGGACCAATTCTAGGTAAATTACTACATCATCTCTTTGAACTTGTTTTAGAAGAACCGGAATTGAACACAAAAGAAAAATTAATTGAAGAAGCGAAGAAATTTATTTCTTAGTCTGCCGTCTTTTCAGCTGCCAGAATTGAATATCTTCCCATAACAATAACAGTGGAATTGCTGTAAAAGTTGATGAGTAGGTTCCCGTTAATGCACCTACTAACAAGGCTACAGAAAACCACCGAATTGACTGTCCACCCAACAAAACCAGCGCTAACAACATCACAATAATCGTCAAAGAATTATTGATTGATCGACTCATAGTCTGCATCGCAGCAGTATTCACCAAGGTTTTTAAAGGTGTGTGTGACTCTTTTTTACGGAGCTCTCGAATTCGATCAAAAAAAACAATTGTGTCATGCACCGAAAAGGATAACGTCGTCAGGACAGCAGTCACAAATAAAACATCTACCTCTACTCCGTACAAAACTCCAAGAATACTGAATACAGAGAACAATACAGCGGTGTCGTGAAACATAGCCAAGACAGCTGCAATTCCGTACTTTATCTCACTGAACTGACGCATCATATACAAAGTGATCACAATCGCAACTATAATTACAGCGATCACTGTTTTGACAAGCAACTCTTTACCCAAAGTTGGCCCAACTGATTCGAAACGGAGTTCTTTAATATCTGGGTATGACTGTTTTAAAACGCTCAAAACAGTATCTTTTTCAGTATTACTGAGTTGCTTACTCCTTATAAGTAAGCTTTGTGCACCTGATGATTGAATCGACGAAATATCAATGACATTTTTTGATTTATCCTGGAGTTCGTTATTGGAAGGCAAGCCTGATTGGGGAAACTGTATTTCCAGTAAACTGCCGCCAGTAAAATCTATAGATGGCTTTAGACCAAATCGTAGTAGACAAAATAAACCAGGGAGAATCACCAACAACGAGATCACCAAAAATACCCAATAGTAGTGAAAAATGCGTTCAATCATACTGCCTTCATTCCTACCGACCAGTAGGTATTTCATATGGTTTTAAAAATATCCGCATTAACGTTCGACTAACAACAACACCAGTAAACAAACTTAATACAACACCTATGAATAACGTCAATCCAAATCCTCTAACTAAGCCACTTGAGTTTAAAAAAGGAAAATTAAACGGATTGATCAGTACAAGCGAAGTGAAGATAGTCGTGATATTCGCGTCTTTAATACTGTCCCATGCTCGTCCAAATCCTAACTTCATGGCTAACTCGAACGGCTTTCCCGCACGTAGCTCTTCTTTCATTCGTTCAAAAATGAGAATATTTGCGTCTACAGCCATACCAATTGATAATACCAATCCAGCTATTCCAGGCAAGGTTAATGTAACATTCATTAATTTATACAGCGCTATGGTCAAAATCGCATAAATAATCAGTGCGATATCAGCTATGAACCCTTTCCAACCATATAACAAAACCATAAACAACATGACTAAACCTAACCCCAACAAACCTGCCACAACGCTTTTTTGAACTGAACTTTGTCCGAGACTCGCTCCAATGGTTTGCTGTTGCAAGACGTGTACTGAAACAGGTAAAGCTCCTGCATTGAGCTGAATGCTCAAATTCTTCGCTTCATCGACGGTAAAACCACCGGTAATGATTGCACGTCCATCTAAGATAGGCACGTTAATCCGAGGTAGCATCAAAGGTACGTTATCTAAGAAGATGCCCAACACATTATTTACATTGGCTTTCGTTATCTCTGCAAACTTTTCAGCACCTTCATCATTAAATTCTAGAGTAACCACAGGTGCGTTAGATTGTTGATCAAATTGCACTGATGAACGTTTCAAATCTTTACCATTCAGCGGTGTTTCTTTAAATGTGGAAAGAAATGCTCGGGCCGATACAGTTGATTCTGGAGTAGGTTCTCCTTGCAATCGAAAATCAAGTTGAGCTGTTGTTCCGATTAACTGCAGTGCTTCCTCAGGGTCATCAACACCTGCTAGTTCTACAATAATTCGATAGTCATCTTGAGTGATTGATGATTGCACAACAGGCTCATTCACACCGTACAGATCAACTCTTCTCAAAATTACTTGGCGAGTTGACTCCAGCGCATCTACTCGATCCTCTTCTGGAATTGAACTCATATCTGCTTCCAAAATGATCTGCGTTCCTCCTTGTATATCAAGGCCGCTTTTGAGGTCAAATGACTTTTGTAATTTGACTCCACCAATGTTTAAATTGAGATCTGGTCGTACGAACTGAACGAGGCCTTCATTCCCAAATAAATGATAGGGAATTGTAAATTTCTGAGGTAGCGCAATGAGTAAAGAAACAACAACTAGGAGTAAGATAAATCCGTATCGTTTCAGAGAGGAAGACATAGTTGACTAGATTACTACAACTGAGGTTTACGTGCAATCAGCTCTTCTTCATCTCCGATTACCATAATCCGACTACCTGACAGTTGTTCAAGTAGGAAAGGGTCTCGGCGCTGTTTGCGAAACTCAAATTCTTCTGGGCTAAAAATTGTATAGTTAATTTCTTTTTCTCTCTTTTTTTCTTCTTGCTGCACTAACAAAGAAATTTCAGCTTGAACGACTTCACCAACAATCAAAACATCGATGTCCTCGTGACTGCGTTGTAAATGTTTAGCAAACTTACCAGAGAAAACAACAAACTGAATCTTCCCTAATTTTGCTCTTTTTTTGTGAAACTCTTTACCTAATCCTGTACTTTTAGCCACCATGCAAAGTAGCTCATTGTAAAAATAGTATTGAGTATTGAGAGTGTAATACAGTCGGTTGCCACGTTGCTCTTTGCGAATGATACCGTTTTGCATCATCCTATCTAGTTCACGACGCACAGCATTAATTTCCTCACCAACTTCTCTAGTAATTTGACGTACGTAAAACATCTCAGTTGGGCGCGAGTAAAGTAACTCGATCAAACTGACGCGCACTCTAGACATCATGAAATCTTTTAGTTCTGACATAAATTGAGATTAATTTTTTTAACTGAAAACAAACTGAATAACTACTTTTCTTTTCTTTAAACATCACGAGCTTATCACAAAAAGTGTTCAATTTAAAGCCATGATTGAAACGCAGAACGCCCAATTTCTTGGGCGCTCAAAGTTATGTTGTTTAACTTAATTTAAAAACTTAATATGTTACTTTTCCAGCGGTGTTATCGACCACACTGATCCACATCTTCCCTCTTACCAACTCAACCGGTTTGCCTTTTTTATCAGTGAATGCTAACTCTGATTCACGTTTTGGTTTGGACCAGTTTAACTCGATGGCTTCCCCATTTTGAAATAAGACAGCTGTTCCAGTGCCTGTGGTGTTATAGAGCATGTGCTTTAACTCATCAACAACTTTTGACTTCATGTTCATCACGATGACACTTTTAACTGCGAGTTGTTTTCCAGTCTCTAAATCTTTATGAGGTTCTCCAGCCATTGTTCGTAAGTATGAATTGGTAGCTTTATCGTAATCCCATTTTACTGAGTAATCACTGTCGCCAGTCCAAAATTCATATGACAAGGTGTTGACTGAACCTTTACCTGGTTCTTCTGCATCTGCAAATGTCCATCCTTTATAACCAGCTGACCAATCATTTCCTTTTGGATCTAAATTAGTCCACTCGCGCTTAACACCAACATCCCAAAGCTTTTCGGAAGTACTGACCATGGTATGTTCTGTAGCGATGTCTTTGCCTGCTATACGATTATAGTTACGCACAAATGTTGGATATCCTACTGAGAATTGGTTGATATCATTTTCACCATTCCAACCGTAATCACCTAGATGACCAAGAGCATTCACTGGTCCTGGTAGATTTGCGCCACCGACGTGAACGTACAAAGGTCTATTAAAACCGGATGCCCAATCAATATAGTTATCACGGGCACTTCTGACAGGTGCTAAGGTGACGTCATTTCGCACCACATCACAGTAGAACATCCCCATAAAACGAGTGACTCCACCTTCAGCTAACGCTTCAAAAACGATATCAGCTCGGATTAAACCTGACTGCGGTCGTGCTTCTGGATGATTTTCGATCATGACTGCAAGAGGGCGTCGAGTGCTCCACACATCTTTTTCTGTTTTGGTATACATTTGACCATCGAGAGGACAAACTTGATCTTTAGCTTCGTTTGGATCAATTGCTAAACCTTCCGATTCTTGTGCTTGCTGATCAGCTTGCATGTCTGATTTTTGTTGGTTTTGAGCGTCATCAGCTTTCTTTGAGGAACCGATCGCACTAAAGGTTGCATATGCTGCACCTGTGGAAACGATATATAACAAAATTGCCAACAGTAAAACGTTTTTCATTTTCATACGTAACCTTTCAAGTGTGATGACTCAAGGATCTTTATTATAATCACTGAGCTATGGATTGAGAAGTGGTGATCCAGAGTTGAATTTAAGAGAAACCTTGATATAGTAGCTATACCTATGGCTCAACATCGTACGAAACAAGATAAAATTGCAGCTCATATTCATAGAATTGAGAGTGCACCGTTGTACTCACTCACTGAAATTGATAAAGACACGACGAAGACAATCACCACTACTTCATCAAAGTCGGAAAAATCTCACAATTTAAATGTGAACATGCAAACAGTACAGATTGATTTGCAACGCTCTGCCGTTTCTTTGGCAATTATCTTAATTCTCTTGGCTGCGGGCTTTTACTTTCTTCGTTAGCTACTCTGTCACTGTTGTCTTTAAAAATAGTTTTACTTTTTCTAAACACTTAGCACGATGGCTCATCGTATTTTTTATTTCAGATCCTAATTCGGCAAATGATTTTGTATAGCCAACCGGAATAAATACAGGGTCATAGCCAAAACCTTGATCACCTGCTATTGTGCGGGCAATTGATCCTTCGACTGTTCCTTGAAAAATTTGGTGCACAGTAGGTCCTAACAGTACCATGACAGAAATGAAGCGAGCTGTTCTTTTTTCATCTGGCACGCTTTCGAGTTCGTTTAGGAGCTTTTGATTGCGGTCCTGATCTGAAGTTCCGTATCTTTTAGAGTAGACTCCAGGCCGACCATCCAAAGCGTCGACTTCCAAACCTGAATCGTCAGCCAATATATAAAATTCAGGAAAAAGTTGCTGATACGCTTTGGCCTTCAACATTGCATTTTCTTCAAAGGTACTGCCAGTTTCTTCTACATCCAAATCTTTTTCTGGGATGACAATCTCTATGGATAAATCCGAGAGCAATTGTTTGATTTCTTTTAGCTTTCCTAGGTTTTGAGATGCAATGACGAGTTTTTTCATGACCATAGTATATCAATGAAATGAAATAACTTTTACTTTCTTAAAAAATGTGTCACAATAAAGCCATGACACCATCTTTTTCACCATCAAAAACACTCATCGATCGCTACGCTGATGTACTTGTGAATTTTGCACTCAATTCTGGTAAAGGTTTGAAGAAGGGTGAGGTAGTTGATTGTGTAGTGCCAGACGAAGCTAAGCCACTCGCTTTGGCTTTACAGAACGCTATTCTTAAAAGTGGTGGTCATCCAATGATTCGCCTGATACCAACTGGATTTGATAAAGATTACTATACTTTAGCAAATGAAGCTCAGTTAAAGTTTTTTCCGATTGAGTACTATCAGCAGCGCGCGAAACTCGTTGATCATCAAATTGGCGTGATTGCTGATGTCGATCCTCGAGAACTTGAACATGTTGATATGGCTAAAATCATGATGGCTCGTAATGCCAGAAAAGCGTACCGAGATTGGTTGACTGAAAAAGAGTTAAAAGGAAAATTCACATGGACGATTGCGTTATGGGGTGTGGAAGCAAAAGCAAAAGAAGTTGGGTTAACATTGGAAGAGTACTGGAAACAGATTAGCAAAGCGTGTTTTTTGGATAAAAAAGATCCGATTGGCGAGTGGCAAAAAATCTTTGTGCTTCAAAAAGCAATTCTCAAAAAGATCAACTCGATGGAGATTGAAAGTGTTCATGTTTTCGGACCAGATGCTGATATCGTAATTCGGTTGGGAGCAGATCGAGCGTGGTTTGGTGGCAGTGGCCGAAACATTCCTAGCTTTGAGTGCTTCACTTCCCCTGATTGGAGAGGGACAGAAGGCTGGATTTACTTTAATCAACCTCTTTATCGTTATGGCAATGTGATGAGAGATATCCGACTTGAGTTCCACAATGGTTTAGTTTCAAAAGCACACGCCAAAGTTGGTAATACCCTCCTCCAAGAAATGCTCAAAACACCAAATGCCAACAAACTGGGCGAGTACTCTCTGACTGATAAACGCATGTCTCGGATTACCCACATCATGGCAGAAACACTCTTTGATGAAAATATCGGCGGACCTCAAGGTAATACTCATCTAGCGATAGGCATGTCATATAAAGACTGCTTCAAAGGTGACGCCTCCAAATTGACTAAAGCAGACTGGGAAAAACGAGGCTTTAATGATTCAGCTGAACACACTGACATCATCTCTACGACCCCGAGAACAGTCACCGCTACCCTCACCAACGGAGTCCAAAAAGTCATCTACAAAAACGGCATGTTCGTTGATTAAAGCCACATTTCACCTATCTTGAGGAATACCCGCTTCACCTGTATAATTTGAGGATCTTACTCGGCTCCATCGTCCAGAGGCCTAGGACACCAGGTTCTCATCCTGGTAACTCCGGTTCGAATCCGGATGGAGTCACAGTGGGGTATTTGTTCTTGCATCTCATAAGTGTATAACAGTAATTCTTCTTCAAGATTAGGTTATAATCATCTGATGTCTTCGGCTCATATCAAATCCCATTTCTCCAAGACCGACAAGATCTTGTTTAACATCCTGGATACAATGGAATTTGAGGTGTTGAAACCTCAAGCCGTTCCTGCTGAATATTTTCATCGCCTGACTCGTGAGATTATCGGTCAACAATTGTCTGTCAAAGTAGCCGATGTGATCTATAAGCGATTTGAGAGTTTGTTCCACAATCAACCAATCACGGCAGAGATGATCTTAAAAGCTGAGGATCAAACCCTACGAGATATTGGCATGTCCTGGGGAAAAGTGAAATATGTCAAAGACTTGGCTGCGAAAACTAAAAATAAAGAACTCGCTTTTGAACAGTTTACTGAAATGAGTGAAGAAGAAGTTATTACAGAGTTAACAAAGGTAAAGGGAATTGGTCGCTGGACTGCTGAAATGTTTTTAATTTTTAATCTCGGTCGCGAAGACGTGTTCTCATTTGGTGATCTCGGGTTAAGACGGGCGATTGAAAAAAACTATGGCTTAGACAAAGATGTACACGTCAAACTCATGGAACCAATCGTGCAGAACTGGAAACCCTACCGCAGCTACGCTTCACTAGCGTTGTGGCATTCACTTGATAATAAACCAAAATAAGAATAAAAAGTAAGTCTAGCCGAAAGGCTTAAACTTCACTTTGTAAGGCATAGTGACAAAAGTATTTGTGTCATCAATACGCACTTCACAATAAAGGCTAAAAGCGCCTTCATAGACTACATCACCTCCAAAGTTTCTGTACCTATAACTATTTCGATGAAAACCAGATACTTTTTTCCGATCTGGATAATAATGTTCCTCTAAACCAGCAACATGTTGAACGCTATGCGTAGCAATAAGTTCTTCTCCGCTCTTGAAGAGGCCGGTCGATTTTCGTCTCACAGTAACAGTGCATAACTCACCATATGTCGTTCTGACACCAACTTTCACCAGAGATATGTATGGAATAGCACCCACACCCTCGATCTGCGAAATCGTGTGATATATGGCTTTTGTCTTGCCATCTGGAGTCTTGTACTCAATTTCCACCTGAGCCCCTCTGGGTGGCAGTTTCTGACCAAACCCAAAGGCAAAGACGTAGTTTGCGACCGCTAGGGCACTCATTGAATGGGGTTGCATAGCATTATTATACCTGATTCAAGAGGAAATCTCAAAAAAAACAGTCCGTATCCGCCTCTCTTGTAAATCTCAGTTTTTCTCCTGTATACTGAGTGTGTGTCTAATTTCTTGTCAAATCCATTTCAATCCCCTTTAAACAAACTTTTGAGGGACATTACACCTTCCGCAAACGAAAATAAACTTGCAGATTCTGCATTTGACACCGTTCGTAAAAAAATGCAACAGATGGTTGAGCAACGATCCCTTCCTGTTCTTAACCCTGAGATTATTACCTTAGTCGGCTCTCACTATAGAGAAACTGACATATCACCGCTTCAACACATCGACGTATTCTTAGAAATTGATTCATCATTAGTAGATGTACATGTAAAAGGTGATACTCTCAGTCTAGTAACTAAAGATAATGTTTTGAGCACATGTGTCGATGATTCACTCCATGTGTTACCTCAAAAACTTGTGTCAGCCTTACAAGTTACCTTTTCGCAACACTTTCCCGCTACCATATCCAGCACCGGTCAAAGCATTAAGATTCAACTAGAAAAAGAAAAATTTTTCGTTCGTATCACCCCTTCATTTGCTTGGGATCATTCTTTTTTCGTCCCTCAAGAAAAATCAGAACTTTTGTGGCGAAGAGTCTCACCATACAAAGAAAAGGCAATCCTCGACCAGGTCAATCAATTACATAATGGCAACATCAAAAGCGTTATTCGCTGTGTCAAACTCTGGAACGAACTCAGAAATAATGAGAGCTTTCGAAATTATCATCTTGAAGCAATCGCATATACTATTTTTAGAGAAATTCCCACAGCTACACATAACGTCATGGAAGCACTTGAATTGTATGTTAACCAAATGCCAAGATATATCTACAATTGTCCCGATCCAACAGGCTTAGACACCCCTATTCATACATACTTACCTGACAACATTGATCAGTGGTATCTGTTCATGAATAGAATTGCCGAATTAAAAACAGCTATTAAAAGCGGAGAAAAAAGTTTGGTCGCCTTACTAAAAATATGAACGTACTTGACACCCTTTTTGAGCAGCACTCGTTTCGACTTGGAGTTTCTCGTGGAGAATACTTCTTTCACAGATTTCCGCACCTCCCTTCTCAGTTGATGGAGTTTTTAGTCAGTCTGCTACCAGCGATTTTTTTTGCACTAGGCATCCTCCATGCTGTCATGGGTGCCCTTGTGATGATCACTGGCACACACTTCTTAACTCAACTACAGACACTATCACCAGTGATCAATCCGCTTTATTTGATGATGAATGGCATGTTGGCAATCTCAAACGGTTTGTTCATGCTATTAGCTTTCACGGAAATAAAACGGCAAACCGAAAACGGATGGCGCACGTTCTTCTTAATCAACCTCGTTTCAATCTTGCAGTCAATTTTGAGCATCGTTTTTACGCCAAGAGCGATATTTAGTGTCATCCTCTACATAGCAATCACAATGTATCTGACCTTTGAATTTAAACCCTACTTCAAGAAAGTTATTTAGGCAGTCGTTTAAAATGCCTGAGGACGAGCAAGACTACACAAAGAATCAGTAGATTGAGACTACCAATAATAAAATCTCCTGCAAGAAAATCATCCATTACGATAAATGAAACACCAGAAATGTAAGCTAAAAGGAAAATGAGATGTAGCCGTTGATGCTTTTCAATGCAGAGTAACTGAATTATCCAACCAAGTAAAATGAGAAATAGTCCAAGAACGGTCATGAATTAATGATGACAGCTCTAACCTCAGAGATCAAGACCTTTGTGTGAAGACTGGCTTGTTTCTTGAGTTGCCAGTTCTGTATCAGGATCCCCACCAAAAACGTGGTGATGATAAAAACGATTACCCACAAAACAATCAAACCAGAGTTGTTGCTGAGTACTTTTAATACAGATTTCGCTCTATTCATAAAGTTTTCTCAACTATTTAGAGTTAGGTATCATGCGTCGAATCGCTGCTTTTGTTCTCAATACTTTCCATCGAAATGTATCTGCGATGTTATAAATCCGGTACATCGACGGATTGATCACTAAATCATATGTACCCAAGAATTCAGATAAGTCCCCACCATATCCTTGCTTAAATCGATGAAACCCAAACCAAGGATCCTTCGGATCAGGATCAGGACCCAACGCTCCCCACATGTCAAAAGTTTGAAGATCGAGCGATTTACCCAACCGGATCATCTCCCACATCATCAAATTACTAGCCATGACATCACGATTCTCTGATCTAGAAGAACCATATGGGTAATACAACGTGTCATGAAATACAAATATGATCCATGAAGTGAGTACTTTTCCTTCATATTTAGCCTCAAAAATCCGTAACATGTCACTTTTACCTAGTGATTTCCACATCTCTTTGAAGTAAGAAGGAGTGTGAGCATAGAACCCCTGTCTTTTGGTCGTCTCTGCCAAAATTTCGAGATGTGCTTCCATACCTGCTTCAGTAGTGTTCTCAACAATCTCCACACCCTTCTTTTGAGCCAAGTGAACGTTATAACGTGTCTTTGTCTTTAATTTTGCCATCAACTCTTCTTCAGTACCTTTTAACGGCAACAAAAAAGTATAGCGAGTAAATAATGCTTTCCCAGGGACACAACCTTCTTTCTTTAAAAATGCTTGAATCGAATCAAACGCTGAGATCCGATCGAGAGACTGACAAACGTTTGGCTCAAGTTTAATTGTTATGGCCTTATTCTGTTCAGCAAGTTGACGAAGAGCTGAAATTTGATCGTCATCCGGCATCACGCCTTTTGGGAAATATCCTATTGTACTTGAGGTGTATGGCAATTTATGAAAGAAGACTTGAATCGCTTTTTTGAGTTTGTTTCCTTCAAAAAAACCAACACGCTCTACAGTCGCTCCCTCTTTTTCTTTGAAATCTCCCCACTCCCAGGACTGCAAAGGATGGGTCACCACCGAGTTAAAAAGATCTTTTTCGTTGTCTAGAATAGGTCTAAGAATCATGAGGTAAGTATAACACTACTTCACTTTATCAGCGTAGGTTTTATAAAGCTTTTGAATTTTAGGGTCGATCACTAATTTACAGTATCCTTGAGCACGATTCGAGTTGTAGTAATTCTCATGATACTTCTCCGCACTATAAAATTCGGTCAAAGGAGTGAGTTCAGTCACGACTGGATCAGGATATGCATGAGCAGCATCAACTTTCTTGATTGCAGCCTCTGCTATTTTTTTCTGTTCCTCATTTGCATAGAATATTGCTGAACGATACTGCGTGCCAACATCAGCACCTTGACGATTCAAAGTTGTGGGATCATGCAAGTGAAAAAAAACATCAAGCAACTCATCGTAAGAAATGACACTCGGATCAAAGGTAATTTGCACAGACTCAGCATGTCCTGAATCTCCCATTGAGACATCATCATAAGTTGGGTCTTTGACAGTACCTCCTGTATATCCAGGGTGAACTGACTCAACCCCTTTCAATCGCTGGAAGACCGCTTCAGTACACCAAAAGCATCCACCAGATAAAGTTGCAATTTCAAGAGTTGTGTTTGGCATAGGTTAAAAACTCAGTGATCCTCTCAACAAGAAAAAAAGAAGAAAAAGCACGCCCAATCCTATCCTGTAGTATCCAAAACTAGCAAAACCACGTTTTTCAACAACCAGTACAAACAGTTTCACAGCAAACCAAGCAGTGATAAAAGAAATGATACTCCCAATTACTAATAGCATGATTTCATAACTGGAAAAAGAGATGGGAGTTTTTAATAAGTCTAAAGCGGTAGCAGCACACATAGTAGGGACAGCAAGCAAAAAGGAAAACTCCATTGCGCTTTTTTTGGAAAGCCCGCGCGACATGCCTCCCAAAATAGTTGCTGCTGCGCGTGAAACTCCCGGGATTACTGAAATACTTTGGAAGACTCCAATCAGGAATGCATTTTTATATGAAATGTTTTCAAGTTTAGTCTCTTCTTCTGAATGAAGATGTTTCTGTTTATCCACAATAACAAGCACAAGACCACCTAAAATCAGTGAAACAGACACCACAATTGGATTAAAGAGAAACGTTTTGATGATTTTATAGAGTAAAAATCCAATTACTGCAGTTGGAATAAAAGCCACAAACAGTTTTTTATAGAGCTCAATACTCTTCCAAAATCTTTTGGCATATAGGGCCACAATCGCTAGAATCGCTCCAAGTTGAATAAAGATTTCAAATGTCTTTACAAACTCCTGATTCGAAATCTGTAAAATCGATGAAGCCAAAATCATGTGACCAGTTGAAGAAATTGGCAGGAATTCCGTTACGCCCTCAATCAAACTGAGAATAGTAGCATCAAAGAAATTCATAGTCGGTCCTACTTTTAAGTAGATTTATTTCTCAAGTAACTCTTTTAATTTCACCAACACCATGTCCCAATTTCCTTGTGATTCTTTTTGTGCTTCTTCTGTCGCGTTATGATCGTTAGAAATGGACAGAGTTGTTTGATCACCATCCGAATGCAACTCGTACGTTACTTTTTTATAATTTTCTGGCGTGTCTTCTTCTCCGGACATACTACTCCAATATGTCGAAACGAGTAACTTTTCAGGCACTATCTCTAAAATCACACCTTTATCCTCGTATTTATGACCTTTCCACTCACCCTTGTACGTTATTGAACTACCAACCTGCCAATCAGAAACAACTTCAGTTCCAAATAAATACTCTTTAATCATCTCAGGATCAGTCAACGCAGCCCAAACTCTTGAAACAGGAGCTTTGATCGTTACTGTACTTTTGGAAATGAGGTTGTTGGTCATAGTACTATTCTCCCTTGAAAATCATTCATTTGTAAGTAGGTCTAGTTCTGTGCTGCCGGACTAGGATTCGAACCTAGGAAAACGGATTCAGAGTCCGTTGTGATACCACTTCACCATCCGGCAAATGCGGGTCTATTGTACCAAACCCAGGCTACAAAAAACACCAATACTTGCTGGTTAGAGCGCATATTGGTGTTTTAAATGCTTTAAAATTAAGCAGCCATGTCTTGAGAATCATCTGATTCTGCACCGGCTCGTTTAACGTTGATTGCGTTCAAACCTTTTTGGGTTTGTTCACTCTCAAAAGTGACCTGGTCACCTTCTCGAAGTTCTTCATAAGTAACGCCCACGAGGGATTTACTATGAAAGAACAAGTCTTTACCTAATTCTTCGGAAACGATAAAACCGTATCCTTTGTCTGTTAATTTTTTGATTGTACCTGTCATTGTAATGACCTTTCAATAAGTATGTTTATAAGAAACAAAATTTTTTAAATAATAAGTGTACCTACCCTTCATCTACATTTTGTTAGACTTAACATTATAACAGGTTTCAGGGGATAAAGGGGGTGGGTTTGCAATCGCGACTCGCTGTTCACGATTGATTCATGTACTATGGATACGTATATTGAGAGCTTTTCACCTTCTTATGGCCTATTTTGTCTACCTACTCAAATGTGCTGACCAAACTCTTTATGCTGGTTCAACCACACATCTCATAAAAAGACTGCATGCCCATAACCACCTCAAGAGTGGTGCTCATTATACCAAGATACGAAGACCAGTTTCCCTCGTATATTCAGAACAAGTTGAGACCTATCACGACGCTAGATCTCGAGAAGCTGAGTTGAAAAGGATGTCCCGAGCACAAAAAGAGAAGCTCGTGAAAACACAATTTACTGCTTAACTGTGGTTGTTGCACTTGGCGTTGCATTCGCACCCATTCTGAACATTGGGTTCAGCTGAATACTTTGAGCAGTGACACTCCCATCAGAATTCTGAGCACCAAATACTCCAACTTGCTCTCCTGCTTTCAAGTCTGACTTTGTTGCGTCTGCGGCTTTGTTAATTGTTGTGGAATCTGAGAGCAATACAATCTTTGTACTTCCATCAATCAATTTGACTGTGATGCTTTTTTCATCAGCACTAATAATCTCACCGTTGACCGGTCGAATGTTTTGGACAGGTCGACCTTGACCACCTCTATTCCCTAGGCTACCTGGTGCTCCTCCAAATCGACCAGCAAACTGAGCAGTTTTCTTTTGTTGATACTTCGTACCTCCAAAAAAAGCTCCCGCGCCAACTACAATTACAATGAGCGCCAAAGCAATTGGGGACACTGACATATTTTTCATATCTTTCATACACATTACTCCTGCTAATTTCTACATAGTATATAAAGAAAGCCTGAATCTAAACTGAATTATTCGAAACGCAACGCCTCAATTGGTTGCAAGCTAGCAGCTTTTTGAGCGGGATACCATCCGAATAAAATTCCGATACCGCCTGATACTCCGATCGCTAATACGATTGATGTCAGATCTACGACAAATGCAATGTTTAAAAAGTAGGTAACCAAAAAAGTTATCGCGATACCCAACAGCAAACCAACTACACCACCTAGTGAAGTAAGCAAAACAGCCTCAATTAAAAATTGAGTAATAATAATTCTTTTCTTCGCCCCTAATGCTTTCCTCAGACCAATCTCACGAGTTCTTTCAGTCACTGTAACTAACATAATATTCATAATGCCAATTCCACCTACCAACAACGAAATGGCCGCGATACCACCCAGTAGAGCTGTGAAAGTACCAGTCACTTGTGACACTGTATTCAAAATGTCGTTTTGCGAAAAAATAACAAAATCCGCCTCGGCTGGGTCAGATAATTTATGCCTGGCTAATAACAAAAAGCCAATTTGATCTTGAGCTTCAACCATGACTTGTTCGCTTTTGGCTTCGGCTGCAATTGTACTAAGATAATTCACTCCAAAAATTTGTTTTTGAACTGTAGAGAGTGGAACATAAATCGCATCATCAGGATTATTAAAACCTGAACCACCTTTTGAAACAGTCACACCAATTACCCTTAAAGTTTGAGTATTTATCCGAATACTTTGACCGATAGGATCATTGCCTTCACCAAATAAATCAGTCGCGGTCTGTGGACCAATCACAGCAACTTTAGTTAATGAACTCACATCCGTGTCAGAGATGAAAGCACCAGATGCAATCTCAATTTTGTGGACTGCTTGATACGCTGAAGTCACGCCATTGATTTGAGTGTTCGTGTTATTTCGACCTGCAATCACTTGAGACCTTCGAGAAAATTCTGGAGAAACATTCAAGATACTCGTAACAGTTGAAGAAGTCTGAATTGCTTTGGCATCTTCCAAAGTGAGCGTGGTGCCTCCTCCAATCGATCCGCGTACAGCACCATTACTTTGACCACCAGGAGTAATCGTCAACAAGTTCGCACCCAGAGATTGAATCTGATTTTGAACTGATTTTTGACTTCCCTGCCCTAAGGCTAATAATGCGATCACACTTCCAATACCAATGACGATGCCCAAAACCGCCAAACCAGTTCTCAGTTTGTTAATCGTGAGCGTGTTGATAGCTTCAAAAAATAGTTCTAAAAATTCCATATGCTTTTTCGCGTTTAATTATCTGCTTTTTCAGGATCTAGCCGATACTCAACTTTTACTTGTTTTTTATTTTTTTGATCTTGAACAATTTTCCCGTCACGCACATGAATAATTCGTTTTGCATGTTCTGCAATATCCGGTTCGTGAGTGATCATAATAATAGTGTGACCTTGATCATTTAAGTGTTGAAAGATGCCCATAATCTCGTCTGCCTGTGCTGTTGCAATATTCCCGGTTGGTTCATCAGCCAATAAAATTGCTGGACTCATAGCTAAACCACGTGCAATCGCCACCCGTTGTTGCTGACCTCCCGAAAGTTGTCCTGAAGTGTGATACATCCGATGCTCTAACCCAACCATTGTGAGAAATTTTTTAGCACGAGCTTCACGTTCCGATTTTGAAATCCCTGCATACATCATTGGCAACATGACGTTCTTTAAAGCAGTTGTCCGTGGCAACAAGTTGAAGGCTTGAAAAATAAATCCAATTTTACGATTTCGAATGTCAGCAAGTTCGTCGTCAGTTAACTTTGATACATTCTCACCATCTAATACATACTCACCAGTACTTGGTAAATCGAGCGCACCTAAGATATGCATCAGCGTAGACTTACCAGAACCAGAAGGTCCCATAATTGCCACAAACTCACCTTTTTTTATCTCGAATGAAACATCAGCTAAAGCTACAGTTTCAAGTAAATCTGTTTTATACACTTTCGATAAATGTGAAGCTTTAATCATATGAAGTTTAAACTCATCGAGCGATCCTGACTGCATTTCCACTGCTGGATCCACCTCGACTGCCACCCAAAGTACTAAATACTGATCGAGTTTGAGTACCGGAAGTTTGAGCTGTTGGTGAAACGGCGCTAGTAACAACCACTTCACCCTCATTAATACCAGAAACCACTTCAGTCTGAGTATCAGAACTCAAACCTAATACAACATTTTTTGACTCAACTTGACCATTGTTCATGACTCGTACCGTAGATTGACCATTGGTTGTTTGCACAGAACTCAGTGGTATCAACACAACGTCATCTTTTACCTGAGTAATAATGCTCGCTGTGGCAGCCATATTAGAAAAAAGACCTTCAACATTCGTATCCAATTTAACAGTCACTGGATACGTTGTAACACCGGAACTCACTGCACCAACGGTGTCTACGCTAATCACTTTTCCTGTAAAAGTTTTATCTGGGAAAGTATCAAATGTGATCGTTGCTTTATCTTCGATGTGGACTTTTGAAACATCAATTTCAGTAAGATCAATACTGATCGTAGGAGCTGCATCAGTAATAATGCTAGCAACTTTCGTACCCGATGTACCAGTTGAAGAACTGCTTCCAGAGTCAATGACTGTGCCTTGTTGCAAAGAAAGACCAGAGATCTTGCCGGAAATTGGCGAACTAATCGTCGGTGAACTGGCTTGGTAAGATAACCAAGCGCTACTGAGAGAGTTTTGAGCTTGATTGATCGCATTTTGCTGATTTTTATACAGTACTTCCGAAGCCAACCAATCAGCATCTTGTTGAATATAGGAAGGATCTTCTGGTGCCAAAGAACGCGCAACCGCATCATTAATAAATTTCTGATTAGCAGCAAACATCTTGCTCTGGAGTGAGTACAGGTTAGCTTTTGCAGACTCCACCGAACTTTTGGCACTCTGATACGATGAAAGTGCTTGTGCTGCTTTTTGCTTGCCAAGTTGGTCTAACTCGATACTGGCTATAGCTTGCCCAATCTTGACAGTATCGCCATCTTTTACGAACAATTTTTTTACAACACCAGTTGCATCTGTCTCAACCGAACGAGCATTTGTGCTCGCTACAGTTCCTGATGCAGTGATTGAAATAATCAGACTACCTTTTTGGGCCTGTTCAGTTTGATACTCTGTTTGCTGGGCTTGTTTGGGCCCTAACACCAAGTACGCACCATAACAGATTCCAACCACCAAGAGAATCAAAAGCATTTTGATAAACCATGATTGGTGCATCAACCATTGCTCTATTGAAAATAGAAATTTCATAAGATCCTCATTTTAGAGAAAAATACTGAATAAGAGCTGAAGTGACATGTTAATTTTTCACGGGTATTTCAACTAAAAACGCGGTACCCTTTTGTACCTGGCTCTTTACTTTTAGACTGCCCCGATGGATTTGCACAATTTTCTTGGCGATTGCCAAGCCAAGCCCATACCCATTTTCAGCTGTCTTGGATCGGGCCGAATCAGCTCGATAAAAACGATCAAAAATATGCGGGAGATCTTTTTTATCAATCCCCATTCCTTGATCCACTACCTTAATAATGGCATGGCTATCTTTTCTGACAAGAGATATTGTGATATTTCCACCATTCTTAGAGTACTTAATTGCGTTATCTAATAAGATCATCATCAGATCAATCAAACTAAATTTATACCCTGCAACGTTTAATTTCATCAACTCAAGATCGACTTTCACTTTCTTTTTGCGAGCCAAGGGTTGTAGTGTTTGCACTACCTCTCTAATCAGATGATCTAAAGAGATTTTCTCCATTCTTGCGTGACCATTTGGTGTCTGGTATTGAGCTAATTGAAGGAGATGCTCAGATAAAGACTGAAGTTTGTTCACTTCTTGAATACTTTCAGTAATGAGCTGTTTAGCATCTGGTAAAGTAGAATTTTTGTCGCGAGAAAAGACCTCAAAAGCAGTTTTGAGTGAGGTCAGTGGAGTTTTCAACTCATGAGAAGCATCAGAAATAAAACGATGCTGTTCTTGAACCATCAGCTGTATAGGTCGCAAGGTCTTTCCAGCCAGTAAGTAGGCAAGTCCGCTGGAGATACACCAAATAGTCACATTAATGACAACCAAAATTAATAGAAGCCGATCTTTAATTTCTTTTACTAACTCAGGATTCTCGATAGGTACTCTTGTTAACGAAGTACCATCAGGCGTTGTAACAGCCCCTTGAAACACTCGTTTCTCTATTCGCGTTTGTTGTAGACGTGCAAATCGATCAACTTCTTGCGTCATTAGTCGAAAAATAACGGTACTAAAACAGACACTCACAAACATGAGTATCAGCATGTACCACATCGTCAATTTTAATCGTGTATTCTGAAACATACTAAAATTCTATCTACTCCCCCAGTCGGTACCCAAATCCCCTAATGGTTTGTATCAATGGTACTTTGTCTTTAAATGGATCATCAATCTTTTTTCGTAGATTACGAATGTATACTTCAACAGTGTTTGGCAAAATATCTGCGTCGTAGTCCCACACATGTTGAATAATTTGATCTTTTGTCAAAATCTTGCCTTCATTTCTCATCAGATACTCAGTAAGCGCAAACTCTTTGCTAGATAACGAAAGTTGTTGTTCTGCTCGCTTTACGATATAGGTATTTGTATCTAAACTCAACTCTCCCACTGTTAATATAGTGGCTAAAGAATGTTTGGGTCTTCTCGAAAGCGCTCGAATTCGAGCAAGTAATTCTTCAAACGAGAATGGTTTTGTCAGGTAATCATCTGCGCCGGCATTTAAACCTGAAACTTTATCCTGAATTTGACTTTTTGCAGTCAACATCAAGATCGGCGTGTTTATCTTCTTTTCACGCAATTTTTGACAAATCTCTACACCACTGATCTCGGGTAACATGAGATCCAAAACGATTACATCGTAAGCTTCAGTAGATGCCAAAGAGAAACCTTCTGAACCATCAAATGAAATATCAACCGCATATTTTTCCAGTTCCAGGCCTTTTTTAAGGGTTCGGGCAATTCGCTGTTCGTCTTCCACAATTAAAATTCTCATGGCCTCATTATACCTTCCTCCCTGAAATCCTGCTGAAAAAGATGAGGTAGTAAGAGAGAGTTCACCAACTCCCAATGGCTCAGTAGAATGAATGGATGCCCGTCTTTAGCCTCCTTACTGTTAACATCGAAGGTGATAATCATCTCAACGAGATTGAAATTTTTGTGCGTGAAAAACAACCAGATGTGCTTTGCGTTCAAGAAATTTTTTCTGAAGACGTTGCTCTTTTTCAAAAGGTACTCGGAGTGCGAGCGTATTTTGCACCTATGTGCAGAGTTGAGCATGAAAACCCGTTCCGCTTGAGCGCACGAGGAGAATGGGGTGTGGCAATTTTCTCCCGCCTACCAATTGAATCAATCTCAGTCCTTGCTTATGAGGGGGAATTAAATCACATACCAATCTATGACAATGATAATCCTAACTCTGTAAATCGAGTGTTATTGGTCGCTAAAATTAAAACTGGAATGAATTCCTTTTTCGTCGCAACAACTCACTTCACTTGGACTAATCATGGAGAAGTAACACCACTTCAACATCAACACCTTGATGCTATGTTTGAACTACTGCACGAACATAACCCACTCGTCCTTTGTGGTGACTTCAATGCTCCACGAGGTAAATCAGTATTTGCTCGATTAGCGAGCAAGTACAAGGATAATATCCCTGCGGACATTACTACTACTATCGACCAACATTTACATCGAACACAAGGAATTCAATTTGTAGTCGACGGTGTGTTTACAACGCCAGAGTTAAAAGTAGAAAAGATTGAAGTTATAGACGGAGTCAGTGATCACCAAGCTATTTTCGCTGCTATTGCCTCACCGTAAGCCATATACGTGAAGTTTGGTGTTTTTGCCTTTGACCAGAACTTGTCCTAAATCATCTGTGTCAAAACTGCTTTTTTCTTCCCCAACTTTTTTTAAAACTGATTCTGAAACAACAATACTCTGACCAAGTGTTTTTGTTAAACCTTCTAATCGTGAAGCTGTGTTCACAGTGTCACCAATTGCAGTGTAGTCGAATCGTTTACTTGATCCAATATTACCAATAATGGCTTTCCCATAGTTAATACCAACGCCCACCCTAAAATCAGTATCGTGTTCAATTTTTTTGCGAATTTCAATTGCAGCTCTGAGCGCCTTACTGGTCTGCTTTTTGTCAGCAGTGGGTGCACCCCAAAACGCCATGACTGCATCACCAATGTACTTATCTACCGTTCCATCATGTTTGATGATGAGTTGAGTTACTATCTCGAGCAACTCGCTTAACCGATTGACGACGATAGCTGGAGACTTTTTCTCACTGAAAGCAGTGAATCCACGAATATCTAAAAACATAACAGTAATATCATGTTCTTTACCTGTTAGACGCAAACGATTGGGATCCTTGAGTAGTTCCTTAAGCATATCCTCTGATACAAACTGTGTGAACGCTGCTCTCAAAAAATCCTTCTCTGATGAAGAATAAATCATCTTCAAAAACACACCAACCAAAACACCAATACCAAAACTTCCGAGCAAATAGACTATCGGCAAAACCAAGTTGTATTGCTGCAATCCAACGCACCAACCAATTCCGGATGATACTAAAATGATTATGAAAAAAAATAATGAGGTTCTGTTATTAAAAGTGAGTAAGATCAATGCTGGCAAAATAGACGCTATAAAACAGATCCCAATCATCCACCATACTGACAAATGAGTTACAGTCGCAAGATCAGTTTGAAAAACAAAAGACAAGGTGGATTCTACAAGTTGAGATTGAGCTGAAAAAATATCGAAGTAGACGAAGAGTCCGACCCCAAACCATACTGTCAAATAGTACAAAATAAAGAGCCGTAAGCGTTTATTAAATGCCATAAAAATCCTTTGATGTAGCAAAGAGTACTATATCAAACTCTCTAAATTGAGTACAGCGAAAAGGAAAAATTATTCAAAAATGTACTATTTTTTTTCAAAACCTAATGAGCAAGAGTTAATGCAAAATCTTTTTCCTGTTGTAGCGGGACCATCATCAAAGACATGTCCCAAATGACTACCACAGTTGGCACAGCGAGCCTCAACTCGATTCATACCATGAGTGTTATCTTCAAACAACTCAACTTTGTCACTAGCGACTGCTTGATCAAAACTCGGCCAACCACTTCCTGAATGAAACTTATTCTCAGAGGAAAAAAGTTCAGCACCACAAGCTGCGCAGGTATACATTCCCTTTTCATCATTCGCATCAAATTTTCCAGTGAAAGGGGCTTCAGTTCCTTTCTCTCGCAGCACATGGTACTGCTCTGACGTTAACTTTTTTTTCCAGTAATCCTCTGGCATCTTTTTCATGTCTGACATAATGTCTCCTCAAAAACTAAAAGCTGGTCTATTAAGTATCTGTTAAATAAAAATTCCTAACCCGCACCACCTCCACCTCCACCGCCGCCACCTCCACCGCCACCTGATGAACTACCTGATGAGCTAACTCCAGCAGCACCATATCCACTCGTTGAGGCTGAGGACAAAGATGAGATCGCTGAACCTATGGATGCAAAACTATTTGAAAATGAGCCGGATGAAATATTCCCAGACCAGTAGGCAGCTGCAACGCGTTGATCTTCTTTCGAAAATTTGACTGGAAACTGAGACAACGCTCGAGCAGAAATTCCGAACAACGTCCCGTACACTAAATATTTTTCCCATAAAATGATGGAGTCAATCGGATACTGCTTCGTTTGCTCGTAATCAAAAATGTGCTTTTTAAATGCGAGCCACTCTGCAGTTTCTTGAGCGCCTTTCCCGGTTCGTTTTTCACCATTCGCTTGAAACAAAAATGTTACAACTAGAGAGACTCCCCCCACAATTAACCCAGCAATCGTTGTTATTTTCAACAACTCTCCTACAATTAAAGTCGCAGGCACGCCATAAATCATCACCGCACCCATCAGTATCTCCAAACCAATCATGCGAATACTGCCAGATGCAAACGTAGCGTGTTGGTGCGACATCTTATCGAAAAAACCATCTTGAAGGTTCATCTCCATACCAACTTTTCGTAGGGATTGAAACACAGCATATGATGATTCTCGATGGGACTTGCAGTAAGCGATAATATCATTCAGTTTCAAAGCCGTAACAGGACCATCAATTGAGTCGAATTGTTTCTTAGGAATTCCCTCTAGAAAATCAAAAACTCGATCTTCTACAGACCTCGATCTCAACTTTTGTACATTATTTTTGCCTAAAACCAATGCGTACGTATAGTCTCGGCGGAAAACGCCCTCTTTTTCCTTACTTTGTACCATTTTATAGAGACGTTTTTGGACAAGTGAAAGCACAGTTGCAGTAAAAGATTTAGGCGACACTTGTTCTCGGCCGGCAATGAGTTGTTCAACTTGGACCGGATTAGTATCACTCGGAGGTTCCCAAAGAGTGCCTGCTAAATTCACTTCTGGCAATGGCAAATCTCTGCCGTACTTCAAAAAATCGTCATACGCTTTTTTAAACAGGAATAGAAAATAGCCAATCGAAGCAAGGACAAGCAACAACAATCCGTAGTACATGAATTGGTACATGCCTTTTTTGGCTTTTGTTTCCAGAATAAAACCGGTCTCCTGATCTATAATCTGCTGTTTGGAAAGCATCCCTGTCGCACTATTTGTAAAAGTGCTTTTTGGAACTATTACTCTGCCTTCAAAAATCATTCCGGGAATAACGCGTGGTGCTGTGAAAGTAACTTGAGTCATACTTGGTATGGCCACTGTTCCATTTAAAGGTCCATGCAACCAAGCCTGAATTTGATCTCCGGGAATTCCAACAGGCAACGTCAGGTTCACTATAATATCTGCTTCAGGTACTTCCCAATCATCTCCAATAAATTTCCAGTAAAGTTCATCCACATCAGAATGTGTCGTGATTGCGTTATCGACAGTGTATTTCAAATGGAATGTTTTTGGCGCATCAACAGCTCGATAAAACCACTTCACGTAATATCTGCTCGATTCTTCGTTGACATAAAAACTGCCTGCTCGTTCATCTTTATCCATGTCGTCTGCTTGAGTCGTGGTCAATTTATAAGGTTGAGCATTTTCAATCACTTGAAAATGAGACAACCGATATGATTCGTTTCGACCAGGTTTTTTTGCTTGGTCAAGCTGCTTGTTTAAATATAAGTATGCAAACGAATAGTCGCCATGAAAGTCATAGACACGTTCTTCATCTACGTTCATTGAACCATCTGAGTTGAGGACAGCATTAATATGTACTTGATCAATTGAGTACGATTTTTCAGCAAATGCTTGATGGGGATTAACAAAAACTCCCAACAAAAAAACTCCAAAGAAAGAGCAAGTACCGAATATTTTTTTGAAGGAAGTCATATTATTGTTGAACGAGTGATTGCCAATCACTTACGAATTTCTGTAATCCTTTACTCGTCAACTCGTGAGCAATATTGTACTCCTGCCATGGTTTATTTAAATCTATTTCTGAAAACTCAATTGGATGAAGCAATGACTGCGGTTCACTTGCAGTAGTATCAACAGATGTCACAGGGTAACTTGCTGCTGCCCACTCTGACAATACATTGAAAGGTACTGTCAAACAATCTGCACCAAACTCAATGCTTCGAATCAGATGAGCCAGATTACGAATGCTGGCTGCAAGTACTTGGACGTGCTGGTCTGAATTTTCAAACATATTGATGATGTGTTTGACGACATCTACACCATCGTACCCAACGTCATCAAGTCGACCAATAAACGGTGACAAGAATACTTGACCAGGTTTAGCTCCACGAGTTGCTGCATAGACCGCAGCAGCTTGTTCTTGAGAAAAACACAGGGTTAAATTGACATTCATGCCATCCACTACTGCTTGCTCAACTGCTGCCAGACCGGCTGGTGTAATTGGGAACTTAATATGAGGGTGTGTAATCCAAGTACAAAACTCGTCTGCCTGAGTCAACATCTCTTCTTTGGTTGTGGTCTCATCTGCATATACTTCGATTGAAATTGCACCATGAGGCATCTCTGCTGAAATTTGTTGCACGATGTTCTTATATAAACCGAGAGCCTCATCTGCAGTAAATAATTGCCCTGCAGCAACTCGCTCTTGAACAACAGGATGCTTAGAAATTAGAGTGGGATTCGTCGTTTGACCATCCAAAAACCCCATTAGCGCTTTGATTCTTCTCGTATCTTCTGGATTACCACTATCGAGAAAAATTTTGGGGTGGAGGTTTTGTGGTCGCATAAAAAATTATTGTCCGATCAGTTCTTTTACTTTTTTAACAATTGCATCTGCATCAATCTCTTCGTAATGAAGTAACTCAAGAGCTGTACCACTCCGCGGCATCTTATGGACCGCCAGAGAGTGAACTTTCCCAGCATGCTTTCCTACGACAGAGCGAACCGCTTCAGCTACTCCGCCTTGCACATAATGATCTTCAACAACTAACAAAGCTTTCGTTTGGAAAGCTAATGAGACGAGCATCTTCACATCAATTGGTTGAATGCTATAAAGATCGAGAATGCGAATCTTGATGCCTTCAGCTGCCAATATCTCATAGGCTTTCAGAGCTTCATGCACTGTAATTCCTGATCCTATCACAGTTAATCTATCACGGTTACTTAGTTTTAAAATGCGACTGCCACCGATTTTAAATTGATCATCTTGATCATACAAAATTGGGAGTGCTTCGCGAATTGTCCGGAAGTATACATTGCCAAAGTGCGCTGCAGCTTGTTGCATCAGTTTCATTGTTGAGATTGCATCAGAAGGTTGTAATACTACGCAGTTTTGAACCGCCCGAAACATCGCAATATCTTCTAGACCCATTTGAGATGTACCATCTTTTCCTAACGAAACTCCAGCGTATGAACCAATAAACTTAATATTTGGATCAGAATACTGACTCATCCGAATTTGGTCGAAAGCTCTCGTAAAAAAAGCTGCAAAAGTAAAGACAAACGGGATTTTTCCGCGTCGCGAAAATCCCAGAGCTGCTCCCACCATATTCTGTTCTGCGATGAACATTTCAAAGAAGCGATCAGGAAACTCTGCTTTAAATAGATCGGAATGAGTCGAGTTGCTTACTTCACCATCTAGTACCACAATTTGTGAGTTGGTCTTTCCAAGTTCACGTGCTGTTATCCCTGCTGCCTCCTTGGTTGAGTAATTTTTGTGTTCAAATTGAAATCGACTTTGTGCATCAAAAAAACCGGTACTTATTTGTGGTTGAATTTCTTCAGGTTGATTCACTTCTCCAACGATTGCGTGATCTATTTCTCCAATTTCGTTTAAGCACACACCGAGTTGTTCTTCAGACAACTGTTTACTATGCCATTGCTCTTTGTTTTCAAAAATTGAACAGCCTTTTCCCTTTATTGTTTTGGCAATAATCATTGTCGGTTTTGCTGTTTGTTGAAGCGCAAACTCAAACGCTGAACTGACTTGATTCAAATCGTGACCATCCCTAATTAAATACGTCTGCCAACCAAACGCCCTGATTCTATCTTCATAAGCCTGAATATCATGAGCGTACATTGTCTCTCCGCGTTGCCCCAATCGATTTACGTCAATGATTCCGATTAGATTGTTTAGTTTGTAATACGCAGCAAGCTGAATTGCTTCCCAATTTGAACCTTCTGCCATCTCGCTGTCCCCAAGCAAAACATAGGTTTTGTATGGCAGCTTATCTAGCTTTGCATTCAGCGCCATCCCCATACCAATAGAGAGTCCTTGTCCTAATGAGCCAGTTGCTGCTTCGGTGTAGGGAAAACGCATAGTTGGATGTCCTTCGAGTGGACTCTCAAATTGTCTTAACCTCATCAGCTCTTGTTCGCTCACTTTTCCAGCTACTGAATAAAGTGCATAAAAAAGAGGTGACGCATGACCTTTAGAAAAAATGAGCCGGTCGTTATTGGAAAAAGATGGTTCATCGAGTTTTGCTCGGAAAAAGCCACCGAATAGTAAAGTTGCCATCAGCTCCACGCCTGACAAAGAAGATGTTGTATGACCAGAATGCGCTGCTGTCGTTGCTGAAAGAATGTCAGCACGGAGTAAACGACAAACTTTCTGAAGCTTTTGGAGATCTAAGACAGGCATACTAAAAGTATACCTCATCGCTACAAATCATGTCATGATAATAAAAGCGGACAAAGCATCAAGACGACTATCTGTTTAGAAGCTCATCAAATAGTAAATTCCAGAATGAGTTTGAGGTAAATTTGATGAGAGTGTTGCAAGTGGATTTATCTTTTGCAAAGATGAACTTAACAGGCTTTCAAAAAAACCTCGTTCTGTGTACTCTACGACTGTTGGGTCTTTGATATCTGCTAACGTCTTTGCACGATTAATAGCAGTATCTACAGTTCCCAATTCATTAACTAAACCATTTTCTTTTGCTTGTTTTCCGGTATAAATACGACCGTCTGCAATTTGGCGAACTTTTGCTTCATCCATGTTTCGCCCATCAGCAATAGCATGCACAAATTGATCATATGCTTCATTAATCATTGATTGAAATATTTGTTTTTCTGAATCAGTCATAGGTCTTTGCGGCGAACCAATGTCTTTAAATTCACCAGATTTTATCGTGCGCATCTGCACACCTAATTTATTTAACAAATCATTGTATTGAGGAAATTGGGCGATGACACCTATGGAACCTGTTATCGTAGCCGGGTTTGCAATGATCTCTGTAGCACCCGCCGAAATATAGTATCCGCCTGAAGCTGCCATATCACCGAAACTTACTATCACAGGTTTTTTGGCTTTCAGTTCTTTGACTTTTCGATAGATCTCGTCAGATGCGACGACACCACCGCCTGGACTATTTACTTTAAGCACAACAGCCTTTATCTCGTCGTCATTCATGACGTGATCAAGCAAAGGGATTACTTTTTTAGCAGAAATGACTCCAGATGAGAAAGCTAACGGGTCATTATTCGTATCTTCTGCCACGATATCGCCTGATAAAGGAATGATCGCTACTTTTTCACTTCCCCCTGATGTAACGGTTCGGGTAGGGTAAGTAGGCAACTCCTTAGATGTTGAAGTTCCAATCACCACCAAAGCAATAAGTGCTATTGCAAACAGTGAACCAATCACACTGGTGACAACAATCCAGATTTTGGCAAGAAGTTTTAAAAATTTAGTGATGTAACTCATGAGTGAATAATACCACATATATTAAAAGAACTACTTTTTTTTACTTCCTTATACGCTTAAAAACCTTTATAGTAATACTCATATGATACTTCTCATCGCGTTTGCTTTCATCGCCGGGGTCGTCACTATTCTTTCTCCATGCATCCTGCCGATACTGCCGATTGTTTTATCTGGTTCTTTAACTGGTGGAAAAAGAAAACCGCTTGGCATTGTGACAGGGTTTGTAGGAAGTTTCACTTTTTTTACTCTTTTTTTATCTGCACTCGTTAAAGCATTTCATATTTCTCCAGATGTGTTGAGAGTTTTTTCGATCGTTGTGATTTTTCTGTTTGGTTTGAGTATCATCATTCCAAAAGTACAAGAGTACCTGGAAATACTTTTTTCCAAGGTCAGCAATGCGCTCAGTCCAAAACAACAAAAGGACGGTTTTTTGGCGGGAGTTGTTGTCGGATTAAGTTTAGGTTTACTCTGGACACCATGCGTTGGTCCGATCCTGGCATCGGTGATTACATTGGCTTTGACTGGTTCGGTAACCACAACCGCTTTTTTCATTACACTATCTTACTCACTAGGAACTGCTCTGCCGATGTTACTCATCACATATACTGGCAGAGGTTTGTTCCAAAAAGTTCCTTGGCTGCTTTCAAACACGAAACGCATCCAGCAAGGATTTGGCGTCATCATGATGCTGACTGCTTTTGCACTTATGTTTAATCTTGACCGTAAGTTTCAAGTTTGGGTACTTCAAACATTCCCTAACTACGGAACAGGACTGACAACCTTTGAACAAAATGATGCAGTGCGTTCACAGCTTCAAAAATTGCAACCTGAATCGTCAAATAGTGAAATTCAGAATGCCAATGGGAAACCAAGTTTTGAAATGCTATCTGATTTAGGCAAAGCTCCAGAGTTTATACCTGGTGGTCAGTGGTTCAATTTAGCCGATGGCAAAACAAGTTTAAGCATGAAGGAACTACGAGGGAAAGTTGTGCTTGTCGATTTCTGGACATACAGTTGTATTAACTGCATACGGACTCTGCCTTATTTGAAGGATTGGAATCAAAAATATGCTGACAAAGGTTTGGTCATCGTTGGTGTCCACTCACCTGAGTTTGAGTTTGAGAAGAATGCGAAAAACGTTGGACAAGCAATCAAGGATTTTGGAATTCTGTATCCTGTTGTGCAGGATAATAACTTTGAAACCTGGCAAGCCTTCGGTGGCAATACTTGGCCAAGACATTACTTGATTGATAAAGATGGTGTCATTCGAGAGTTTCATTCAGGAGAAGGGAAGTATGCAGAGACAGAAGCTGCAATTCAAGAGCTAATTAAAGCAATGGGCACAGATGTGAGTGATGTGCCAATCAATAAACAAACATATGATATTAATACACAATCACCTGAAACATATATCGGCCTTGCTCGTATGGAAGGTCTTGCTTCACCAGAAGAAGTAAAGCAAGATGAAGCAGTAAACTTCACAGCACCGGATCGTCTACGTTTAAATGAATTTAGTTTAAAAGGAAGTTGGACAGTAGCTGAAGAACTTGCTTCACCAGCAACAGGGTCAGAACTTCAGTATCACTTCAAAGCGCAGAACGTATTCTTAGTCATGAAGCCTCACACTGCGGGTACGTCGGGTAAGGTAGAAGTGTACTTAGATAACCAGTTGTTAAAAACTACATTAATTCCCACCGATGTTGATAAAAATGGCACGATTACAATTGATCAGGATCGCCTGTATACACTGATAAAATTGGATGGTGCTGAAGAACACACAGTTAAGCTAAAGTTCTTAGACAACAATGTTGAAGTATTTGCTTTTACTTTTGGGTAAGATTATTCAGCCCGCTCGAGCTCTGGTTTGTTTCTCAAATAACTGCTTAACCGTTCAATGATCCTATCACTCCACAACTTTCTGGACCGATTCTGTTCTTCTTCACGGCCAGGGATGTTAGTGATTTTCAAGTCAATATATTGATCTCCCAAAATTAGTGTGGTGGTAGCAAAGTGTCCTTCAGGCCAAATTTCTCGCAAATCTCTGTCATCAAAACGCCACAAAAAGATGAGATGTGTTGATGAAGTTCCAGGTGTATCTATTTCACCAAGCTGTCCCACGATCTGTTGTCCGTCGACAATCCAACGAAACTCATAGCCCTTGTGTGGATGCATTCCTAACTTACTATCAATGCTAAGCGCACTTTCTAAATTATGCTCATTGAGCAACGCGTGCCAAATCTGCTCTTCTGTGCCTACATCATGAAAAATGTGATGAAAATCTTGCGCCATAAAACCTCTCAGAATTAAAAGGATTATACATCCCTTTAATTCATTTTTTTTCTTACCACCAAGATGATCGCTCCAATGATCAACAGTATCGGACTGTAGACGCCCACCCAGATTCCAGCTGAACCTACTTGTCGTAAGTTTGCCACCAAAGACCTCACTGCAGTTTTGAAGATTACACTTGGTCTCCATGGTTCATTTGGACTATATGGAAGAGCTAACTCATCTGTTGAAAGATAAATCGTGATTAAACTACTTTGTGATGTTTTTTCTAAGTATTGAAGTTGACCTTTCAAAGAGTCGATTTGATCTTGAACTTGTAAGATCGACTGTTGGACTCTCAAAATATCATCAACAGTATTCGCTTTATCTAGCATTGCTTCGAAGGTTGCTTTGGTTTTGGTCAAAGTATTGAGGCGAGCTTGTGTATCAGTAAATTGGTCAGTGACATCAAAACCTGTCACATTCTCAGATACGACTCGTACTGACAATCCGCGTAAGAATTGTAGAGCGTTTTCTAATTTATCAGCAGGTACTCTGATGGAGACATTGCCGCTTCCACCTTCTTCTGGAGTTAGCACTGAAGAGTTCACCATGAAACCACCAGCGTTTGTTGCAAATTGAGTGATCTGATCAATTGAACTACGAACATCTTTCACAAGCAAAGACAGATCAGAGTTTTTCACGACTTTTCTATCGCTCGCTGTCATGTCTACGCTTTGCGCTGACTGAACAATGGGTGGTGCGTACTTCATAGTTGAAGGAGCTGCAAATGAGTCAGACATGGCAACTCCGGCAGACTCCATCCTGTTGGAGGACACATTTACAGGTAAGACTTTACTAGTATCTTTCAGTAGGAAAAACAGAACAATAACTACTAAAGCCACCACTAATTTGTGGTGTTTTAACCAGGAAATGACGTTTTGCATATGAACCTCATTATTTTACTTTGTAATTTAAAATCAACTCAAGACTATGCTCGTTCCATTGCTTTCATCACGTAAACTTCCCTTTACATTGATTCTATTCTCAAGACTGAAATACTTCAAGAGACCGATAAATCAATGCTATAATTAGGAATAAGAAGCCACGGTACCAGAGCGGTTAATGGCCAGGTCTGCAAAACCTCGGATTCAGGGGTTCAAATCCCCTCCGTGGCTCAAAAAAATTAAATCAACCGGAGCAATAAATATGCCAGAAAAAGGAAGATCCAATAACGGTAAAGATACTAAGGAATACGCTAGACTCTCGAAACAGCGTGAACTTTACACACAATCGTATGGGACTGAGATTGATCTATTTACCACTGTTATCATTGACCGTGTAGAAGAAGGTTTTGAAGATTACGTACTTTCAAGAGAAGATAAAGACGCAATCAAGTCTTTAATTGTTGCATGGGTGCAAGAGAATAGAAAAGGTTCAAGCTTGAAAAAATATAGTCAAGACGACTACAAGTCCACAGAACTGAGAGATGAGTTACGAGGTGAATTGCAGCCTTTTTTTCCTGGAAAAGATGCTTCTTTTTTTTCTAAGGTGATAAGTGAAATCATGACAAAATATGAAAAATTGGCTACCTTGGAAGAACAAATTGAGACCTCTCCAGTAGTTCAAAAGAAACCAAATAAATTCGTTCAGGAAATTAATATAGATGAAAAAATTGATGCAGAAGAAATCTATAAGCTTTTTCTGGCGTTCAAGGCAAGACTGCTTGATCCAAACCGTGGTGCAGGCGATGCTGCAAGTTCACAAGAGAAAAAAAGACTAGAAAGTCTATTAGCCTCGCAAAGAACAGGTCTTGACGCTCTGTCAACTTTATTTGAAGATAATAACGCTACATGGTCGAGCGCGGCAGCTGGTAGCAAAGCCACAATAGGCATCATGCAAAGACTACTAGCAAGTTTTAGACAAGAACTCAAAAGAGTGAAGAAATCGTCTGATGACAATCTTTAGCTAATAAAATTTCGGACATTTGAGAAAAAATATTGGAATTTATCCTTCATTTTCATCGGGAGCTTCCTGCTACCAAGCAAAATCGTTAATACTCGTCTCTATAGTTTCACGCAATACAGCCTGATTTGCATCACCAGGTGAAACAAATGATTTCGACAACCATTTTTGTGTTTCTAGACTATCTGTGTTTCCTCTCAACCGAGACTTCTCGCCCGTCTGGTGATAAAATAGCTTTGTGAAAACTACCAGCCCGACCTACTATATCCATACCTTTGGTTGCCAATCCAACAAAAGCGATTCTGAACGTATTGCTGGAGATTATGAGGCTCGAGGGTATAAAGAGTCTCTTACTTGGCAAAAAGCCGATGAAATCGTCGTTAATACCTGTGCAATTCGAAAAAGAGCCGAAGACCGAGCCGTTGGGTTTTTACTCAACGTAGTCAAACATTTCGAGGATAGAAAACAAAAGAAACCAAAACTTATTCTGACTGGCTGCATGACTCATCACGGCCACTCCACATTGTATGAGTTGATGCCGATGATCGATGAGATTCTCCCCATCAATGAAGTAGGATTTAATCAGGCAGCAATTCGTAAAGATTCACCTCAAACAAATGGAACAAAACATGCTTGGGTACCGATCTCCGCAGGGTGCAACTCATTCTGTACTTTCTGTATTGTCCCTTACTCTCGCGGTCGTGAACAATCTCGCTCGTTTGAATCAATTATGGAGGAAGTTGAGCACCTAGTCGATCAAGGCTATGAAGAAATCACTTTACTCGGACAAAACGTTAACTCTTGGGGTTTGGAAAAAATTGGAGTTGGTCTGCGAAAAATGATGTTGTCGAGTGAAACCTTCTCTCTTAAAGATATTCCTTCAAACGTCTCACAATATGAGAAACCAAATGGAGTTCCGCCGTTCGTCCGTTTGTTACAAGCCGTATCAGCACTCCCACAAATCAAAATCGTTCGATTTATCTCAGCTAATCCATGGGATTTCCATGATGAGCTTATTGAAGAAATCGGTCGCAATAAAAAGCTTGATCGCTACATTCATTTGCCAATCCAATCTGGCAGCAACTCGATGTTAAAGAAAATGAATCGTGGATATACTCGTGAAAACTATCTAGAGCTTGTTCGTAAATTAAAATCAGTCGATTCGGAAATAGTGTTAGGTACCGACATTATAGTAGGATTTCCTGGTGAAACCTCAGAAGAGTTTGAACAAACAGTTGATCTTGCAAAACAAGTAAACTGGAAAGCTGGCTTTGTAGCTCAGTACTCTCCTCGTCCAGGCACTGCAGCCTGGAAACTCTATCAGGATGACATCTCTCCACAAATTAAAAAACAACGCTGGGAAATTCTTGATCAAATCATAAATAAAGATAATTTATCGATCAGACCAAAGATTGTATGATCTTCATCGTTGGCCCAACAGCGACTGGCAAAACAAAACTCGCCCTCAATCTTGCGCAAACGCTCAATGCAGACATTTTATCCGCTGACTCAAGACAGCTCTATCAAGGCTTGGAAGTTACCACAGGCGTAGATCTCCCAACTAATTTCAGTGAATCCCAAGAGACGCTTGGAGAATATCAATTTTTCACAAACGGACAAATCAATCTGTATGGAGTTAGTTTCTTAAAACAAAATGAAGAATGGTCCATTGCCCACTTTCGCGATTACGCTGAACTTGTCTGGCAAAAAACAGTTACTGACAAAAAGCAGTTAATTATTGTGGGAGGCTCAGGGCTGTATCACCACTCTCTTTTTCTCGACAAATCAACGCTCCAAGTAGAACCTTCAAAAAAATTACGAGAGGAACTTCAAAACTCAACAATTGAAGAGCTCCAAACAAGATTAATTGGCCAATATCCTCAAGTGAGAACGTTGCTCAATGATTCAGATTGGCAAAATCCTCGCCGATTAATGAGATGGATTGAGAAAACGAGTGCAAAAGAGAGTCCGACTCAATCTGGAACACCATCAATATTTGGAAGTGAAACTGATCACACCTGGATTGGTCTGAGTTGTAATAAAGAAATACTAGAAAAAAGGATTTGGGACCGTGTAGAACGTAGAATCGAAACCGGAGCAATTCGAGAAGTGGAGCTACTGCTTGCAAATAACGAGGGAGAAAAATTGCCAAGTCTATCTACTCTAGGCGTAAAAGACATTGCCATGTACATTAACAATCAAATTTCGAAAGAAGAGTTACTCACTTTATGGAGTCGACACGAGTTTCAGTACGCCAAACGGCAAATTACTTGGTTTAAAAAACGTGAGTATATAAATTGGATTGATATGGAAGAGATGTTCACTTCTCAAATGATTAATGATATCCTCAATGAAGTTTAATTTTTTTTACATCACATGCAAGACAAAACAATTCACATCTCCGTTCGAACTATTTTCATCTTTCTGGGAAGCCTAGCCGTTTTCTATCTATTATTCCGGATTAAAGATATTGCCATTTCATTATTCTTATCTCTGATTATCATGTCCGCTATGAATCCGGGTGTGAATAAACTGGAACAAAAAAAAATCCCTAGACCTATTGGAATTGCATTCCTGTATCTGTGTGTCTTTGGTGTACTTTTCTTGATGTTTACGCTCATCGTGCCGCCTTTGGCAAAAGAACTGAGCATGATGGTCAAGTACCTTCAACCAGCGAACCTACCAAAAGAACTCGTTGAATTCAAATTCACCATCCAAGACCTCGGCTCAATTTTAGGTCAAGTTGGGACTTCTCTTAACTCTGTTATTTCCGTTATTACTACCACTTTTTCAAGTATTTTCTTCTTATTCACATTGCTCGTAATGAGTTTCTACTTGCTCATGGCTCGAAAAACTTTGCATAGACAATTTTTCTGGCTCCCTCACTCCAAAAAGTTTGAAGAGCTTTCAGAAGAATTCGTCGACACAGTAGAAGTTCAATTAGGTGGTTGGGTACGAGGAGAGTTGGTGCTGATGTTTAGTATTGGAATAGCAACTTTCGTAGTTTTGACTTTGCTTGCTATTCCATATGCCTTACCACTGGCAGTTTTGGCAGGTTTCTTGGAATTGCTCCCCAACATTGGACCCACGATTTCTGCTATTCCAGCAATTTTAATTGCTTTCATTCTCGTTTCACCTACCATGGCTGTCATCGTATTGGCCATGTACGTAATAATTCAACAAATTGAGAATAATGTCCTGGTTCCTAAGATTATGAAAGCAGCCGTGAATATCGAACCACTGACAAGTATCATTATGATTTTGATTGGGGTTAAGTTAGCAGGGGCAGCAGGTGCATTACTAGCTATTCCACTGTATATAACTGTTCGCAGCGTTGTACAAATTTATCTTCGTGAAACACATCGTTAATCAAAAACACTCCGCATAGCGAAGTGTTTTTTTCTCTGATCATAAGCCGGATTTTGTTTATGTGATCATTTCTCTAATGCCTGCAGCTTTATCACCATGATAGGGAACACACCATTGAGGTGAAGGTCGTCAGTTGCAGCGGGGAGGATTGCCAATCTCACCAAAGGTGAAACTACCCAGAAGCTTGGTCGTTGCACTCGGCGCCACCCGATTCGTCACTGTTGCTCTAACTCTCAACCTGATCGCTTGCGCTTTCAAGCAGGTTCCGTTTTCACGAAACACCCTGTGTTCAGCTGTCCGGACTTTCCTCCCTGGCTTGCGCCAAGGTAATCACTTGACCAGATCAGTTATTATACCAAATCTAAGGCTAACTTGTCAGTCAAGGATTGGATAGGGTACAATGGCTGTAATACTAAAAAGGACTTCACATGGATAACTCTGTTTTCTCCAACTATCTTTCGAGTCTCTATGTAACTAGCTTAGCTCAAACCTATGCTTTTTTACCAAAAATGATTGGCGCATTATTAGTTTTGCTCATCGGTAGCCTTATTGCCAAATGGATCAAAAAACTGTTGGAAAAATCGTTGGAATTCCTTCATATCTCAAAGCTAATTAAAAATACGCCACTTGAAGCTTTCTTCCAGAATGCTGAAATTGGCCCAAAGATTGAACACGTCATCGGTACAGTGGGTTACTGGCTTTTTATGCTGTTGGTGATTCAAACGGCAGTCTCTATTTTAGGACTTCAGTCATTAGCCGTTATCCTTGATCAAGTACTTTCATATATTCCACGTATCTTCTCAGCAATTGTCATCTTATTCTTTGGTGTACTGATTGCTGGGGTACTAGAGAGCCTGGTAAAAGGTTCAATTCGTAGTATTGATGGTCATCATGCTCGTTTACTTGGAAAAATTGCGAGTTATCTGACTTTGACTATTTTCTTGCTTGTCTCTGTTTCGGAGCTTGGGATTGCTCAACAATTCATTATCATTCTCTTTATTGGACTCGTAACCACAGTTACAATTTCACTTGGTCTCGCCATTGGTTTGGGCAGCAAAGAGGTTGTGCAAAAAATCGCAGACGATTGGTATAAAAACCTCAAAAAAGAGCTCAAACCAAAAGACTGAGCCTCGTGTCACCTTCTTGTAAGGTTTGTCAGCTTTAATAGTTTGCATGCTGGCAAAAATCTTTTCAGTTACTCATCTTGCCCTAGAAACGTTAACAGTAGAAGTTGAGGTTAATGCTGGTCGAGGTAAACCAAACATATATATTGTCGGTTTGCCAAGCAAAGCTGTTCAAGAATCGGAGCAGCGAGTAAAAACAGCACTGCAAAACTGTGGCCTTAAGTTCCCAGCCAAAAAAATTACAATCAATTTAGCGCCTGCAGATATTATTAAAGAAGGTCCTCTCTTTGATCTTCCTATCGCCATCGGCATTCTAAATGCGTTCGGATACATTGAACTCGGAGATAATATTCCCATGTTTCTCGGCGAGCTTTCTCTTGATGGCAGAGTTCGCAGAGTCAAAGGTGTACTCCCCGCTGTTCTTCACGCGCGTGCTCACGGTTTTTCTCATATTGTCATTCCCAAAGAAAACGAATCAGAGGTTAATATCATTTCTGGTATTATCATTCATCCTATTCAACACATCTCACAACTTATAGAACACTATGAAATGAAAGCACAATTACCATGTATCATTCCTCAGGCATTTGGCCATGGAACGTCACAAGTTCATACCACAGACTTTGCAGATATTGCAGGTCAGCAAACTGCCAAAAGAGCTTTGGAAATTGCTGCAGCGGGTGCTCACAATGTCTTGATGAACGGCAGCCCAGGCAGCGGTAAATCCATGTTGGCTAAAGCAGTAGTTTCAATTCTCCCACCACTCACTGAGGAAGAAGCTATCGAGGTGACAACAATTTATTCCGTTACAGGCATGACACTAGAAGGTCTGATCTCACGACGACCTTTTAGAGCACCACATCATACAATTTCAGAAGTTGGTTTAATTGGCGGAAGTAGCAAGTTGAAACCTGGAGAGATCTCACTTGCTCATCGAGGAGTGTTATTCATGGATGAATTCCCTGAGTTCACGCAAAATAGTCTCGAAAGTCTACGACAGCCAATGGAAGATCATACTATTAGTATTACTCGAGCATCTGGATCTACCAGCTATCCCGCCCACTTCACGCTCGTCGCGGCTGCAAATCCTTGCCCCTGTGGGTACTTACTATCGAAAAAAAAAGAGTGCCAATGCCAACCTCACTCGATTGAACACTACAAAAGAAAATTATCAGGTCCAATTCTAGATCGGATTGATCTGCACGTTAATGTTCAGGAAGTAGAATCGACAACATTGTTCACACATCAAAGTAAAAATTTAGAACATTCAGAGGCCATATTGGAAAGAGTATTGTTGGCTCGCGAAATTCAACGACAACGATTTAAAAACTCTTCGTTTCTAACAAATGGTGAACTTGACTCAAAGGCTGTCAAACAATTTTGCGTGCTCACACCTGAAGCAAGAGCATTGCTGGAACATGCCATGATAAAATTAAAACTGTCGGCGCGGAGTTTTTTTAAATTGATTAAAATTGCACAAACGATCGCTGATTTAGAGGCTGCACCCAACATCCAAAAACAGCACTTATCGGAGGCTATCCAATATCGGCCCAACGCATTCTGATATTCAAGGTAAGTAAAAATTGGAAAAAAAACGCTGAGTGGTATATGCTACTATCCATCAATTGAAAGGAACGTATGAAAGGTATCATTCTCGCCGGAGGAAGCGGCACTCGTCTTCGTCCACTCACCAAGGTCACCAGCAAACAACTCTTGCCGATCTACAATAAACCGATGATTTTCTATCCATTAGAAACATTAATGACAGCAGGGATTACAGACATTCTAATCATAGTCGCCCCTGAAAGAGCAGGTGATTTCCTTAACTTGTTGGGCAGTGGAAAAGAGTTTGGATGCAAATTTACATATGAAATTCAAGACAAACCAGAAGGTCTTTCGCAAGCTTTTATTATCGGAAAAAATTTCATTGGTAATGATTCAGTTTGCTTAATTTTAGGAGACAATTTATACGAAGATAATTTCTCGGAGGCGATTAATTCGTTTAAGTCTGGTGCTCGGATTTTTGCAAAAGAAGTCTCCGATCCTGAACGCTATGGAGTAGTTGATTTTGACGAAAATCACAAAGCGATTTCTATTGTTGAGAAACCAACCGAACCTAAATCTAACTTTGCAGTAACAGGATGTTATATCTACGACAATACCGTCATTGAAAAAGTGAATAATCTGAAGCCATCTCCTCGAGGTGAATTAGAGATTACCGACTTAAACATGGTGTATCTCAATGAAGGAACTCTCGATGTTGCTTTTGTAAAAGGCAAATGGATGGACACTGGTACATTTGAATCAATGTATGAAGCCATCACATTTGCGAGGGAAAGAGAGTTAGCCAAGAAAGTGTAGTCCTCTTTTTCATGCTACAATAATTTCATGCGGAAAACATTTTGCATCGTTTTGTGTTTGATTACTATGGTCTTCGTACAGAGTCCAGGGTTAGTAATTGCCCAAGTGAATCCAGAGATAACAGTAATTCCCCAACAAATAGATCCTAATAAGCTTCCCAGTTTGCAACAAACGTATTTTGCACAACTAGAGGAGTACCGCAATCAAGAACAAAAGTACCTCGTTGCCAAAAATCAGTATCATCAACTTAATACATTAGCTTCCCAAGAAGTTGCTGTTGCTGAAACAAGACAGTTACTGTCTTTACGTGCGAACGTATTTCTTACGTATATTGAAATATTGGATGAGTTATTAAATCAAGGTAAAGGTATACCATTAGAAAATAAAAATCCAGAACGAGTCTTTTTATCACTTCTTACTGACAAAGTACAAATCCACAAAAGTGCAGTTGAATCGGCACAAAACCGGTTTGCAATCGACCAAGAATCTATTAATTTCGCACCAACCTACAAATTACTTGAATCTCACACATACTACATCTTGAGTCTAATCAAACTGGGGGATATGCAAGTAGCCTATGACAAATTGCTTATCGCCCGAGATGTAGTCAAATCATACGTTCAGGATCAGACTCTAAGTACAGCAGTACGTGCCGAGAAAGACCGCGGATTTGACGAAATTGAACGGAATATCAAAGTAATGGATAAAACCTTTACTCCAATCAAAACAAAAGTATACTCTTCATCCGAGAATAAAAATTTGTCTGCATACTCACAACTTTCGTCAGAACTAAGCCCAGTGTATGCCCAAATAAACCAGGTCATCCAGTTTCTAGAAGAAGTCAGGAAATAATTATTATGACAGATCAATATTTCATCGAAAATCAAACTGTCTTCGCTGAAGAAGAGCCGTATCACATTGCAAATCAGAAGAAAAAGAAATTGGACGAGACACTGGCTGTGAAGAAACCTCGAAAATTACTATATTTAGGTGGCGCCTTTGCCCTAGTTTTTTTCCTTTTGATCGGAGTTGCTGCCACCTTGATGAAACAACAATCGACACCTTCTGTTCTGGTCGTTACGCCTACTGCCACTCCTCTACCCCAAAGCACGTCTCAAATTGACCAAGTTATGTCAGAACTTAGGATGACAGTTGATAATGCTGATCCTTCCAAAACAACACTACCTTTTCCTCCGGTGGCTGACCAAATTCACATCAACCAATAGGCGTCATTTAGCTTGATACAAGAGATTTTTTTGTGATTAACGTTTTTTTTGGTACAATACCCCTTAATACTGCTATTTACTATCTCCTATGACAGTCCAACAACTCACCCAACAATATGAAGAAATTGGCATACTTTTAAATGAAAAATGGCCAATTGACGATAAAAATAAACGAATCTTTGCCAGAACGATGAAGATTGTCGAGGAGTTTGGGGAGTTGGCAGACGAGATTCTAACGAGCATGAACTTACAGAGAAATACAAAAATTGAGAATTTTTCCAGATTAAACGTAGAAGACGAGTTCGCAGATGTCCTGGGCTCTCTCATTTTACTCGCCATTGAACTTGATATTGACGTTGAGACAGTGATGAAACGAAAAATTGAATTGACACGAAAGAGATTTGGCAAGTAATCTGCCTTATTTTTTGGCGAACTGGGTTTTCTCTTTATTGACCATTGTACCCACACTGTCGCCCATTACTGCTTTCTCCAAATTATTTCCCTCAAACAACTTGAAGACCATAATTGCCATGTTATTTTCATTACACATTGCTAAAGCTGCGGTATCCATTACTTGAATATCAGACATCTCGATCGCATCTTTGAAGTTTAAGACTTCGTAGCGCTTGGCATCTGGATATTTAACAGGATCTCGATCATAGACTCCATCTACTTTTGTTGCCTTCATCACGACATCACAGTGTAACTCCAGGGCATGTAGTGAAGCACCAGTATCGGTCGTGACGTAAGGATTACCAGTACCTGCACCAATTATGACCACGCGACCTTTTTCCATGTGACGAATCGCTTTTCTTCGCACAAATGGTTCGGCTACAGAAGTCATGGATAATGCTGATTGAACTCGAGTTGGAATCCCAAGCTTTTCCAATGCATCTTGAAGAGCTAACGCATTCATGACAGTAGCTAACATCCCCATATAGTCAGCTGTAGCCCGTTCGATGCCATTCTTGGATCCAGATATGCCTCTGAAAATATTCCCTCCGCCGATGACAACGGCAACTTGCACTCCTTTGGCGTACACTGCTCGAATTTGTTGCGCAACCAATTCAGCCGCATCAGGATCGATACCGTACTCGCGTTTTCCCAACATTGACTCACCACCCACTTTGAGAAGAATTCGATTGAAACGAGTACCTGACATATACGCCTTCTTTCTTTTGATAAAGTGTACCCAAAAAGAACTGATAAATCAAATAGATCTCACTATTGTTTCTACGATTGATCAGAAACTTAATTATAAAATTGTTCTAGAAAAAAGTACAGCCGGGGCTTTTAAAGCCACTATTACCTATACCTTTTCCGTAACCCGATATTCAATGTACTTTCCCAGCATCAGACGAGTGTGTGCATCTATACCAGGAAGAGCAGAGAAAAAGAAACCTAGGAATGGCAACATAAGGAACTCTAATGGTTGGGTAATGATGGAGTACAGCTTTCCCAAGAAACTTGTATGAGGTCTTGGTGGTCGATTTCGAGCATCAATCATGAAAATAATGACCATCGAAACCAGCGATAATGTAAGTAAAGTGGATGTAACCTGAGGCAGAGTCGTCCCTAAAATGGTCCGATTGAACTGCTCGTTCAAGAGTGGCGGTAAGAAAGCAGAAACAGTAATTGCAAACCAGTTCACGGGCCAAAGAAAATGATCTTCCATTGTCTTCAACACTCTAATTGTTTTATCCCAAAAGGGAATTCCATCAGCCAGAATGTACTGCTTAATAATATATGCATCATCGCTGACACCCCAAGCCCATCTTTTGAGCTGTTCATATTGATTTACCATCGTTGCCCACCAACCGTGGGATTCAGCTGCATCGGCAAATACAGTTAGGAATAAAGGTTCTACCTCCACTTTCCCTTTAGTAGCAAAGTAAGCTTTGAAAAAGAGCCGGTAATCCTCTGGAATCACATTGGTATCCCAGTACCCAATATTATGAATTAGACGCAATGAAGTCGAGTATGTAGAGAAATTAATCAGTCTATCTTGTCTCATTAAAATGAACATCTGATTCACTGAAAAAACAGATGCCATGACACGAACAGGTGCAGGAACTCGCCAAATATTATTGTAAAACGAAATGCTCGCCTGCCAAATTCGAAAGTATTTATGAGGATGTGTTAAGAATTTATATGTTAAACACGCAAAATAGGATCGATGGAACAACGCATCAGCATCTTCACTCGAGATAGTTAAGTTATCTATCAATAAACCTTCCTTATCCACCAACAGCTTTTTAGCTTGTTTGGCTCCCCAACTCGTGTTCGAAGACTTCCCTTTCACTTCACCTTCAATGTCAGGATGGTAGGTATCCCAGAGATGACCAAATAATTTGCCGTACTTAGCCTGTAATTCTTTCGCTTTCTGTTGAGCTGCTTCTCCTTCGCGTTCCTCAAACGACAACATGATGTGTAAGTGGTCGAGCGGATACGTCTGTTGAGATAAATGATGAAGTGAACGTTCTAGAATTTCCCGAGGCTCTTTGTAGGTAGGAATCACGATAATGTGATGAATATTTTGCCAATCCGGCAAGGATTGAACGTCTTTCATCCAATCATGTTTTGAAGCGGCTTTGATTCGCACATTCGCTACCACGGCAAGCACAGCGAGCGTGACAGAACGGTATAGCCAATACACTGAGAAACCAATCACGTAATAGGCAACAAACTCGGGAATGATAAAAGATCCCCAAAAAGGAAACAAAATGAGCGACCAAGACACAAAACCTGGCAAGATTTCTAAAAATCTCTGGGTTTTGACTGGATGACGGCGAACGTATCGTTTAAACATACTAGGTACAAAATTGATTTTAAACTATATTTTAAAGAGTCGCTCTGCATTCTCAGCAAAACTCGTTCGATCTACTTTCAGTTCACTCTCAATATATTCTACAGTTTTTGCAAGCATCCAGGGCTCACAAGTTTTCCCCCGAAATTCCTGAGGGGGTAAAAAAGGAGCATCTGTCTCGACAAGTCTCTTATTCATAGGCACGATGGCAAAAATATCTCTAATCTGTTGTGCCTTAGGATAAGTGATGTTACCATCAAACCCCATATAGCCACCCATTTCAATCGCCACTTTAACATATGAAATCGGCCCAGATACACAATGCAAAGTGAATTTTGAAATGTTATGTTTTTGCATCACTTCCAACGCATCCCAGTACGCATTATTCGCAATCTTTTCTTCACTAATTGCTTTATCACGAACATGCAGAATAAGTGGCAAATCTTTTTTTTGTGCCAATTCAACGTGTTTTTCAAACGCTTTTTTTTGTATATCAATAACCACCGATCGTTCTTCTCCATCAGCTGGGAGCCGAAAATAATCTAAACCAGTTTCGCCAATCGCAACCACTTTTTTATCATCTAAGATCAAATTGAGCTCTTCAATGTCTGTCTCCATATCTTCAAATAAAGAATCAAAAGAAGCAACTTTATGTTGTTCAGCATCTTGAAAACTCTCGTGGTAAATGGTGGGATGACAACCAACGCTCGCAAACAAACCTTCAGTTTTGGAAGCGATTTGAGTCGCGACAGTTGAGGAAAGAAAATCAGTGCCGACAACTATCGACTTGGTAATGCCGTTTTTCTGTGCTGTTTCCCAGTGTTCTGACCAATCATTACTATTAAATAGTGTTTCAAGATTGTAGTGAACGTGCGTATCAATAATCATGCAAACCTCACTGTAATCGGGGGAAAAGTGGTTCCATTGCTGTAATCTTTTCTTGACTGAAACGATTTAAAATCTGTTTGGCTGTTTTGGGCATGAATGGCTCAAGGTGAAAAGCGATATAACAAATCTGCTCGACGGCTGCTTCTAAAATTTCCCGCAACTCTTCACCTTCTTTTTTCCAAGGCTGAGAGTCTGCTAGTGATTTATCGAGCTGAGCTACCAACTCCATCACAATTTCCATCGCTTTATCAAGTTCAGATGCTACCATGAATTTGTTATAGGCATCAGAGAATTTTAAAGTGATCGGGGGAAACTGTAACTGAGATTTTTCACACAGCTTTGCGACGCGTGAACACAAATTACCTAGTCCATTGGCAAGATCTGCCGTATAAATCTCGGCAAACTTTTCATAACTGAAGTCACCATCTGCATGGGTCGGAATATACTTAAGTAAATAATATCGGATTGTTTCTATCTCGTATTTTTTCACTAATTCGAATGGATCAATAACATTCCCTAATGATTTGCTCATTTTTTGACCGTTGGCAGTAATGTACCCATGAACAGACACCGATTTTGGTGTGGGCAGACCAGCTGATAACAGCATCCCAATCCAATATACGGAATGAAATCGATTGATCCCTTTACCAATTACATGGACATCTGCAGGCCAGTACTTTTCAAATAAAGCCTGATCGTATCCCCAACCAACTCCTGTCAAATAAATCGACAAAGCATCGAACCAGACATACATTACCTGGTCAGAATCATCAGGTACTGGTACGCCAATGCCTCGACCACGCACATTTGAACGGGATACACTAAAATCTTTTAGACCAGAACGGACAAATCCCAACATCTCCTGCTTGAACTGATCAGACACAATCTGAAGTTTGTCGGAAACAATCAGTTGCTCTATTTGATTCTGATATTTGGATAATTTAAAAAACCAATTTTCCTCTTCGACTGTTTCAGGCACTGTTAAATGTTCCGGACATTTTCCATCGACTAATTCATCTTGAGTATAGAACTGCTCACATCCGAGACAGTACAACCCCGTATATGTTTTCTTATACATGTCATGCTTACATAACTCCCACAGCTTCTGAACACCTGGCCAGTGCTTTTCTTTATCACTACCTCGTCGAAACGAATCAACCTCAACTCCAAACTCAGCAAAAGCATCTTCAAAAATTTTCGAGTACTCATCGAGCCACGCTTGAGGTTCTTTGCCAGCTTTTTCTGCTGCTTGTACATTTTTGAGACTGTTCTCATCTGCACCGCAAGTAAAAAAAACATCCTGACCGAGCAACTTGTGATAACGCACAATCGTATCAGCCTGAAACCATTCCAACACATGACCTAAATGTGGCTTAGCATTGACGTATGGGATTGCTGCGGTGAGGTAAAAAGTGTTATCTGACATGAAGGAATTATAGCTTAGGACGTCAATTCGAGGTAGAGGGATGCCAAATTAAGCCAGCACATATAAGTTGCATAGCGAATACTCTATCTAAATCACTAACTACTAAGGCTTCTGCAACGAGAGTAGACATTATTTCTATGGAAATGTACTGATCAAGAATCAAGGTCAATTCTAAGCTTTCATTTCTCTCGTCTTCTTCTTTAGTCAGTACGATATACGCATTAAATTTGTCCAAAAAGACACCATACTCATGGAACAACTTGTATGAAATGTGTGTTCTATAATTGGCAAGCTGTTCAGATTCGAATTGAGTACTTGCAGGTTTTATGCGAAGAGAGACAGCAAATGATTTACTTGATTTGTTTTCTATCACTACAGAGGTTGGCTAATTTTAAATAACTTGAAAAAATTTTTACTCGTCTGATCTGCCCATTTTTCAGTGCTTATTTTTTTGAGGGCAAGTTTTAGTCCTTCTGATTTCATCATTTCAGCTACAGATGAAATGGTTGCGCTGGAAACTCCAAATTCTTTTCGAATAGCATCATAGGATTTACCTGACTGCAACTCGAGAGCGATGGCTAGACGTTTGGCAAAAGTGAGTCGTTCTGAGTCAGAGAGGAAGTCGAGTAAAAAAGTCTGAGACTCTTGAACACTTCTTAGGTCGGTAATGACTTGGAAAAATGTCTGAACTATTTCATCTGCAGAATTTTGAGATAAAACAGATGGACTGTTTTTTTTCTTCTTCACTTCTGTTGATTTTTCAGTTGATTTCTTGGTGGTTTTTTTCACAGCCGGGTTATATCACCTTTCCCTCAAGACTGTCAAGATAGTCTCGAGGAAAGCAAACGGGAAAATGATGTATATGAAAGCACCAATATTAAGTACGTGTTGAAACTGCAACCAGACTAAAATTGTCAGGCAACTTGCCCACATCACGGCCCGACGAACATTAAGTGTCACAAATAACAAACCACAGCTTGAACAAATAAAGAAAGCCAAAATAACTGGTAAAAAACTGCTCGGAAAAAGGATGTCTCGGATTTCACCTGGGGAGACAGAGAAAAGAATCCAAATGAGCACTACAAAACAGAAAGCTGATGCAATACCCGCTGGCAAATAATCTGACCGAACAACTGGTTGTTTAATAGGACTAACGGTGTGCAAAGAGTGTAGTTGAGGCATGGCTGGATAAGGTATATAGAGTATACTATTTTTCATGGATTTACTTTCACTCGCTATTATTATTGTCGTTTTGATCGCTGGCTTCGGTGCTCTAATTTTTGTACTTAAAAAAACTTTGACGCCTCAAAATCAGGAGCAAAATTTAGAAGCGATGGTCAACAAAGTCTTCGGTCTGACTGCGAATCAGCTCGCTCAACAAAGTAAGCAATTATTGAGTGCAGAAAAAGAAGTGATTCAAACTGATTTGATGAATAAAGAACGTTCAATCCAGAAAATGGTCGAGCAAATTAAAACAGAAATTGATGAGCGGCAAAAGGAGATTCGAGCACTAGAACAAGATCGGAATAAATCATATGCCTCAATCAAAGAATCGATAGAGCAGCACAGGGAAATTACTAAGGAGTTAAAAACGACGACAGACTCTCTTGCGAAGGTATTGTCTAATAATCAACAACGTGGCGAGTGGGGCGAACGTATTATTGAAGATTTATTACAGTCCTCCGGCTTTGTGGAAGGCGTTCATTATGTTCGTCAGGCAAAACTCGGCGCAGGTTCTGATCGACCAGATATTACATTGATGTTGCCGAATAAACGAGTCGTTCCCGTGGATGTAAAATTCCCATACTCTGAAATGCAAAAAATGGTCACGACTGATTCAAAACAACAAAAAGAAATTCATGAAAAACAGTTCGCCATAGACGTCAAACAAAAGATTAAAAAGGTCGCGTTGTACATTCGTCCGGAAGACGACACTCTCGATTACGCCATTTTGTTCGTACCAAATGAGATGGTCTTTTCATTCATTAATCAAAAATATCCTGAACTCATTTCTGAAGCAATTCGGATGCGCGTGATGATCGTCTCACCATTCACATTTTTAATTGTGGCGCGAACAATCATGGAAAGTTATCGCAACTTCATGATGGAGAGTAATCTGCGTTCCATTGTCAAACAAATCGGTGAGTTCGCCAAAGAATGGGAAATGTTTATCGATGAATTTGACACTTTTGGTAAAAACATTGGAAAACTAGACGAAAGCTATCACAAAATTCGAGATACCAGACACAAACAAATGAGTAGAAAAATCGAACACATCGAGAAGTTTAAACATGGTGATGAGAAGGCTTCATTGAATCAGTGATTTCTATTTTTTCGTGAAAGTGAAAGTAAAAAACGGTTGACCAATTGGGGAATCAGTCAACCGTTTTGGGTTTTTGCGGGGCTACTGTGGGCGCCCCGCGGTATGTGAGGCCCGCCCTCCGAGTATGCGGAGGGCGGGTAAAAGAAAAAAGAAAATCCTTTCTCCAACCTTACAATAACCTGGAATTTATCACTTTCGCTGGAAGTTGCAAGAAGGAATCTGAAGAAAATAATGGGGATGAAAGAAATTTCCTTCATCCCCGAAGTTATATTGTCTGCTCTGTTCTCCCTGTTGCAGGGGGACAGAACTAAAAGCCGACCTCTGAATCAAGCCAGAGTCAGTGGATGATTTTTGTGGGTCGACTTGACTAGAGTATTTTACTGTCTTTACCTGATAGATCAAGATGAAAGAAAGACTGAAGAATTAGTTGTTAACACCAGGTGTTGCCGAGGGAGTAGCTTTTATATCACCGGATTGGGTTGCATTGAGTATTTCAGCTGGGGATGTGGTCGGTGTGACTGTCAACGTTGGAGTCGGTGTTGGTTCTGGTTTTTTATTTTTTACTTCTCGATCAAAGAAGGCTATAGCTCGTTCTTTGACGGTATCTGTAACTGGGATGAGTAAATGATCTGCACCGGGATAAGTGAAGTACTCGATTTGATCCTTTTTGCCTTTACCGGCGAAGTAGGAATAGAAATCATCACTCCATTTTTGCGGGACCTCTTTATCAGCAGTTCCTTGATGGAGTTGAATCTTTGCCGTAACATGTTCTAGATTATTGCCAATACTAAATTGATCAATGTTGTAATCCTGTTCGAATTTGGCAATAACTGCCCGTAATCCTTTTCCTTTGTCATCATCTTCATCAGTAAAATAAAGTACAGAGTACGGGAAAAACTTGGTAACTGGAGCGAGAAGCACTGTTGGCACTGGCCGACCAGTGATTTCTAAAAATGAGAGTGAAATCTGTCCTCCATTACTGTGCCCCCATAGCCCAACTCTTTTCGCATCAATTGTAGCAAGTGATTTATTTTGAAAAGCAAGTGTCCTCTGATCAAGGTGATCTACAGTTGCAAATAAATCCATCACATTCATTGGTTTGATAAATCTTTCTGCTAGAGTCTCCACGGGCGGTTGATCACTTTCACCATACCCTAAAAAATCTGGAGCCAGCGTAATGTAGCCGGCTTTGGCTAAGGCAGCAGCAGTTGGAGACGAGCCTTTACCAATTGAGTATTCTTCGGGAGCGACATAACCACGCATTAATAAGATGATTGGTCGTGCTTCAGCAGGATTATCATTGGTTGGAATATTGAGTTGTCCTGAAATTTTACGACCTTCTGATTCAAAGTGAAAAACGTAGGCAGTAAACTCCGGGGTTCTAGTTAATATACGATCAACGATGATCTCAGACGCTACTCCACCACGCTTCTCTAGTTCTGAAAAAGAATATTTTAATAGCGGAAATGTTTTTTCTTCTGAAGTGCCTTTGACATCGAGTTGAGCGATTTTGGTAGCAAATTGTTTGCTTGTCAGTAACTTACCGGACAAAAAACCAACAGAGAAAAGAGCGACAGCTCCTATAGAGAAAGCAAAGAAAGTCCTGGAAAAATGAGGGCGAAAGCGTTCTTGAACGGGCTGGTGTTTGGGCAGAATCTCTAGCATTGAGCCTGTATTATACAAAAAATGGAGCTAAAAGTCAGCTATTCAAAACATCGCCCCCTGACAGATGAATTGATGCTTTTTGTACTTGTTAAATGTATTTTGAGTATGTTATTATGCTTGCCGCTATGCGCGTAGACGTTTTGGTCTTTGACCATTCAAAATTCGCCTTCGCTGCCCTCAAAGCTTTTCTCATCCAATATGGGTATACAGTCGTTCTTGCTTCAAATCTTGCTGAAGCACAACGTAAAATGAACAATCGAGTATTCGACTTGGTCATTGTTCAAGAAACCATCCGACAAGCAGAAATCTTGGAATTGAACTCATATTTAAAAGACGTCCATGCCACGTGTTATCTTCTAGTACTGATGAAAAATTTCAGTGTTAACCAACGCATCGAAGTTTTGGAAGCAGGAGCAGATGATTGCTTGAGTCTCCCCTATCATCCCAAAGAATTGCTGCTCAAAATGGAAAAACTCCTCCAACATAAACACGCCATTCGAGAAAATGTCATCAAAACTTCCAAGTATGAACTCAACGTCATATCCGGAGATTTACTTTGTCCTTGGGGAACTATTTGGCTCCGCAAAAAAGAGTTCATGATCATGTCGATGTTGCTACAACAAAAAAATCGTGTCGTATCAAAAGAACAATTGATTGAACGTATTTGGAGTCAAGAAGAAATACCACAACTCTCAACCATCGACGTTCACATCCGCCGCATCCGCGAAAAAATTAAAGACGCCGAAAAAAACATCATCAAAACAGCACATGGAGTTGGGTATATGTTTTGCGAGTGAAAATATTTGTCGGGGTGATGCACTTTCTTTCGAACCAATTTTACTTTGGCTAACAAATTTAATGCAAGCCTACCAGAACTTAGAAAAGCAGTGATCAGTCTTCGAAAACATCAAGAGATTTTATCCCTAATGCCTTCATGATCTTATTTAGCTTCTCAAATGAAGGATTTTCCTCACCTCTTTCGATTCGAGCATAGTAATTTACATTTATGCCTGAGGATCCAGCCACTTCAACCTGAGCGAGCTCAGCTTTTTTTTCTAGCCAATTTGAGCTTCGTACCCAATTCTTTTCTCACTTGATCGACTTTTGCGCTAGCCATATATTGATAGTATAGCAGTTGTTTTCAACTTCAACGTTAAATGTACAAATGTTATTCGGTGTTGATTAGTGACTTTGCTATTCCAGCATGTCAGGAAACATCGCATAGAGTCTCTCAAAGTTTTTGTCGGCGTAAGCTCCAACCATGACTCCAAACCATTTTCTCAAGTCCTGTTGTACAGTCTCAGAGAGAGTATCAAAAGGAATTGGGCCATCAAGCAACTCCCGTGGTAGAACGCCTCGCAACTGCCCAAATGGGGTAAAGCCTAATGGGCCATCATTTCCTTTTTGTTTTCCCACAAAACTAAAGGATTCTTCTTTTCCCGTTAGTTTCCCCGCAAAGCTAAGTAGATGTTTTCCAGATCTGATTTCAAGAATATATAATTGCCTGTTCTTAGGCCTATCTGCAGTGGTTTCATCTATTACAATGTTTACCATGGTATTGTTCGGCAACTTCTCTTTCTTTAAAATTAGAAAATCATCGATGACTAACGCATCTAGATTCATGCTTAAAAAACTTCTTATGGCGTCATCAGGGGTTTCAACAATTGGTTCACCTGCACCGTTGAATGAAGTATTTAAAAGTACGGGAACACCTGTCCGTTTGTAAAATGCTTCTACTACATTGTAGTATCGCTCATCTTGATCTTCTCTTATGGTCTGGATACGAGCCGTGCCGTCAATGTGTGTAACTGCAGGAATAATGTCCTGTTTGTCGGTCAAAACGTCGGCAACAATCAACATAAACGGACTGGGCACGTTTAAATCAAAATATTCTGAAGCAAGTTGCTCCAAAATAACCGGAGCAAACGGACGATACCACTCCCTATGTTTGACCTCAAAGTTAATATAATCACGCATGTTTGGATCTCTTGGGTCAGCCAGAATACTACGGTGTCCTAATGCACGAGGGCCAATTTCGCTTCCTCCGTTATACCAACCGATGACTTCTCCACCTGCAATTCTCTTTGCTACTTCGCGATATAAATTTACCTCAGCGAATGGAATAGCAACAATTTGATCCTCATTGCGTGAAAGCGCTTCCAATACTTTTTCTTTACTATAGACAGGTCCCAAGTATGCCGTATCCATTTGAGTATCGACATCAAGTCCTCGATTTTTTATATCTACCATGAGCTTACCAATTGCTTGCCCATCGTCACCAGAAGCAGGGAAGACGTAAATGTCTTCAAATATTCCCGATTTTAAGATCTTTCCATTTACAACACTGTTGAGCGCCACACCACCTGCCAAGCATAAATGATCACTTCCTGTGAGGAGTTTTGCTCTTCGAGTGAGGCCCAACATGATTTCTTCTAAAATGTCTTGTCCAGCATAAGCCGTATCCATATCATCTTTTGATACATCTTCACTTTTTTTCTTTAAACTGTGACCACGTAGCTGCATAAACTCGTCCCAGATCTCCTGGATTTCTGGTGGTTGTGGTTGCCATCCAAACTGTGTGGGACCAAAGGTGTTTCCAAAAATTGCGAGAATGAAATTGGGATCAATGTAATAACTCCCATCTGGATTGCTGTAGGCAAATTTCTTGAAAAACTCAAGATATTTTGAAGGCTCACCATAGGGAGCAAGCCCTATGGTTTTTCCTTCTTCGTGTAATTCTTGCATTCCAGATAATGCTCCTATTGCCGTATAAAAATGTCCGATTGATTGAGGGGCAAATATTCCATCTGCAAGATATGGCGCCTCAATAAGCGATAATGAGTCATTACTTCCTTTCCATAATGATGTTGATGCTCGTTTTCCAAAATCAGGACCTTGACCGTCAACAATCACAACCGCAGCGTCTTTGAAAGTTGAAGCATAAAACGCGCTTGCAGCATGGTAGAGATGATGGTTATCGTCCTCAAGGCCGTTGCTCTGATTCACAAAGTGATCATCAGGGCTGCCAAACACTACATCTGAAGCGTCAAAATAATTCTTTAGATGATCGTACGCGAGCCTTGAATTCCAACTGTGTTTGAAGCGATCTCCAACCCTTTCTGCGGCGAGATCAACAATCTGTCCATTGGACAAGAGCATGGCAACAGCCCCATCGTGCCAAGTTGTGGCGTGACTATGAATGATTGTTTTATTTTCTTGCTTACTCATACAATTCCAAGTTCTTTCCGCATTCTTTTCATCTGTTCCAAATCTTCTTTTTTTAATTCCATCTTTTGAAAAACGTTTTCCTTCAGACCCGTCGATTGCTCTCTCCCATCTGGAAAGAAAACTGCACTGCACCCTAGATATTTAAAGCCCGACTTCTCAATACCTGATCGGTTCGCAAATACGGTTACCATCTGATTTTCAAGTGCTCTTGCTTTTGTAATCGTTCGCAAGAAGTCTACACTGACTGTTGCACTGACTAACAAGAGATCTGCTTCCTGTGATAGTGCTTTTCGTGCCATCAGTGGATCGAGGACATCCAAACAGATACAGGCAACAAAAGAAAGGTTTTTATATCGCAGAATATGAGCATGGCTACTACCAGGCCTGAAGGTTTTTTTCTCCTGTGAATACAACTTTCTCTTATCGCAAGCCCTGGTAATTATACCATTGCTAATATAGTACGACCTATTTGCAACATAATTTCCCGACGAAATCGGGAGGCTACCAATGAAAGCTAGTTCATTTTTCTTCGAAAAATCCGTTAGTTTCTTGAGGAAGAGTGGTAGTTTTTTTTGCTCGAGTAGACTGTAATCAAAGTAACTTTGGAGAAAGAGCTCTGGCAAGACAATAAGGCAATTTCTTTCTCTTTTGAGCGAAGAAATGACGAAATCGATATTTTCCTCAGCTGTTCTCTCCTGAGGAGAAAATTGGAAAAAACCAATGGAGATCATAATGTCCTCTCAAAAATCCAAGCCCGAAACGGCGCCAGCTTTTTTTGAAGACCAAGGGTGCTTAACCTCAGAAATCACAATAGAGTCTTGGATGAAACCTTCCCACTCTGGCGTGACCTGGCGACCAGTAACAACTACTTGTGTCGAGGACTCTCTTGCAAGAGCTAAAAGCTCTTGAACAGTTTCTAGCTCAAGGAGTGGGTAAGGAAGGTAAGACATAACTTCTTTTAAGGTATCGACAAACTCATCAAGAACAATGACGGTATATTCTCCCGTTGCTATCAGTTTCTTAGCCAATTCAACGCCCTCCACTGCCTTTTCTCGATGCTCTACCTCTTCTGTCACTCTATCCATATTAGGAGAACCTACAAATCCTGCTCCTGTTGGATGAAAAGAAAGTTGATTGGGGTTATACATCGCATCTGGAAAGTTATGCTCATTGATTGCCCAAGTCAGAGCTCCTGATTTCTTCTCTTTGAACCATTGAATAACTGCGCCTCTCCCTCCTTCTAAAACTGACTCCATGGCAATCCCCAAAGCAGTCGTCGTCTTTCCTTTCCCAGATCCAGTAATTCCGATAACACCACTTTCACGAATTCTATTTCGTGTAAAACCAGAAATAAGGTCGTATTCTTTTGGATCAGGATTTGCATCAACAGTCATAACATAGCTTTTTCCAAGCACAGATGGACTATTACGTATTGTCTTATTGACGTCAGAATTGCTATACAAACTTACCACGAGATCAAATTTACCCTTTTGGCTCTGTTGTGCAGTTTCAAACTGTTCAATAGAAATAACATTGAGTAATTCTGGAGCTTCTAATTCTGTATGAAGTTGTTGAAAGATTCGCTGCCTATCTGGAGGAGCTATCACAAGAATGTTCCATCCTTTACCAATTGCTCGTACAAGACTTCCAAGCACTGCGTACGAGGTATCTGAGCCAGTATAAGCGTACTCTAGCCTATTGGCCTTCTCCTGTTCTCTTTGTTCGGGTGTATATCTTCTCTCTGTCATAATTACTGAGATTGTATCAGAGGTTTAGTAGAGCGTGGTGCAAAACTAGAAATAGACTGAATTGACAAATAAAAACGCAGCTAGCAAGCTAAAAGCAGCGATACTACTAGCTTTTTGAAAGGCCAGCTGCATATGAAACTTGTACCAAATCTTCCAAAGAAAGTCCAGTTCCTGAATCAGATTTCATTGTCAGTGAATCAGTTTCTCCACAAGAGTGATCGGTTTGAAGGTGGCCGGATTGGATATGACAAAGAATTTCTGTTCAACTGGTTACTAATCAAAAAGATGATGCACTTCGATTATCGAACTATTGGAGAAATGGCAAGTGTTTCCCATTCTACGTTGATTCGAGCCAATCAATTTTTTCTTGATTCAAAGGTCTATTTCAAAATCTTTCATCATTTGCTCAAAGTAGCATACAAAAAAGGTTTGATTCAAGGGAAGAAAGTCTCGTTAGATAGTTCATTTGTGCAAACATTTTCAAAAAAACAAGAATATGGATCTAGGAAATGGAATGGCCACAAAGAAAAGTATGGCTTCAAACTGCACGTGCTCATTGATGCCAACACTTCATTTCCGATGGCATCCGCGAAAAAATCAAAGATGCCGAAAAAACCATCATCAAAACCGCTCATGGAGTTGGGTATATGTTTTGTGAGTGAAAATATTTGTCGGCCTGATGCACTTACTTTCGAACCGCTTTTACTCTGGTTGACTAATTTAATGCAAGTATATGAAAGCTCTGAATAATTGCTGAATGAAACAATAAGCTCACTGATCTATTCTTACCACCACTTCATCGAACACGAAGTGCACAAATTGTTTGCCGAGCTCAGTCAGAACATATGGTTTCGTGTCTTCAAAAGCAGACTCCAGTGTGCGTGATAGATTGTGAGATCTACCTCTGGCTGCGCTAGCTTGCCTTATAAATCGCCCATCGCCATCAGTTTCACGAGCCTGTCTGATAACTCCTCCTGTACTTAGGTCACGTATAAGATAACGAAAAAGATCAGCTTCTGCTGAATCCTCCCGTGGCCTTTCTGTATGTGCCCGATCCCACATATCTCCTCTAGTAATTCCTGGATTACTATAAATGGCTTTAATTACAACAAAATGAGAATCATGGTAATCTTCAATCCATTTCAAAAAAAGTCTGATTAAATCATCTGGGAAAATGGGAGAGGCTCCAGCTTGCGTGATCAATTTTTTCACAAGTTGACGTTTTTCTTCAGTTTCAGATTCGTCCCATTGTCGAAATGCAGATCTTACCAGTGAGAGATAGTCTTCTGATTGAATACGTTCATCAATCTGATCTCCGAGTTGGTCAAATCTGGTAAAAATTTCTTGAAGTGTTTTTCCAAGTCGCTCGATTTTAACTTCATGACTTTGTATCCAAAAGCGTAAAAAGTCATTGTTTTTATCTTGTTCATATTCACCACTCAGGCTAGCAATTGCACCTATAAAGCCACCAACCCACGGGATTGCCGATAATGTGGCAAGAGTAAAACGGATATATTTTTTCTTACTACCATGAATAAGCCAGTCCACTAAATTTGGTGTAACTGAAGGTTCAGATACTATTACTTCAGTCTCTGAAGTAATAGTATCACTTTGATTAATCAAGTCATTTACCATATTATTCTGGATATTGAAGGAACCAAAACTATTTCTATTAAGACTTTGAAGAAACGTCCAATGACTTTATCTCCAATGCTTTCATAATTTTGGTGAGCTTTTCATATGAGGGGTTTTCTTCTCCTCTTTCGATACGAGCATAGTAATTGACATTCACACCTGAGGCTGAAGCAACTTCTGCCTGAGTAAGCTCTGCTTTTTCTCTGGCTGCTTTGAGTTTTGTACCTAGTTCTTTTCTGCCTTGGTTCACTTTTTTACTAGCCATATGTTGATAGTATAACATTTCTCTAAGTCATAAAACGAAAAGAGCCGTACATGTTATTCACACATACGGCTCAGTTCTTGCACTTCATTTGCGAAATATCGTTGCTACTCAGGAGAGCAGCTAGTTTGTCAGTATTACTACTGACTATTTTTGAATCTATTCGATTGTTGGTGCTAGACGACGGCGTTATTCTCGTCCAACGTGGCAAAGGTGCTGCTGCCGACATGAGCCTCGCTCAGAATGGAGACCGGGAACGTGTGTTCGCCGAACTTCACCGACTTGAGGTTGACAACAGGGCGTTCAACGCCACCCTCTATAAACTGGCTGGTATCCATCGTGCTTTCTTCAGCGCCGTCAAAGTCGCTCGCCTTGATGGTTCCGTCCAAAAACAGGCGGACTGCAACACGGCTGCTCATCATCACACACCGGATATTGCCGAGGTTACCGTCAGCCTTGTCCTGCTCGATGACTGCAAGAACGTCCTCGCGGGCTGGTGCAGGGGAAACCTGTGTCATCACATAGGAGGGTTCATCACCGCTGCCAAAGTTGATGCCGATTGCCCAGCTATTGCCCATCGGGGAGCCTTGCAGACCGAACAGGGTTACCGAACGGTTTTCAACGTTAAAATGCTCACCAGTCTTTACCATCATTGCCATGATATTCACTCCTCAATAGAGATAACTATCCGAAGGTGGATAGCACTATAGCCACAGTATGACCATGGTGCTACCCATCTTCTTGAGGAGATTATTCGCAAATTTTAAAGAGCAAGCTTTTGCTATACCGTGCACATATTCTCTAGCAACTAGAGGTAATTAGCAGTTTAATAGCAGATAATATTATATCGCATTTAGCCCAAATTGCAAGTTATAGGCCTAAGGCAGTTAGTTACGGCGAAATCAAAAACCTTGAATTTACCAGGAAAAAACAGATAGCATTAAAATGCTGAGTTTTATACGGTTTCCCAAGTATCTTCCTGAACACCTCTTTTTTGAATATCTGCTCGCAGTCCAAAGAAGAAACTGACGTCTGACTCTCCATCCAGCTTTACTCGGATGAATCGCTGAAGATATTTCCTCGAACGTTCATCTGGACAGATGAGGAGGACCTTGGGGAATGGTTTCTTCATTTCTTCTTGCCAGTACTGTTCATCGTAGTAGTTTAAATACTGTCTGATCCGTTTCCGTAGGATCATTCTGGGAGTCATGTCATCAAAAACATCAATAAAATACCGTTTCGTATGCTTGTGCGGCTCGGTGATGACTGCGTAAGCATCTGGATGAGGTTTGATGAGAAACTCAATATCCGGATATTCTGACTTAGTTAGGAGTTCCAAAGTCATTTGTGTGTCTTTTATCACCTCTAAAAAGGAAATGTATAGTTGAGACACAAAAATACAGTGCTCACGAAAAATCAGGGAGTACTTTTCTTCTCTCCACACTCTATTTAATTGACTCTCACTAATCCTTTCGTTCGGATTGATCTTAAAGTATTTCCGACTGATATTCCCTAACGAGTAGACTGCTGGAGATGCTGCTACAGTTTTCTCATAGTATTGTTTGACATAGTTTTTTTCGGTTAAGTCATTGAGCCAGTGAATGATTCTATTGTGGTGTTTGTGTTTAAGGAGAATTTGAATTTGTGGTCTTGTAAGGAATCGGAATCTATAAAGGAGAAGAAGGATATCTTTTTGTTTTGTGGTTATCGTGGGGAGTTCTGTTGAGTTCATGATCGTGTGTACTCGCACTCTCTTATCTATAAGAGATATGTACGTAGTTATATTTGCATGTGATAGCCTGAAATGAAACAAAATAGTGTGACAATAAGCTGACACACTATAACTGCATCGAAATATATCATCTACCCACCATTTTGACAAGAAATTTTCCATCATTTCATGTTGACAACTATCCACATATGGATATATTATCTATCCATATAGTGATATAAACATTGGATACGAAGTATGGAAAATCAGGAACTGGCGATTAACCCCTTGGAACTCAAACAATTCATGCCGGAGACCGCTGAGCAAACAAAAATAAATAAAGTGCGTCATATATTAGGGGAAAGAGCGAAGACAATTGAAGATTCCCAACTCGAAACTCTTATTGCTCAATGTGAGTACCTCTTAGACTGCTGGCTCGATGACTACGAACGAAATCTGTTTGATGGGAAGACGTTAAAAGAAATTGTGAAGTAAGAAGTGTATGGCAATTAAAGTTCGATACAATCCAGAAATTGTGAAACCTAAAAATGCGGTCATTTATTTACGTGTTTCTACGGAAGAGCAAGTTGATAACTTTTCCTTAGGAACCCAAGAAGAAATCTGTAAAAAAGAAGCTCTACGACGAGGGTTCGAAATCATTAAAGTTTTTCGGGAAGAAGGAAAATCTGCGAAAACGATCACTGGCCGTCCAGCTCTATCGGAGATGCTATCATTCTGTCGGAAAAATAAAAAACTGTTCAGCGCCGTATTTGTCTACCGTTTAGATCGACTATCTCGTCAAACGCAAGATTATCTCGCAATTCGTAAGCAAATGATTGAGTGTCAAATCACCCTCATTTCTGCAAGTGAGCCTACTGGGAATAGTCCGACTGAAAAGTTACTAGAAACAATCCTCGCTAGCTTTGCACAACACGATAACGAAGTTCGTGGCGAACGAGCGAAGAATGGGCTTCGAGCTCGGTACCTCTCAGGCTTAAGTATGGGAACCGTCCCAATAGGCTACAAGAATGAAAATGGCTATCCCGTGAAAGATGAACTAACGTTTGAGAAAATGCAGACTGCGTGGAAGCTCATGCTAACTGGCACAAAAACGTTACGTGAGACAGCCAGTCTCATGACTGAGTGGGGTTTAGGAAAAACATACAAAGGCAAAAAGTTTCCTCTTTATCATCAAACAGCCAATCGTTTATTTCGAAATAAGTTCTACATGGGAATACTCACCTCCAATAAATACCCTGAAGAAGTCCGAGGTCAACACATTCCAATGATTACCTCTGAACAATTTTATAAGGTTCAAGCTATTCTGGATGGCAGAAACACCAACCTGACTGCACCAAGCGTCAGACGCATGGTTGATCATACAGAGTTTCCTTTACGACGAATTGTGCATTGTAGCTCTTGTGGGACAGCATTTACTGGGGCCTGGACGAAGGGGAGACAATGCAAGTACGCATACTATTTTTGTCGAAATCGGTGCGGCAAACCATCCATTCCTGTAGAGGACGTTCATGTTGGTGTGAAAGAATCATTAAAGAAAATCTCACTAACTCCTGAGGGAATAAGAATGCTTATCTCATTTTTACGCCACAACTATATCCAGAGAACAACGATTCTTCAAAAGAAAAAAGCCAGTGCTCAAGTCGAACTTACCAAACTATATGCCACACGGCAAACATTGGTTGAGAAAAATCTAAACGGGACATACTCTGATGAAATGTTTAAGGAACAAAACGCTATTTTAGAAGACAAAATAAAAGACTTGCTTACCGTTCAAGATACATCTTTACTTGCAAAATATTCTTTAGAAGAAACGGCAAAGTTTATAACGAGCAAATTATCGGATCTCAAGCAAACATATGAGAATTCACTTCTTGAAGAGAAAAAAGCTCTCCTGGGTTCGATATTTCCCTCCGGAGTGGCTTGGGAGTATCCAGGCGTTTCGAACCAAGATATTGGACCTATTTACCAATCTATTTTATCCTTTACCAATCATGTTGGCATGTATGGTCGGGGTGACTGGACTCGAACCAGCGACCTCACGCACCCCATGCGTGCATTCTAGCCAACTGAACTACACCCCGATTTTTTATTTTAAATTGCTCATTCGCGTTTCATGTTCTTGTAAGGATTGTAAAACACAATAGCGTATGTTAATAGTTAGTTCACCCAAAAAAAATGTGAAACATGCTGAGAATTGTAACGCAGTTCCCAGTAAAACGAAAGGTTATTATGGCTAAACAAGCACAGGCTCCTATTGAGGCTTCTGAGAAATTAGAGGGCAACCCAAAGTTGCAAGCATTGAATATTGCGATGTCACAAATTGAAAAACAATTTGGCAAAGGTTCTATCATGAAGATGGGTGACCAAGCTCGTCTATTAGCGGGTGTTCCCAGTATTTCAACTGGTTCACTGTCTTTGAACTTGGCGTTGGGAGTAGGTGGTTTTCCACGCGGTAGAGTTGTCGAAATCTATGGACCAGAAGCTTCTGGAAAAACAACAATCTGTTTACATGCCATTGCCGAAGCACAAAAAGCTGGAGGTACTGCAGCCTTCATCGATGCCGAGCATGCTTTAGACCCAATCCGCGCTCGCAAAATTGGAGTCGATCTCGATTCTCTCTTAATCTCACAACCGGATTATGGAGAGCAAGCATTAGAGATTGCTGAAATGCTGATACGTTCCGGAGCAGTTGACATCATCGTCGTTGACTCAGTCGCAGCACTCGTTCCGAAATCAGAAATCGAAGGTGAAATGGGCGACTCTCAAATGGGTGTCCAAGCTCGATTGATGTCTCAAGCCATGAGAAAGTTGACCGCAGCTATTAGTAAATCCAAAACACTCCTCATTTTCACTAACCAGTTACGCATGAAGATCGGTGTCATGTTTGGTAATCCAGAAACAACCACTGGAGGAAACGCCTTAAAATTCTACGCCTCAGCACGTATTGATATGCGAAAAATTGGCTCAATCACTGAAGGTGAAAAAGTGGTTGGTAGTCGCCATCGTGCCAAAGTCGTCAAGAACAAAGTTGCACCTCCATTCAGAATCGCTGAATTTGACATGTATGACAGTGGAGTCTCTCGAGAAGGTGAAGTTGTCGACATCGGTGTAGAAAAAGGTGTCATTGAGAAAGCTGGTAGTTTCTTCAAGTTTAAAGGCGAAGTCATCGCTCAAGGAAGACAAGGCGCCTCTGAGAAGTTCAAAGAAGATACTTCACTCATGAAAGAAATTGAAAAAGAGATCTGGAAGAAGATAAAAGAGGAAGAGACAGCCTAGCCACTTTGGCTAGGTTCTCGCATTGCTTTTTGAGCCTAATTTTTGTATAATTGGAACGTTTGAAGTTCGTGAGACTCAAACAGAGAAGATATTCGATTTTTTGACTCATTATTAGATATGAACACAAAATTTACTCAATTCAATCGAGCCGTTTTTCATTTGATTCTTTCTTCGCTGTCTACAGAATAATCTGTAGTTTCTCACGTATCTTTTTCAGAAATTAGGGAGTCCTATGTCATTCTTTGGTAAGTTATCACAACTTTTTGGAAATCTGGATCAACCACCAGGTTCTAAGCCAAAAACTCAAACCCAACCTAAAAAGGTTCCTATTGTACCTATCGAGCCCTTAAAAGCTCGTCCATTAAAACCAACACCAACTCAGCTTCCGCCAAAACCAGCCCCTAGCAAACCAGCAGAGCCAGCAACAGTGGACTCTGAATCGTTGCGAGAAATCCAAGCGAAAACGAGAGAAATCATCGTCGAGGCACGAAGTGAAGCTCTGAAAATCCGAGAGAGAGCTGAAGATGAGGCACGACGAGCTAGACAAAGCCTCGCTGACCAACAACGCTCATTGGATCAAAAACTCAACAATCTAGACCAAAAACTTAGTAACCTCGATACAAAAGAAGAAAGTGTCGAAAAACTCAGAGAGAACCTCCAAACTGAACTCGATACTCTAAAGAAGAGTAAGGAAAGCGTCCTCAAAAAACTCGAATCTGTATCTAAAATGACGACTGACGAGGCTCGCACGTTTCTCTTTAAAAATCTCGAAACAAAACTGTCAAAAGAAATGGCAGTTATCGTTCGTCAAAAAGAAGAGGAAACCAAGCAAGCTGCTGATCAAAAAGCACGCGAAGTCATCGTAGAAGCGATGAAACATGGTGCCACTGATTTTGTTCCAGAATATACTGTTTCAGTCGTTAAACTGCCTGATGAAGAAGTCAAAGGTCGCATCATCGGAAAAGGTGGTCGAAATATCCACACTTTTGAACGCGCCACAGGCGTCGATGTAGATCTGGATGGTGCACCAACTGAAGTTCGACTCTCCTGTTTCGACCCGATTCGACGAGAAATCGCTCGCATTGCGCTCATGAACTTGATTAAAGATGGCCGTATTCAACCTACTAGAATTGAAGAAATTGTCATCAAAATCTCAAAAGACATGGACAAAGTCATTTTTGAAGAAGGTAAAAAACTCTGCCACAGCATTGGTGTCTACAATTTGCCAAGTGAACTCATTACATTGATTGGGAAATATAAGTACCACGTCGTCAATGGTCAACAAATGTCCGCTCACACCACAGAACAAACTAAAATTGGTGTCAAACTCGCACAAGAAGTCGGCGCAAACGTTGATGTCGTCCGATTAGGCTGCTTACTCCAAGACGTCGGAAAAGTCATCATGGATGCCGAAGCTGACCACGTAGAGCTCGGTGTTCGACTCTTGAAGAAGTACAACATGCCACCAGCAGTCATCGAGTGTGTCGCTCAACATGAAGAAGACGAACCATTTACCAGTATAGAGAGCGTCTTAGTCAATATTGCAGACAAAATCACCAGCTCCCGACCAGGTGCCAGTTATAAAGATTTTGAAGAACATGTTGCCCGACTAGAAAAATTGGAAGAGATTGCATTGTCATACGAAGCAGTCGAGAAAGCATTTGCAATCCAAGCCGGTCGTGAAGTTCGCATCGTCCTCAATCCTGAAAAATCCAAAGATGATGACGTCATAGCAATCTCACACTCCATCAAAGAACAAATTCAGAATGAAATGGCCTACCCAGGAACAGTCAAAGTAACAGTCATTCGGGAAAGTAGAGTCAAGAAGATTGCGAGATAAGTCATAGAAGTCAATTTGACATTTCATGTCTGACGGACTGAAATATTTTAAGATTCACTACATCTAGAAAATAAGGTAAAGTATAATTCACATGACATTTGAAGAACTTAATTCTAAAACTGTGGCGATTCGTGCTCACAAAATTTCCTACGATTTTTTTGATCGAACACTCGAGTTAATCGTCACCCCAGAATATGGAATAAAAGACGAAGTAAAAGGACGAAAATTCTCACTTCATTTTGAAGGCTGCATTTTTTTATCCACTAAAGGTTTAATAAATCATAGTGAGTCGGGGGTAGAATTTGTAAGTTGGGGGAAATTTAAAGATAAAAACAAGACGATTGAGCTTGTTAGTATTCCTAGCAGTATGCAAGGCATTGAGGATTTTGGCACAAAACTAGGTGATGATATTAATAATTATTATAGCTATTTTTTTGAAAATGCTTTTGGCGACAACACCTATGTAACGTGTTCAAAAGTTATTGTAAGAGAATTATAAAAAAATGCCCTCAGCGATTAAACCAAGGGCATTTTACTTACTAACAGACTTACTTAAATGAAGGCGTCTGGACTTGAACCAGTTTCGGTTTCTCTTTCGAGACGTACCACATTAAGATCGATCTTTACACCTTCTCGACCTCGTTTAATAAAAATCTCGTAGTTTCTCTTCAGTACTTTTCATAAATTGAGCTGACCTTTTACAACTTCGCTTTTGCTTTGAGTGGTTTCCACCATGCCTCGTTCTCTTTAAACCACTGGATCGTTTTTTCCAGCCCCTCTTCCAACGTCACTGAGGGCGCCCAACCTAGTTCATTTTTGATCTTGGTCCAATCAACAGCGTAGCGACGATCATGACCTTTACGGTCTTCTACAAACTCAATCGCTGACTCATCTTCCCCCATCATTTGAATAATCATCCTCACCACATCAATATTGCTCACATCATCCTGTAAACCGCCGACAACATAGGTATCTCCAGGCTGTCCATTCAGCAAAACCGTTGCAATCGCACTACAATGATCCTCAACAAACAACCAATCTCGCACATTCAATCCATCACCATACACAGGCACTTTTTTTCCTTCCAGTAAGTTCGTGATGGCAAGCGGGAATAATTTTTCTGGAAAATGATTTGGTCCATAGTTGTTTGAGCAATTCGTCATGGTGTACTGCAAGCCATACGTCTCTCCATACGCCCTAACAATATGATCAGCTCCAGCTTTGCTAGCAGAGTATGGACTTCGTGGATCATAGGCAGTCGTTTCTGAAAATTTCTCTTCACTTCCTAATTCCAGAGAGCCAAACACTTCATCAGTTGAGATATGATGAAAGCGCTCCACTTTCGCTTTCAACGCTGCCTCTAATAGCACTTGTGTGCCGATGACATTCGTTTCCAAGAATACAGCTGGACCAGTGATTGATCGATCTACGTGTGTCTCGGCGGCAAAATGAACAACGTGAGTTATTCCATTCATCGCCTCTTGGACCTGTTGAGCATTACGAATATCACCTTTGATAAAACGATAACGCGGATTATTTTCAACATCTGTAAGCGATGTCAAACTACCCGCATACGTGAGCAAATCAAAGTTAACAATTTCACCATCTGGGTAATGTTGCAACCAATGATGAATAAAATTTGAGCCTATAAAGCCCGCTCCACCAGTCACTAATATACGCATATTGGAATCCGCCATCTCGATCTCCTTAGACTTTACTTTTTCTCATTTAAGAGTGAATTCATTAATGTGCCACTATCTTGTTCTGGCAAACACCGAGCAGCTAATCGCTGAGTCTCGGTAAAGAAGTACCCGGCAACTAAAGCCAGCACGACGATCACTGCAATTAAAAAACGAGTCAACCAAATTTGTGGAATTGGATTTACTTTCTGAAAGAACATATTTATTTCTTTTTCCAGACAATCTTACTATATGCAAAAAAGTTCCAAAACATGCCTAGTAAAATTCCAACGACTGCAAAAAAGAGTCCTGTATCAATCGGCAAACCAATAATAGGAACTGTAAATAAAACAAATAGGCCAAGGAAATTTTGGACTAAGAAGGCTAATATTTGTTGAATTAAGATCGATCCCAACGAAGCCAGATTAAACTGAACAAATTTAAACGGGATTCTCGCTGCAGAAATTGCATTATCTGAAAAAGTCCACAAATTACTTAGAATGAAGTTTGACAATACGGCCAACTCAACTGAAAAAAAGTAAGAAAGCTGATAGGCAAAAAACATTCGAAATAATTGCAAAGTGCCAAGCTGAATGACTGCACCGACTCCACCAACAATAACAAATTTAAAAATACGGTGATGCACGATCTCTTTAATTCTCACTCTAATAAGGTAGAGTAATGTATTCTTAATGTACTCAGCACCCAACTTTGACTCGCCTTCTTCTCTATCAACAAAATGAATTGGCACCTCGGCAACTTTAAAACCTTTCCGCTTGGCTTTGTGCAAAAATCCTATCTGAAATGTATACCCTGCAAATGAGTCACTCGTCATCTCATCTTTCACAGCATCATAAACTTTTTTCGTAATCGCTCGATACCCAGCAGACCAATCTCGAATGGAAAAATCTGTCAAGATAAGTGGTATTAAAATGTTAGCACCCATACTCAACAATTTTCTGTGGAGCCCCCAGTTTTCAGGAATACTTCCACCTGGAATATATCGGGATCCCAAAACCATGTCATACCCTTGATCAATCTTTTTCAACAACTCCGGAATTTTTTTTGGATCATGAGATAAATCAGCATCGAACTCAAAAACAACATCAGCTTTCATTGGGCCAAATGCTTCTGCCATTCCCTTCAAGTATGCCCCACCTAAACCAGATTTTTTGGGATTCGTGAGTAAATGGACGTACGACATTTTCTTACCCATTTCACTCACTACTTTACCTGTTCCATCAGGAGAAGAGTCATCAACAATCAAGACCGACATCTGCCAATCTTTTATCTTTTGCACTACCTCATCGACAGCGAAAAGCGTTTTTTCGATCGTCTTCGCTTCATTATATGTTGGAATGATAATAATCGCTTTTTTCATAAGACAGTTACTTCGTATTACCTTCCAGCTCTAATTCAGCTTCGACCATTAATCGGACTAATTGTTCAAAATTCGTCTTTGGTTGCCACCCTAGCTTTTCTCTCGCTTTAGTCGCATCACCTACTAACAAGTCGACTTCGGCTGGACGATCATACTTAGGATTGTGCTGATAAATTGACTCCCAATCGTTGATACCTGCAACTTCGCAAGCTAATTGCAAAAATTCACGGACTGAGTGCGTCTCACCTGTGGCGACCAAGTAATCATCTGGTGTGTCCGGCTGAAGCATCAACCACATAGCTTCTACATAATCCTTTGCAAAGCCCCAATCACGTTTTGAATCCAAATTACCCAACTCAACGTGTGTTTGCTTGCCCAACTTCACTCTAGCTACCGCATTTGCAATCTTACGCGTCACAAACTCCAAACCTCGACGAGGTGACTCATGATTGAACAAAATACCCGACACAGCATACATATTAAAAGACTCGCGGTAGTTCACCGTAATCCAGTGACCATACACCTTTGCAACACCATATGGCGAACGTGGATAAAAAGGGGTCGATTCTTTTTGTGGAGTTTCCACAACTTTTCCAAACATCTCTGAACTCGACGCTTGATAAAACCGTGCAGTTGGATGTGCTAACTTAACTGCCTCAAGCATCCGAACTACTCCTAATGCTGTAAACTCTCCAGTCAGTACTGGCTGCTCCCAACTCGCCTGCACAAAAGATTGCGCTGCCAAATTGTAAACTTCATCAGGCTTGATGGATTGAATCGCGTTCGTCAACGAATGTTGATCAATTAAATCACCAGAAACAATTTCAATATCATGAATAATGTGCTCGATGCGAGCAAAATTCTGTGTACTTGTTCTTCTACTCAAACCATAAACTTTATATCCCTTTTCCAATAACAACTCAGCAAGGTAAGAACCATCTTGACCAGTCACACCAGTAATAAACGCTTTTTTTTGCATAAAAATCCAGCTATAAATTTCTAATTATTAATTATTAACTTTTTCTCTCCACTCATTTAACACTCTTTCCAACGTTTGATCCAACGCAATACTCGGTATCCACCCTATCGCTTTAATTTTTTTTGTGTTTGCCACCGCCACCGGCACATCAACCGGTCGATACCGTGATTGATCGGTCTCTATCACAATAGGCACCTTTGCCAACGAACACATCTTGGCCAGGATCGCCTGCATTCTATATCCCTTACCACTCCCTACATTATAAACTTCACCCTTCTGTCCTTTTTCTAACAATAAAATGTAGGCTTTCACTATATCTTTGACGTCGGTAAAATCTCGAACTGCTTCCAAACTGCCTACTGAAATCTTATCTTGTTCTCCTTTTTCAATCTTGGCAATTTGACTTGCAAAGGAAGGGATCGCAAAATCCGTCGTTTGTCGTTCGCCAATATGATTAAATGGCCTGACTCTAACGACATCAAGTTGATATGAAAAAACATACGACAAACCTAATAAGTCTTGAGCCACTTTGGAAACAGCATAAGGATTTGTTGGATTGAGTGGGGCTTCTTCATCTATCTCGGGATACTGCAGTTCGTCCAAATGCGCATTCGATGAGAGCTGAATATCTTCATACTTCGTCATGCCATACTCCATACCACTTCCCACCACCAAAACCCTGGCTTTAAGGGCATGTACTTTGATGGCTTCCAATAAATTGAGTTGCAAACCGATATTATTTTGAAAAATAGTAGCAGCTTTACCAAAGCTGGTGCCAGTCGTCGCGATGGATGCTAGGTGAAACACCCATGTTGGTTGAATGTTTTTGATAAGATCAAAAGTAGCGTCTTGGTTTGTTAAATCCACAGTCACAATCTGCTCAGCTGGTAGCAAAGTGTGAACAAAGGTTTCTGGAGATCCGTAACTCGTCACAAAGATCTTGGAAAAGCCCCGCGCCAGCAATTCCTCAACTAGATGTGATCCTGCAAATCCTGTCCCGCCAGTAATCAAGATTGTTTGGTCATTCATCGGCCGACTCCCCTGTACTCATAGCCCCAATCTTTAACAGTGTGAACTGCTAACTGGTTTCGCACATCAATCAGCCATTGTTTTTTATTTTCTCTCGTTTTTGAAAAATCAAATTGAGTGATCTGTGGCCACTCCACTAAAATGAAAATGACATCGGCATCTTTCACAGCCTCCTCAATAGTGGCACGCTGCACATAACGCTTATCTTCGATGGGAAGTTGTTCTGCAGCCACCATTGGATCAAAGCCATTGACTGTGGCACCCTTATTCAACAAATGAGGGATCACTTTCATGGACGGAGCTTCACGAGTATCATCGGTATTTGGCTTAAATGATAACCCGAGTACGGCTACTGTTTTACCATCCCAACCACCAATCATCTGCTCGTATGAATCAAGCAAGTGATAGACACGATGCTCGTTGAACTCACTAATTTTGTTGAGTAAATTATTAGCTTCACCAACACTGCGTGAGTATGCTGCTAACTCTTTGACATCTTTTGGGAAACAAGATCCCCCATACCCTAAACCTGGATACCAATAATGGGAACCAATACGATCGTCACCACCAATACCTTTAATGACTTCCATCACGTCGGCGCCATTTTTTTCACATAAATCGGCAATTTGATTGATGAAAGTGATTCGAGTTGCCAAGAAAGAGTTCGCTGAGTACTTGGTCATTTGAGCGGACTCTGGTGACATACTAATGATAGGTGCGTGAAATGGGGCATGCAGTTCAGATAAGGTTGAAATGACTCTTTGTTCTTTGGCTCCCAATACGATGCGATCAGGATTGAACGTATCTTCAACGGCTGAGCCTTCGCGTAGAAATTCCGGGACAGATGCAATGTAATATTTTTCTTTGGCGAGAGCGTCAATTTTTTGTTTAACTTTTCCATTCGTTCCAGGAGGAACGGTACTTTTGATCACTACAATAGCATGCTCTTTCAGATGAGGAGCTAAACTTTCAGCTGCAGCAAATACAAATTTCAAATCGGCTTGACCATCAGGGGCCGAAGGAGTTCCAACACTAATGAACACAACATCAGAATCTGAGATGGCGTCACTGTATGAAGTCGTAAAACGAAGACGTTTTGTTTTGAGTTGCTCTTTGACTAAGTCATCAAGTTTTGGTTCAAAAAAAGGGACTTTACCTTTTTGTAACTTACTGATTTTTTTTTCATCGACGTCTAATCCATAGACGGTGTGACCAAAAGAAGCAAATACACCGGCGGTTACTACTCCAACAAAACCGGTACCAATTACTGTGAGTGTCATAGTGGTTTATGGGCGTAAATAAATACAACTTGAGTTATAATCTTACCATGAAATTCACCATCCTGACACTCTTTCCTGAGTTTTTTAGCACTCCATTCAGCGAGTCCATCTTGAAACGCGCCCAGGCTAAAACAGATGAAAAAGAGCCTTCGATTGAGATTTCAACACTTAATATTAGGGATTTTGCCACAGATAAGCACAAAATGACAGATGATCATCCATATGGGGGTGGACCAGGCATGGTCATGAAAGTCGAACCAATTGATTTAGCCCTGCAGAATGTAAAAAAAAGCAGCAAGAAAACATTAACGATTCTCACCTCAGCCAAGGGTCAAATGTTTACCCAACAAAAAGCAGTTGAGTACTCGAAATATGACGAACTGATTATTATTTGTGGACATTATGAAGGAGTGGACGAACGCGTTGCTGAACATTTAATCGATGAAGAAATTCGGATTGGTGATTACGTAATGACCGGTGGTGAACCTGCTGCGATCGTAATCGTTGATGCCGTAACTCGATTGCTGCCTAATGTGTTAGGGAATGAGTTAAGTACCGTTCAAGAATCCCATTCTGAGCCAGGATATTTAGAACATCCTCAGTACACCCGCCCCGAAGAGTACAAAGGGTGGAAAGTACCCGAAATTTTACTCAGTGGCCATCACGCAAAAATTGAAGAGTGGAAGAAAGAAAAATAAAACTACAGTTGTACACTCAACTTTTCATTTTCTCTTTTAGTTTTGTCGTATCGAGAGCGGTGTTTTTCTGATACGGGCGATTGGTCCTTTTTAAGTACTCGTTTAAATCACCTGGTTTAATCTCACCTTTTAGTCCGAATTGTTTTTGGATATCCATGGCAAATTGGTAATCTGTGGTGACTGGATCTGTAGTGGCGTGAAAGATTCCTTCTAAGGGGTTCTGGATTGCAAACTTCAAGGTGTCTGCAAATTGTTCAATCTTAGTCGCAGTAAAGGTGTGATTTATAAACATTGGAGGTAAAGTGCCTTCTTCTAAACCTTTTTTTATCCGGTGTAAGATATCGAGTTTGGGAAATTCATCCTGTCGATATGGTTGATCAATTCGGAAAATGGCTGCTGAGATCCCAGCACTTAAAACTGCTTCTTCGGCCCAAGCTTTCGTTCGTCCATACCACTCAATCGGATTCATCGAATCTTCTTCGGTATACAAACCTTCTTTCTTGCCATCAAAGACATAGGCAGTAGAAATATGAATCAATCGTTTGCCGGATTCTTTGACTGCCTGAACAATATGCTCAGTTCCCCCGACATTTACTTTGTAGACTATACCGTCTTTGTCATCTTTTTCTTCATACGCCTTTGAAACATCCGTGAATGCTGCAAAATGGACAACAACTTCAGCGGGATGATCAACCACTGCGGCTTTAACACTATCAAGATTCGTAATGTCTACACCTGTAGCTAAATCTAAGTTGGTGAACTCAAATAACTCAGAATTCATTTCCACAAACTTTGAACCTACTAATCCGGATAATCCAGTACCGAGTACAGAAGTTTTAGACATAATAATTTCTCTTTCGATTAATGAGTGGAACAAGATTGAAACATGATTTACTGTTTACGTCTATCACCAAGTCAGAAAAAATAGCATGCCACCAGCGAGAAGTGCAGTAAAAAAATATTCAATCACGATTCGTTTATTAATATGTTGCGCTTTAACGTGTGCGAATACACCCCAGCAAAAGTACGTGAATGACATGGAAAAAGAAGCGATTCGCAATCCATTCTTATCTGGCCACATCATTAGAAAAAATCCGACATGAAGCAGCAACAATAAAATGAGAAAAGTATAGGCAACTTTGTGTCTATTGAGTTCATCGAACATGGCAGGCTCCGACTCTACTGAATATTTCCGCTCTTAAAGAACAAAATTAAAAAACTAACTGTTAAAAATAAAGCAATGTGAGCAAAGTTCTTGCCAACAAAACGGACAGTCTTTCGATCATTGATGATAATGAAGTCGTAGAAAAGCACACTGACGACTAAGATAATTACTGCTAAAAATATGGCTTTTAAGACATACAACGGCGATAGGAGTCTAGATTCACTAGGTAAGTTTAGTCTTTGCAAAGAAAGTGCGAGCACAGAACTCCCATTTGACCCAGCAAGAGGAACCGGTGCAGCATCAACAGCGCCTGATATCTGAGGGACAGGGACTTGCTCAATCTCTATGTGCTGGCCATTTTTATCAATTTTTGAATCCGCAATACCATTGAGTTGTGTACCGAACATTTGAACAACAAGTGTTGTCTGAGTACCGTTTAATGTTCCATTCACTACTGCAATCCCAATATCGTGATACTTCGGGTTAATAATATTCTCTTTGTGTGTCGGGGAGTTCATCCACGCTTTCATCATGTCATCAGACTGCATAAAATCGCGCGCTAAATTCTCACCTGCCACATAGTAGGTGTATTTCACTTCTTTGAGAAATTCCCAAGGACTTTTGCCACTTGGTGAGTAGTGCGCCCAATATTGATGCGCAAACATATCATTGGCTTTGGCTTCTGCAGCTTGAGAAAGTAATTCATTCGGAACTAAATCTGGTAATCCTAGTTTTTCGCGTTCTTTGTTCGTTCCATCTATGACTTTTAATTGGGTAATGGTCGAAGAGTAGCCAAGCACACCTCCGCTATCTCTCATTGTGTTCAAGCGAGGTATGACTTGCTCAATGCCTAAGGATGCGATTGTAATGATCAAAAACAGGACAAAGAAACCCTCAGGATGGATAATCCTAGGTCGATGATTGTTCGAGCTGCGAGGATGAAATAGGTGGACAAAGCTTTCCACGAGTGACATACAACTGATTATGGAGATTTTTTGTCAATCAGACAAGGGCTCACTCTTCTCTTTCTATTAAAGAGTAGTTAATAAATTGAGTTAGCAGTGACGCCAAGATCGCCACTATGAAGTACCATTTACATAACAGTGACAAGAAAGTGGGTTGATCGCAGTCACAATTTCTTAGGATGTAGAACAGAATGGTAGAAATGACGACGACGCCAATCACGATCCCTTGCTTTACTTTATTCTCTGGGTCTCGTTTCATCACATAGATAAGGATTGATAACGCAATTTGAATTACTAAGAAGATGAGTGGTAAAAATGGTTTCCAAGGAACACAGGCAGTTACACCTAACACTTCTGGATTCGAACCGTCACCATTTGAATCATTGAGCGTAGCTTCTGCAGTTGAGTCGGTCGTAGCACCCAACACCTGCTGTGCTGTGAAGCCAGTTGGAGCACCTACTGATGAACCTGGAGGAAGCAACGTCCCACCCGTTGAGTTTTCATTTGATCTCGGGCCAGGTGCACAACCGTTAATGCCTAAGACTTGAAAGAAGTATCTATTACCAGGACTTAATCCACTCACGACATACGTTGTGACGTTACCGACATTACTGTTACCGTACAAATACACACCTGATTGAATTCCAAAATTGACGGCATAGTGATCGGCACCTGCAACTGCTGTCCAGTTCAGAGTGACTTGACCACCTGCACCGGAAACGGCTGAAAGTAATACAGGAGCTGAAGAAGGAGCGGTATCGCTACACACTGGAGCTTTTGCTCCATTCGTGTCGCCACCACCAGAAGCAGCACTTAAACCAAGTACTTGAGCGTTGTTGACCGGAGGTACAGGAGAAAATACAAATCCAACGTCCAGATTAAACGTTGTGTGCGCACCCATGTACTCGTTGCCTGCCTGAGGGTCAAAGGTGGCTTTCAGGAAATAGAGTTCAGTTTGGGTTGGACCAATGAGTCCTAAATCAATTTGGCCTACATTATAAAAATCTTGCAACGTAGTACTACTTCCACCGTATACTACTGGACCACTTGGTGTTCCTTGATGAATTTCAAGATAAATTTTCCCGGCCAAAGCAACTAGTTGAGCATCAGTTGATATAACTTCAGTTGCTAACATTCCTAATTGGCCATTCTGATCGGTGGTATTTGTTGCAGTAATTTTTTGTGTTACTGAATATCCTGGCCAGATATTTGATTCATCGAATAGCGGGATGACATTTGGTGTAGCTGTACAAGTGCTGAGTGTACAAGAAACGGTAACATCGGTGCCTGCAGAAACTGGCTGCACTTTCCAAAACGATCCGAGCGCTACAAAAACGAACAGTGAGAAAATGAATCTTTTCATTCTAATCTCCATTTTCCGTTCATCTGTGCATCAATGGTTTTGTCAGGTAAATTATTTGAGTGTAGTGTCATGTGAACTTTCAGGTTCTTGATACCAGTATGGGGATTTTCAGCACCTGAAGACATACTGCCTAAGAAAATGTCATTATAGAATTGAATGTTTTCCCCAATAGAAATCTGCTTTGTGAGTGCTTCACTCACCTCTTCACCATCTTGTTTGCGAGTGTACTCGATTACCATATCAGCGGTTTGATAATTGGCACCTTCGAGGAGAGCGACTACTGCGTGGTGTCCATCTTGTTCATTGATGATGGCAAATGGTTCTAGTTGTGACTCGTCTAAAACGTTTGGTCGACCTGGACTTGGGATAGGATCTACCCAGTTATCTGCGCCGTCTGGACTCCGAGTAAGGGATTTATTTTCGCGAGTGTCTCCATACGTATGCGAGTCTTGCAACTGTCCTGAGCCACTCACTAGACCGTTGTATAAACTCACTGTATCACCTGAATCTGCTAAGTCGAAGTTGGCATCACCGGCTCTATAGACAACGAGTCGTCCGTGAGAAGGAATGATTGTAGTACCTACGCCAACTGCAACATCAGGAAATGTATTGGCAGAGGAGATAACGAGTGGGAATTGGTTCGCAGCATCTGCATAAATTACCCAGTTGTTAATGTTCACGTCGGAGTCTGATCTATTATAAAGTTCTACCCACTCTCCGAAAGGTAGCGCTGCGTTATCAATACCTTGTGGGTTTGGTAGAATTTCATTGAGTACGATTTGTGCTGGTGCAGCAGGATTCAAGTCAAGTGTGATGTTACAGTAATTGCTGAAATCTGAAGTTCTCTCCCCTGAATCAATGACTCCGTTACTGTTATCGTCTTCAAAGGCTTTGACACGAGTCTTCCATAATCCTTCAATGCCTGGAGGGGCACCGAAACTTGAAAAAGGCGTGTATGTGTTTGTTTCGTAGAAGAATCCGATGGTCGAACCATTTGGGTATGTTACTTCGCGTTGATATTTAATATTTGTACCACTGACTGCAGACCAGTTATGGGAAACTGTTGGACTAGCAGGATTTCCGCCATCAGTCGTCGCACCACAAGCGAGATCGAGCGGGTTCTCATTAGGCGTTACTGATTGAGTTGGTATATTCCATCCCAAGTTATTGGGAGCTTGTAATGTTGATGAATCAACGGTGTAGTGACGAGAAGGAGTAGTAACAGGAGTAATATTCAAATGTGCAGAATCTCTTGCAGTGACCTCCCAGTAGTATTCACCATCACCGGTAGCACTTGTAACAAATTGTGGAACATTTAACCAACCAGAGGTTTCCACAACATTCGTAAAACCAGCGTCTGTAGCTACTCGAAACTGATATTGAAGCTGCCCAGTTGGACAAGTGGTATCACTAGCATCCCAAGTCATTAATGGATTACTCAGCCAAGCATTCCCCTGATGAATCACTGCATTGTCAGGTAAGCTCACCAACAACGGTGAACTCGGCTGCACCCAGCATCCTGTTGTAAACTCTGAGCCACCGACGGTTGCTTCAGAATAAAAAGTTGCATTCGTCCAACCCGCTGGCAACAACGCAATCACCATCATCAAAAACAAAAATAACCCCTTGTTACTTTTTTGAATGACTGTCAAAAGAGGAAAGTTTTTCTTCACAGAAGGCACAAAATCAAACTCAGTCTGTCTGTAGGCAGATTGGAACAATTTCTGTGGCTGATTTAAGCTAATAATTCTCATGATGTAATAGTATCAGGCTCAACAGCCTCTTTCTTATGCTTTCTATTCGCTAACATCAACTTCACATGCTTTTTAATATTTTGAAATTCATCGTAAATAATAATTGTACCAGGGACAATAACCAAAATCACCACACCAGGTGGAGTCTTCGCAAAATCAATGACATAGCCAATGTATGGTATGCCAAATACGTACTTACCAACAATCGAGCCATAATCTGACTTGTCTTTATCATCAATCTGATTAAAATCACCCTTCGTCGTGATAAGTTTCTTTCCTTCAACCTCTTCAACTTCCAAGATGCGATGAGTAATCAGCGTTTCCGGCTTGGATGGAAACCCAAACGTCACTACATCGCCCTTACTATAGTTAGAATCCTGCTTATCAAAAATTAACGAACCAGTCTTAATCTTCGGCTCCATCGAACCCGATTTCACAATCAACATCCTCCAACCAAACACCTCTTCTTTCCCTGATACATACACCAAAACACCCACCACCAAAACGAGGAATAAAAAGAAAGTTGTAAAAAAAGCCTTTATAAAAGCCAATGCTTTCATTTTTTTCTTTCTGGACAAGCTAAAAACTTGATAAATTGCGTGAATCATCGCGACTCACGCAATCAACAAATCTTAAAGATTATGGTGTCGTACCGTTAAATACGAAATCATAAGTCATGGTTTCTCCTTGAAGTTGATCAGTTGGATCAGCATCATTGATTAAATCCCATGTTGTGAACTTAAGGACTACTCCTTGAGTTGCACCCACACCAAGTGTGGTTCCAAGATTAATACCTGCTGGGTTTAACCCTTGCCAGGCTAACATAGTCATTGGTCCTGCAATTGAAGCAGAAAGTTCTCCTCCATCAACAACACCATTGCTAATCGCATCATTCCAGAGAAATGCCTCTATTTTAATCTCATTTCGCAATGCTGTATTTGCTACAGTTGGAAAGTTATTGAGAGTTAACTTAAGAGGAACAGTACCATCGTTATAGACTTTTGCTAAATAGTCCTGACTCCACCCTGGATAAATATTTTCAAAATCCACAGTGTTATCAAGAGTTTGAGACAAATTGCCTACATCGTTTGTACCTGTAACATCCTGGTACAACTTCAAAGAAGCTGTTCCAGTGCTAAAGGTATTTCCAGTCACGGTTGCGTTTGCAGTAAAAGCTGCCAAAGACGTTTGAACCATCAAAACAGCCAATAATGTTACTACCACCGTACTTTTTAAAATGTTTTTCATGTATGTTTCACCACCTTCCCAAAAGACTATTTTTATAACATGGTCAGTTTGACCCAATCCGCACCAGTCACAAGTAACCACTGTGTCTACAGTCAAAGACGAGAGCACTGTAGTTACCTTTTTTGTGATTTGTGCAGAATTAGTTATAGAGTACTGAAAACACCGGTGTCAAGCGAATATTTTTTTTGCTGTTCGCATTTACTATGCATTCAGATGTATCTGCATAATTTAAATTATGGTTAGCTCTAAAAAGTTGAAGCTTTAATTTCAAAGTCTTTAAATTCTATATCCATAAAGTCGCTACGAATGCCACCATAGCCTGCATTCAAAATAGGAATACCTGTAACACTATTTTTACTATCCAAATACTCAAACACTTGACTCCATTCACCTGAAGACGTGGTATCTAGGTAAAACCTTATTCTGACAGTTGAGTCGGTTGTATTAACGAGTTCAGACTTTATTCTTAACCAGGTATTTAACGGTAAAAGATTTGGATTTGTATTTCGATCATATTTCCCCGGAAATATCTGCTTCTCAGCTAGAGTAAAGTAAATTCCATTTTGTTTCTTTTTGATGATTGCATGTCCATCAACTCTCACACCTAAATAGTACAAATTATTACCATCTTGATATCTGTTAAATAGCAAAACACCGTTGGATTGATTACGATTATCACTTGCAGATAAGTTGATCTTATTAATTTTAAAACTTACTTGCTGATAAAAGTCCTTGTACAATTTTAAATTCACCAAACGCAACATATTTTGAGGATGATAACCATCATCAGTGTCTTTGGGATTGTTCTTGGAATACAACAACCTCCATTTATCATTCGTTGGCAGACTTCCTTGTACTGTCTTACAAATACCATTCACTCCATCAACCATACCACCTGAATTCACCCACCATAAAGAACTATAAAAACCTTTAACACCTGATTCCTTAATTGAAACAACAGAGTCAAAGCAATCAAGTACTGGAACAGACGTAGGAGTAAATATCACCGATGTTGAGAGTGACAGAACTTCAGGATTACTTTGCTTCTTAAGCCTACTAAAAAAATGATTAGCGATTATTACCGCTACTGTAAAAATGGATAAAAAAATTATGAATTTAATACTAATTCGTTGAAACATTAACATTTTTAATAACTACCTCACTGTTATTTAGAGTTTTGTCCCAAGTTTGAAAACCAATTCCTCCAGTCAACAATGTATTACTCACTTTTTTTGCTGAAATGATCTCCGTGCCATTAATGCTACATCCAACACGGTCTTTATTCACTGCCATCTTCAGGGATAGTTCATTCATATTTAGCAGAGAAATTCTTGTACGCGTCTTCGAGGAGTTTTTAGACTCAGCTAGCTTAATATCCTTTCCCTCGACTCTTTGCCTAATACTTGTATATTTTGAAGTAAAATTACAACTTATATAGTTGTTTCCATCTCTGTAGCGAGAAATTAAACTAACGCTCTCTCCTTTCTTTAAATCCACAAACGCTGAGAATAAATAATCTGTCCAAGCAAGTGTTCCGTCAAGAAAAGTTGAACCACCACTTCGATCCACTGTTGATGCTATAAACAAACTATCATTTTCATGATACAGATCTCCTCTTGTTTTTACCCAGCCCTTATTGCTTTTAAAATCATCCTCAAACGGTAATTGTTTTGAAACTCCTATTTCCATTTTGGTCAACAGGTCTTCTTGATTCCAATCAGGACCTATCTCAATTCTTTTTACCACAGCAGAACCTGTTGATTCTTTTTCAGCATTAAAATAGTTTTGACTGAACACTTCGTTTTGTTTTAGTTGAACGAAAGACATTTTAAAGTTCTTGTTCATAACCTTGGCAATATCGTCTATCGCACTAGGGTTATTTTTTTGTACTTGACCGTAATCTCCAAACGGATATGCAAAACTAGTAACTTTTGTTTTTAAAACATCTTGAATATCTTTCTTTACGCCTCCTAAATCGGTAGTTATTCTTTGTATATATTCGTCATGCGTTTCAAGTCGATTTTTTTCAGAAAGCCATAGCTTATTACTGTAAAAATAACCTTTTTCGTTCTGTTCGTTTATATTAAATAAATCGTGACCATTTTTTGAATGTGCTTGAATTTCCCATCGTCCGCTCACTAGCATTTTACTTAATTCAACTTTATTCAAATAGTATCTACTTGATTCAAACAAGGAATGATTGCTGATAATAAACATTACTGCTTTGTATCCAAGAGCATCAAGAATGGGATCCACTGGGTAGTAACTATCTTTTCTTCCATCATCGAATGTCAAAAGAAAAGACTTTTCAGGTAACTCTTTACCATTTTTTAAAAAGCCATACAAGTCTTCTAAAGTGATGGTTTCATATCCTTTACTCTTTAAATAGACCATTTGATTTCTAAAGTCATCAATGATGATATTTGATGCATCACCTTTTGATATGACACCGTGATATACCAGTACAGGCAATGATTTTGCATAAACAACAGGGTCAGAATTCTTTAAGTACTTCTGATGTTCTGAAAGTTTAATTTTATAAGAGGGAAGCAGACTTTTGGTTATTAGATCGAGATTTAATTGTTTCAAAAAATCAATTTGATTTATGAAAAAAGCAATTAATATTATTTGGGCGCAAACCACTAAAAACAGATAAAAGGACTTTTTTCTTTTGTTTTTTTTTAAATCTATTTTTTTCACGTTTTTTATCTAGTACCCCATTTAGAGTCTCTAAGTGTCAATATAGCCCAAGGTAATTGCCATATTAAAATGACAGAGTAAAACGCAGCGAATACTACTCCAAAAACCCATTTTCTGTCCCTCGTGTGTATGTAGTAATACAGACCATATACAATAGCCATTAAAATTAACCCGAATAAATATAGCCAGGGAATGGCATCATGTACAAATGGATACCAAATTAAGGCTCTAATTACAACAACTGGTGCTAGTAAAGGTAATATAACTCCCAAATAAAATGAAAAACTCATAAGTGGGTGTCTCCTCCAGATAAAACTTCCTGCCATTAAACTCTCTCTCACCCATGATTTTTTCCATCTCAATTGCTGTTTCATAAATTTCGTGAAACTATTTGGCACTATGGTGTATGACTTTGCCTCTGGCGCATATAATGCTTTGTGCCCTCTACGCAACACAAAATTAGTTAAACTTCTGTCATCTCCATAGGTACATTGGATCCCTAAAAATCTTTGGTTAAGCCATTTGTCTATGACTGGTAATAAATCCTGTCTTCTATACGCAGAACAACAACCAGAACAACAAGTAACACTGTCAAACATAGCCTCAGCAGCTTTGTACGCTTTAAATGCTACAAAGTACCTTGCAGATTGCATCTTTGTAATAAAATTTTCATCAGCATTAGCAACAAAAGCGTGTCCTGCGACTGCAGCGACCTTATCATCAAGAAAGTATTTCACTAACTCCTTTGCTGTCCTTTTTTCAACAAAACTGTCAGAATCAATAAAAATAATGATGTCGTTCTTTGATCTATTTACGGCTTCACCCATCCCTTCTCTTTTTCCCTTATTCACTTTCCAATTTACGATTTTTATCTTGACTTTCTTTCTCTTTGCAATTTTTTGAGCCTTTATCATTTCAGCCAGTGTATTGTCAGTTGATGCATCATTTACAGCAATAATTTCAAACTTCTTTTTAGGATAATCAATCTGTGAAATCTTAAGAAGGGTCTTTCTTATATTTTCACCCTCATTGTAAGAAGGTATGCCAAAAGAAATTGTTGGTTGGAAATTTGCATCGAATTTTTCTAGATCTGGCTCGTAAAAATAAGATATGATAAATCTACTCAGAATATAAAAAGTAACAGCTAAACTGTAACTGCCAAAAAAAATGTTATTATCTATTTCTTGAATTGTTATAAACTTGATGAGAAAAACAATATAGATCGTGAAAAAGAGAACAATCCATGCGTTGATATTTCTTTCAGTATAAAATTTGTGAATTGCTTTTAATTTTTTCACTATCGCCCAATTCCAATGTAGAGAATGTCGGATTCAAGATATCCAATTTTACTCAGGCTGTTTCGTCCGTCGATTATTATTGACACACCAAATTTCTTCAATAAATCTGGTGTGAGTTGCTTAAATTCCTGATGTGATGTTGTTAATATAACTGCATCAGCACCTTTGAGGGCTTTTTCTATGGATTGAACATTCGATTTCTTTGGCAAATGCGGATCAAAAACTTGAACTTTTTTCACACCAATCTCATTCAACTCTTTTATCACTTCGTACGAAGGACTCTCTCGATCATCACCTACATTAGCTTTATATGATAATCCTAAAACTGCCACTGTAGAGTCTTTGACGTGTATATTTTTTTGCTTTAGTGCTTCTTGTAATTTCGTCACAGTATATCTTGGCATTGCTTCATTCGTTTGACAAGCAATTTCCAAAAAAGTGTGCTTAAAATTGTTTTTTCTGGCGTAGTCTATTAAGTAATAAGGATCGACTGGTATACAGTGACCACCTATCCCGCAACCAGGATAATGTGCCATAAAGGCAAAGGGCTTAGTGGCAGCGCCATCAATTACATTAACTACATCAATACCCAATTTATCAAAAGACATAGCAAGCTCATTCACAAAAGCAATATTGACATTTCGAAAAGCATTTTCTACTACCTTGACGGACTCTGCCTCTTTCAGTGTTTGCATCAGCTTTACTTTTCCTGAAATAATCGATTTATAAAACTGAGCTGCTAAATTAGTACTATTCTTGTCAAAGCCACCCACAACTCTAGGAATATTAGAGACATTCCATTTAGCATCGCCAGGATTAATGCGTTCAGGACAATGTGCTACATAAAAATCTTCACCAACCTTCAAACCAGACTTTTCAAGAATTGGAATAATTATCTCTTCACAAACTCCGGGGTTAACAGTCGACTCCAAAATCACTAACTGACCTTTTTGTAAATTCGATGCAATGCTTTCAGCTGCAGCTTCCACAGGACCGTAGTCAGGCAGTCGATTGCTATGAATTGGAGTTGGTACGCAAATAATAATAATGGATGCTTTTTTTATTTTCTTGACATCTGCTGTGGCATGAACTTTCGCAACCAACATTAATTCTTCTACAAACTTTTCCTTAAAAGGAGATTCACTTTTATTGATTAGTTTTACTTTTTTTACATCCTTTTCAACACCAATAACTTCATACCCCTTTAGATTAGCCAAAAGTGCCAAAGGTAAACCAACATAACCTAAACCAATTACAGCAACGACTGGAAACTTTTGAAGCATAGGGATTTTTGATGAAAAGTAAAAATTTTTACGAGATACATCAATAACATATTTAAGAGAAGTACGCAAGAAAGGAGTTTCAAGGCATGAGGTAGCTCAGAAGGATCCCAGTTTAACCCGAAATGCACTTAAGAGCCACCTCAGCCCCGTTAGTGTAAAACGTCTGGTGAAAAAAATAAAGAGAGAAAAAGTGATTTTTTATTTTAGGAAATTTTCGATTAACGCACCAACGATGTAGGCTGCACTTGCTGCTGTTGCACCAATTACCAACATCTCAAGACCATTTTTCCACCAGGTCCCTTTCGTAATGAAAGTTCGTAAACTCCCCACAAAAAATAACGTACCTGCAGTTGATAAGATCGATAACGGGAACTGATAAGATAAAGCTAGAGGGAATCCAGCAAATTCCACAAAGTACGGCATCAGAGGCAAAGAACCTGCCAGCATGAACGCCAAGAAAGTCATTGCCCCAGTTTTCCAAATCTTCCCATCAAAGTTCGGCACTACACCCATTTCGTCAATAAACCCTAACTCTGTCCACAACTTAGGATACTTAGTGATCGTTGAAGCTAGTTTTTCTGCTTCGCCAATATCCACGCCTTTTTTTACAAAATACTCAATTAACTCAGTCTTTTCCTCATTCGGGATATTTCGGATTTCCCACTTCTCGATCTCAAACTGATGCTGCTTGTGACGACGTTCTGACCGCTCCCCCAAATAATCACCCATACCCATCGAAATGCCATCAGCAATTAAATTCGCAATTCCCATAATCAAAATAATCGACGGCGACAACCCGGCACCCGCCACTCCAGCTACGACAGCAAATGTAGTCACAATCCCATCATTTGCCCCAAATACAGCCGCTTTGAGCAAACCACTATCAAACACACCATGGATTTTCTCAGCTTGACCATCGTGATGGAGTTTTTTCGCTTCTTTGATAGTGAGATTTACTGCAGACATAAAATTTTAAATTTTGAGTTTTAAGCTTTCAATACTTGCTCAATCAATCGATTACAATAACCAAACTCATTATCATACCAGCTGACAACTTTGACGAGGTCTCCCCCAATCACTTGCGTTAGTGCTAAATCAACAATTGAGGATTCGCGTCGACCAACAATGTCAGATGAGACAATCGGTTCAGTAGTTACTGCTAACAATCCTTTCCAACGATCACTCTGCGAGGCTTCGGTCAACTTTTGATTGACCTCTTCTACAGTCGTCGGACGTTTCGTTACAAAAACCATATCGGAAATCGAACCGACCGAAACTGGTACGCGATACGAAATACCATCAAACAGACCTTTTAATTCTGGAATAGTTTCCGTCACTGCAATTGCTGCGCCAGTCGAAGTTGGAATAATATTTACGCCAGCGGTGCGAGCGCGGCGCAAATCTCGATGGGAGTTATCTTGAAGATTCTGATCGTCTGTATAGGCATGAATCGTGGACATCAACGCCTTGGCAATCCCAAACTGCTCTTGCATCACCGCCGTCACTGGTGCGACACAGTTCGTCGTACACGATGCGTTGGACATCACCTGTCCGGTAGTTTGATTCACACCCAACACGCCAGTCTGAATTCCATCTCCTTTAGCGGGAGCCGATAAAATCACTCGTTGTGCACCAGCTTGTAAGTGTAACCCTGCTTTTTCTTGAGTTAAAAAGATACCAGTTGACTCTATAATAGTGTTCACACCCATCGACGCCCAAGGCAGTTTTGCTGGATCACGCTGAGCCGTCACGGCAATTTTTCGATCACCAATGGTTAAATATCCCAACAAAGAATCTTCATCTGTTACATCTTTAGTCGTTTTTAACCGCTCGACTGTAACCTCTTGATCCCATACGCCATAATTTGAATCGTATTTTAAAAGATGAGCCCAATTCTCAATCTCCATCGAACCAGATGTATTCACCGCCTTCAGGTCCAACTCGTCTTTGTGAAACATCCACCAAACTCGAAAAGCTGTTCGACCAATCCGTCCAAAACCATTAATTGCAAAAGTCGTCATAAAAACCTCCATATTCAGATAGACCCAACATAGCAGATACGGCAAGGTTTGAAAAGGGAAGGAGAGGCAAGTCAAAAATTGTAGAGAAACTGAGCTTAGTGTTCCATTTCACTGTGCTCGAGTGCTTCGAGGAAAGGAAGAGTACCTTTGGCCAGATAGTCGAGCATGGCTCCACCACCAGTACAAACGTGAGTGAACGATTTGAGTTGATCAATCTTGAGTAAACTGACCGCTGCTTCGGTGTCCCCACCTCCGATGATTTTAAATCCTCGAGTGCGTGCCACTACGTCAGCAATATAGGCTGTACCTTTGCGAGATTTAGGATCTTCATACTTCCCCATTGGACCATTCCAGACAATCGTCTCAGCTTGCACAATAAATCGTTCAAACTGTTCACAAGTTTCATCTGCCAGATCTAAACCATCTTTGCGTAGTTCACCAATAATCAATCGGCTATTCGGATTCTTCTCATAGGACATTTCTAGTGGAAGTTGACCTCCAACTAAAATTACATTTGCTCGTTCACTAATTGGATTAATCAACGGAATCTTGGTTTCAGGCTTACCACCGCCCAAAATGACCACAAATGGCGATTTAGGCTTTTTAAGCAATTTCTTTAAGACGGTAATTTCTTTGTAAAACTGAATACCAGTTACAGTCGGCATTAACTCAGTTACTCGAGTTACTGAAGTGTGATCACGATGAGAATCAGCAAAAGCCTCAAACACAAACAAGTCATAACCTTTCTTGAGTTCTTTGGCGAATTTATTATTTGGAGTTTCTTCTCGCTCATCAAAACGAAGATTCTCTCCAACCTCCAACCATTTTTCCAAATCTTTAGCATTCAGTTTTTTAAATGCTTTGTCCTCGAGTAATCGCTGATACAACAGCTTGGCAATCGGCTTTAACGACAGTTTTTTAACAACTTTTCCTTTAGGACGACCAAGATGCGCAATCACCTTGACGTGTTTGGCTTCATTTCTATACAAGTACACCAAAGTTGGAATGCCGTGCTCGAGACGAGTAGTATCCCATTTCCCTTTAAGTTCAGGCAAATCGAGATCCATTCGGACAAGTACATTGAGATCTTTAACAGGGGTTAAACGCAGAGTTTTCATGAGGGATATTATAGCATGAAATCTCTAGTACAGATAAACGGGTTCAGTCAGCGGCTGATTTTCTTCTGGGCATTAACGTGCAAAATATATTACGCTTTCAACAACTCACCAAACTCATCAACATCTAAACTGGCGTGGCCAACCAAAAAACCTTCAATTTCTTCTTCGGCAATAAATTCATCTATGTTATCAGGATTGACACTGCCACCATAAATAATTCGAGCACCACGAAACACCGCTTTCAACTCTCGCATCACTGGTAACACTTCACTCACATCCTGAGCAATCCCAGTACCAATGTGATCGACTGGCTCATAGGCGACGACTAACTTGGAATACTTCCCTTTCTCAATAAAGTCAGCTTGTGCATCAATCTCATTTCGGTCAACACAGACAATAGGTGTAATTCGTTCTTCTATACAACTTTCCACTTTTTTTGAAACTTCGAGTGAGGATTCCTTAAAGTACTTGCGGCGTTCAGAATGTCCTACAACAGCATACTTCACACCGAACCCAATAAGGTTATGTCCTGACACGGCTCCAGTATATGAACCAGCAGGAAAAGGACTAATATCTTGAACACCTAAAAAAGTGTGGCTATGAAGTGCTTTGTTTAACAATCGATCACTCACCTGAGAAAGAGAAGGCATCGGAGGACAGATCACAGTGTCATACTTCAGCTTGTCTAACGCAACCAAAATTTCCAATTGCTTCTCAAATGTGTGCATCCACTCCTCGACTTCGGCACGATTTTTATTCGATTTCCAATTTGCAATCATCAGTTTATTCATGAGAATAGTATATAGTATGTCATATTCAGGTCAAAGTCATAAAAAGGTACAATCACGAATCGCTCATGAATACGCTACAAAACCAATCACCTACTATTGAAGATCAAGAGTTGCTCAAAGCGCTCAATCCAGACCAACTTGCTGCAGTCCAACATGAGGGCGGACCCGCAATGGTATTGGCTGGAGCTGGCAGTGGCAAGACGCGAGTATTAACAACACGAGTCGCATGGCTGATGAAAAAACATCATCTTCCTCCAGAAGCAATTTTGTTAGTCACTTTTACAAATAAAGCGGCAGGTGAGATGAATGAACGTGTCGAGCGACAAACCGGATTCCGATTACCCTTTTCCGGCACTTTTCATAGAATTTCTGCTCGCATTCTTCGTGTTGATGGACACCACATTGGTCTAACAAGCAGCTTTATCATCTATGACTCAGATGACCAACAACAACTCATTAAAAGTATTTTGAAACAACTTGGCTACGATCACAAAGAGTTCAAGCCCGGTGCTATTATCGGCATGATTTCCAATGCCAAAAACGAGATGATTTCACCCGACAAATATAAGAGCATGGCTCACGGCAAGTATCAAGAAGCCGCTGCTCGCGTATATAAGGTATATCAATTTGAGTTGAAGAAAAATAATGCTGTCGATTTTGACGATCTCTTATTAAAAACATTAGAACTGTTTCATACGCATCCTGAGGTCTTAGCGAAATATCAGCGCTTATTTGAACACGTACTCGTCGATGAGTATCAGGACACCAATAAAGCACAGTACTTGATGACAAAACTGTTGGCAGCTCCTCAAAATAATTTATTTGTTGTCGGTGATGCCGCTCAAGCTATCTATAGCTGGCGGGGAGCCGATTACCGAAACTTGTCACAACTCAAAATTGATTTTCCTGATATTTCTGAGTATCGCCTGGAACAAAATTATCGATCAACGCAAACTATCTTGGATGCTGCTTCACGAGTGATCGAAAATAACACGACTCATCCAGTACTAGACCTCTGGACCGAAATGACCGGTGTCAGTCACCCTATTTTGATTTATGGGCTCAAGGATAATCAGGAAGAAGCACGAAAAGTAGCAGAAATCATTGGCAAACAATATGCTCGCGAAGAGTACGATGAAGTCGCTATTCTCTATCGGACAAACGCACAAAGTCGAAGTTTTGAAGAAGCGTTTTTATCTCGGGGTATTCCGTATCGAATTGTCGGTGGCGTCAAATTCTATGCGCGCAAAGAAATTAAAGATTTGCTAAGTTATTTGAGACTCGTTTTAAATCCGAACGAAACAGTCAGTTTGGAACGTGTCAGTAAAGTTGGTAAACGACGATATGAACAGTTCGATCGCTGGCGTGCTGGCTTATTACAGCTCGCAGTAACGTTAACACCTCTCGAGATGCTTGATCAAATTCTAGAAGCGACCAAGTATAAAGATTTTTTTGACGCCAATGACACAGAAGATATTTCTCGATTAGAAAATATTGAAGAGCTCCGTTCTGTCGCTGCTCAATTTCCTGATTTGGATCAATTCTTAGAGAATGTAGCACTCGTTGATAACTCGGCAACTTCCCAACGTGATTTGATTGATGTGGCGACCGGGAATCCCAATGAACAGATGATTACCTTAATGAGTCTGCACTCTGCCAAAGGGTTGGAATACGAATCCGTTTTTCTTGTCGGCATGGAAGAAGGACTCTTCCCTCATTCACGCTCACTGATGGACCGTGATCAAATGGAAGAAGAGCGACGATTATGTTATGTGGGAATAACGCGTGCTAAAAATCGATTGTATTTGACGTATGCAGCTCAACGATTTTTCTATGGCAGTTTGTCGGCATCGACAACATCTCGATTTTTAAAAGAAATTCCAGAAGAGTTAGTCCAGGTTGAAATTGTTGAGTCGCGTAATTCATATCAATCTTCGTATGGCAGCATGAATCCAAACGTTGCTCGTCGCTATCAATTTAGTTCTAAACCTACTCCCCAAAAAGAAAAACGTCGCCTCGTTGTGGATGATGGAGAACTTGACGACATCTTGAGCGGAGATATTGATTTAGATGCTTGGTTGAAGAAGTAAAAAGATTTACTCGATCACTTCTCACTTTCCTTTTTTAGGAGATCTAAGATTTTTTGCTTTTCTTTACCTTCCATCCATCTAGGTTGACCATAATTTTCGATCCAAATCGGGAAAAAGGCCACGTCGACCAGGTTTCTCCCTTGAAACGTATATTTTCCAACTATACCTTGACGTGTTTCAGTCGACCACATCTGATCAAACACAAAGTTACCGTGTGAGTACGTAATCAGTTTTTCTTTGTACCATTCTACTGGTTCGATCCAGTGAGGATGATTACCCACCACTAAATCAGCACCCAGATCAATCACTCGATGCGCCAGCTCTTTTTGTCGGCCAGTTGGTTGATAGCGATACTCTTCGCCCCAATGAAATTGAACTATCACCACATCAGCATTTTGCTTGGCCGCAGCAATCTCTGTTTGCATCCGTTGGTCATCCACGTCAGCGACAAAACCATACTTTTCGACATCGTTATACCCTAAGAAAGCAAATTTTACTCCTTTGACTATTTTGAACACCGGTTGCTGTATACCAGTCACCAGAAAGCCATTTTGATTTAACAACTGGTTGGTATCGATGACACCTTGCTTGCCAGCATTGCCAGCATGGTTATTGGCAAAGTTAACGACATCAATGCCTGCAAATAGTAATCCCTGAACATTTTTTTGATCACCGCAAAATACCATGCCATCTGTTCTAATCGGGCAACTATCAACGAGTGGTGTTTCCAAATTAATCATCGTAATGTCTGCACTCTTTAACACTTCTGCTGTTTTTTCAAAAGGCCACTCAAAGTTATTTAGGCTGGTTGTTTTCTGGTTTACAGAACGCGCTGGCAATACATCACCAGTCATTAAAACAGTGACACAATCGCTACATTCAAAAGAAGAGAACGAGTTGTTTGCAAAAATTTGCGTGCGATCAACTGGTGGGAGTTGTTGTGGCTGTAAAAGTTGAGTGCCAGTATTTCCAAACCAGTTTTGCACAAATGGATAATTGAGTGGAGCACCTGCAGAAATTGTTCCAGTTTTCCATTTTTTACTTAGTTGAAAAGCAAAACTTGACACAACAACAGCAATTGAAAAGATGAGCGTGATTTTGAAAAGTGTTTTATTCATCGAGACTATGATATCAGACATAGAGTCACTCTTGAGAATTGTTTTTTTAGGGTCAATTTTTGCCTAAAAATATAATGTGTAACAAAATGTGTAACAATTGAGATTTGGTCTGAGTGTAGAGACAAAAACCACACTTTCCTCTACCTTTCAGTTCTTACTTCCGGTAAACTTGAGTTATGAATATTGCAATTATCGGTGCTGGTTTTACTGGTCTAGCTGCTGCTTGGGATCTACGAAAAGGTGGTCACACAGTTACTATTTTTGAAGCGAATGCTTTTCCTGGCGGCTTGGCTGCTGGTTTTCGACAAAAAGAATGGGAATGGTCAGTTGAACATCACTACCATCACATTTTTCGTAGTGATAAAGCAATTCAAGAGTTGATTCAGGAAATGGATTTAGAGGACTTATTATTTTTCTCGGCGGTTAAAACGTCCACTCGATATGAAGGCCATCAATTTCGCCTCGACTCTCCAATGAGTCTGTTGTTAGCACCAGTTTTATCAGTCCAGTCAAAACTTCGTACTGCTGCCACTTTGGCCTTTTTAAAGTTGTGGCCATTTTGGAGATTTTTGGATTCAATGACTGCTCAAAAATTCATTATCAAAACAATGGGTCAAGAGTCTTGGAAAATTTTGTGGGAACCACTGTTTATCGGGAAATTTGGCAAATACGCCTCCGATATCAATGCTGCGTGGTTTTGGTCCCGGATTCACGTGCGTTCAGCGGAGTTAGGTTACTTTCGCGGAGGGTTTTTAAAACTGGCAGAAGGAATGACAGAATTACTAAAAAAAGAAGGTACGACTTTCCAGTTTGAGACACCTGTCAGCTCAATCGAACGCAACGAAAAAAAAGGTGTGATTGAGATCAGGACGACAGGAACAAGTAAAGTTTCTGTATTTGATCAGGTACTAGTAACTAGCCCAGCACCGGTCTTTGCCAAAATTGTTCATGGGTTATCTGACGAATTTAAAAAGAAAATCACTTCTTTGAAAGGCTTAGCAGCTGTCACGTTGGTCCTGGAACTGGATACACCTTTCTTCGCTGACAAATCATACTGGCTAAATATCAATGAACAAAACTGGCCGTTTTTAGCAGTTGTAGAACATACTCAATTTACTGGCACACATCCCTATAATAACAAAACAATTCTGTTTGTCGGGAAATACCTAGAAAACACTACCCCTCAATACTCAATGAGTAAGGTAGAGTTATTGAAATTGTACCAACCATTCCTTGAAAAACTTTCTCCACACTTCGAACATCACATTACAAACTCTTGGCTGTTTCATGCACCATTTGCACAACCAATCGTAGAAAAACAGCATCAGAAATTGGTTCCCTCTGTCAGCACTCCGATTGAAAACGTATACTGGAGTTCAATGCAACACGTCTATCCTTGGGACCGTGGTACTAACTACGCAGTCGCACTCGGTCGACGATCTGCTCAAAAAATGATGCACCTCTAATATGAATCGCACTCCTGTCCATCACACTCCTAAAGTTCCCACTGGTCACACGCGTTTTAATTTTGGCCGACACGCCAAGAAACCAAATCAGCTATTCTTACGTGCAGTCGTGGACGGTGATTTCTTTGATAAAAACAGATGGCGATTCAGATCCTCTTTCTTCAAAAAATATCGCGAACAAATAATCGACTCGATCGTACTGTTCGTTACCTTCTTGTTCAGCGCCTGGCTCATGTTTTGGACGTTTCAATATCATGATGGTCAGTTCGTCATGATAGGTAGAGTGTGGAGTGATTTTGCGGCTCATATTCCGCTCATTCGATCCTTTTCATTAGGACACAACTTTCCGACTGAGTATCCTACCTTTCCAGGTGAACCTATTCGATATCACTACTTATTCTTCTTGATCGCGGGTGTGTTGGAAAAAATTGGGTTTAATATTGCCACGGCATTTAACATTCCGAGTACTTTAGGATTGTGGTTACTCCTTTGGATGATCTACCAAACGACTTTAACCTTATTCCGTTCGAGAAAAGCAGCAGTGCTCGCACTCATTTTATTTTTGTTCAATGGCACCTGGTCGATTTGGGAAACGATTAAACTTTCGTCCTCAACTCTGGACTTTTTTAGTAGGATCGTGACAGCACCTGAATATGCCAGCTTTGGTCCTTGGGACGGAAGAATTGTCAGTGCTTTTTGGAACTGGAATATCTATTTAAATCAGAGACACTTAGCCGCTAGTTTTGGAATCGCACTAGCGTTGTGCTATCCCTTATTGCGAATCACTTTAGATAAATCGTTCCGCTTCCGCTCACGTTGGTATCCAATTATTTATGGTGGTTTTGTGTTGTTTCCTTTGTTTCACCAGGCTGCGTATATTATGGCACTGGGCTGGTGTTTGTTGTGGGGGCTCGTTTATTATAAAAAAATTCCCAAAAGAGTCTTGTTTCTCTATGTGTGGAGTTTTTTATTTTCGTTCATTACCCAGTTCGGTCTGACTGAGAACTCCAAACAACACGCAGTTTTCGCCCTCGGATATTTGTCACAAGACAAAACGATCTTGGGAATTGCACAGTATTGGTTATTCAACTTAGGCCTCTACTTTATTTTACTTCCTATTATCTGGGTACTTTCGCCAAAGAAAGTGAAATGGTTTTTCCTACCATTTGTTGGTTTCTTCATACTAGCCAATGTTTTTCAGCTATCAACAGACATGATCAACAATCACAAGTTGATCAACTACTTCACCATCGGTGGAAACATCATCACGGCAGGATTTTTATTTGTCTTATGGAAAAAACACTGGTTGTGGCAACCAATTATTCTTGTTGTCATCCTCACTTTAACAGCTTCTGGTATCGCAGATGTGTTCCCTATCATGAATAATCACTTTCTATATCAGGACGATTATCAACGTTCACCCATTCAACAATGGATCATGAAAAATACACCACCAAATACAGTTTTTCTGAGCAATGAGTTTATCTTTAATCCAGCATCGATAGTCGGTCGCAAACTCTTTTTAGATTACGGATACTTTAACTGGTCGATGGGCTATCCCGATGGAAAGCGACGAGAACTGCTTGCAGATTTTTATAGCCACTCACTCAAGAAGAATCAACTCTGTGATTTACTTCAAAAAAATAATATCAGCTACGTACACCTCATGAATGTTCATGGCAAGCAAGAATATGATGTGGAAATGAGTACATTATTTACTCATTTTACACCGATCTACATTTCCGAAAAACAAGAATACATCTTTGACGTCGGCCAAAACTGTCTAGGAATGTAATCCACTACGTCCTTACTTGCGCTGCACGTCTCTTTTCACTATACTAATTCAGCTTGCCGCCCAAAAAATGACCTGATGATCAAACCTTCTGCACTTCCGTATTATTTAAAGACTCTACTCTCACTACTCTTTTGTATAAGACATGCTAAATACGATTGGTTTCCTTTATGCCACCAAACCTAACTCTCGTTAAGACTCGCAAAGTAAAGAAAAAACCACTCAGAGTAGGTTTCGATTTCGATGGCGTCATCATGTACAATCCGGCCCGCATCATTCGGCCGGTTGTGTCTTTTTTTAAACGCAAAAGAATCCTAGTCCATCGGAAAGAACTCGATTTCTTCATACCCAAAATTCCACTACATCAAGCTTTTTTTTGGCTTCTTCATCAATCTTCACTTTTTCCTGCTTTGAACTTAAAAGAGATTCAGGACCTGGTCGAGAGTGGTGAGATTGAAGCATATGTCATCACTGGTCGATTTAGTTTTTTGAAACCAGATTTTGAACGCTGGATGAAAAAAATAAATGCCAAAAAAATCTTTAAAGGTTGCTACTCAAATGAGTTAGACGAACAGCCGCATCTGTTCAAAGCACGCAAGATTAACGAACTAAAACTCGATGTGTTTATAGAAGATAATTGGGACATTGTTAACTATCTCCATCGCAAATTTTGGATTAAAGAAAGTAACAACAAAGTACGAGTGTTATGGATCTACAACTTACTCGATAGAAATATTCGGTTTGATCATCGTTTCCCCCAACTTAGAGACGTCCTTAAACATCTACGACAAGATATTTTGCACGTTGAGAAACCAAAGGTTCTAGTCATTTCAGATTATTTTTATCCTCACTGGACAGGTCTATCAAAATCAATCTTTCATCTCTGCACAGCTTTAACAAAAAAATATGAAATTGAAGTACTGACGGTTAAACATCAATCAAAACTTAAAAAAAGAGAACAGGTTAATGATTTCTGGATTCAACGCTCACGACCGTTGTTGGAATTTAGTCGAGTGTTTTACTCACCAGGCATCATTGCTCGAACTTGGAAAAAAGCTCGCCAAGTCGATACTGTGTTCATCAACAGCCCTTGTACGAATATTCTGCCCTGTACATTGATCGCAAAATTACTTGGCAAAAAAGTCGTGATTTTTCACCAAGGTGATTTAAATCTGCCTGCCGGTTTCATGAATCGTATCCTCGAACTTGTTTTCAATCTGATGACACTCACTGCTTTTGGTTTGGCAGATCGCCTCAGTACTTATACCAAAGATTATGCTCAACATTCTCGGGTAATGAGATACTATCTCTATAAGACCGTTCCTACTATTTTGCCAATTCCCACAAAAATTGATGCAAAAATTCTTGCCAAACCTAAAACCAATCACCTAACTTTTGGATTCGCTGGTCGGTTTGTGGAAGAGAAAGGGTTTGATATTTTATTTCAAGCCATTCCCGAAATTGTTGAACAGCTACCAGGTGCCCGATTCGTTTTTGCTGGTCAAACTAAAATGCAGTATGAAAAGTTCTATGAAAAACATTTAAACGAAATTAAAAAAGTCAAAAGGCATATTGATTTCTTGGGCCTGCTCAATGAAGAGGAGCTCTCCAAGTTTTACCGCTCACTTGATTTCTTCCTGCTCCCATCGAGATCTGAATGTCTTGGGCTCGTTCAGGCAGAGGCGATGTTGCAAGGCACCCCTGTCATTTGTTCCGATATTCCAGGCTCACGTCAATTGGTCAAAAAAACTAAGTTTGGCTCGTTATTTGAAAGTGAAAACGCTAGCGATCTCGCTGATACTATTATTCAGGCTGTTGCTCAACGAGAAATGATTATGAAAAACAAACTGCAAGCAAGCAAATTATTAGACTATGACACTTTAGTAAAACAAAGTGAGAAACTGATACAGTTTTAAATTATTTTTTCTTGGCAAAAATCAGCACTTTGGGGTGATCGTAAACGGTGAATGCTTCCTCAGACCAGTCATCATTGATTGTAATCGGCAATCCTAAATAACTCAGACCAGGATAAGAGGTGAACTCAGCAATTTTTTCAAACTCAGTTTTTCCATCAAACAAGTCTTTATAAAATTGAGACATCTTCGGGTACTTTTTTGGCGCAGCCATGATGCTTCCCCAACCTCGATTTGAAGTAAGCACATAATAATCAGACTTACCTAAAATATCATTCATCTCAGTCCACTTCACATCATCGTCCGGATAAAAAACTGGGAGCTGAAGACCTTTAATATCTTTTTGATCTGGATTGGCGCCTTCAACTTGCAGTGGCAGAGGATCATCCCAGTGCTCCAAAGCAATCACACTTTTATCTGGCAAGACTCGATACATCCACTCACTTGCTTCAACTCGGGAATTTTTATGGAGATATATAGACATAAACATCAGTGGCCAAATGAAACAAAGCACTGAACAACTCAGAACCAACCACTCGTGATTCAGGTTGCTCAACGATGCTTTTCGCGTAAAAAGTTTACCTATTTCCATGAGTCCGTATCCTGCGCACAACGCAAAAAAGGGATATAGGAAAAGAAAGTAACGCATGGTTAACACAAACTGGATTCCCTCGTAACTGAAAAAGACCACCATCCATAATAGAGTGAAGAATAATCCAACTCTTGTCTTCAGTTCTCGAAAACTGAAGAAACCTAATTTTCCAAAGCCAACGACTGCAAAGAAAAATAATGGCAAACCTAAACCGAAGAATGCAATATTGACGAGTGGGAAAATGATCGCTGTTTTGCTGCCCCACTGAATGCCTGGAGGAAAGTACCCCGCTGGATCGTTAAACGACTGCAACTGTTTAATATTTCCTAAGAATGTAGTGTTGAGATGCCAATCAATCAATGAAAAATGAGAAAAATAATATGGCTCAGCTACTCGGAGTGTAATCCAAAAGCTACCCAACCAGAACAAAGAAACAATAAAAATTGAAATAATCATTTTCATCGCTTTACGATGCTGAAATGCTTCTTGGACAAAAGTCTCAATGAGTAACCATCCGATTAAAGGGGCACCCAACACAACATTAATCTTTGAAGCAACAGCGAGTCCCATTATGATTCCCGATATGACGCTCGCTCGTAAAAAATGATCCCGATCAAGCTTTAAAGCCGACAGAACACTCAACAGAAAGAAAGTGTTCGCGAACGTATCAACAGTAAAAAAATGAGCTTGTTGAATTGGGAAAACCGCTATAGCGTAAAAAAGACCAGCAAAATATTTTAAATTGCGCGGCAAACCATATTTTTTTTCAAACTGCCGAGTAATTAAAATTATAGTTAATACGGCGACTGCATCCATGGCAGCGGACAACCATCGACCTTGCAACGTCAACATATTGTAGTTGTCGTTATGCAATGCAATTGCCACAAATTTATTAATAACAAGAGGAAAAGTTCCGTAAACAAAGAATTTAAACCCTACATTCGTTGGGTTAAAAGTAGACAATTCTGGATCGAGATACTCACGAACAGTGTGTGGCACCTGCATACCGCCCATGACCATAGTCAAAAAACGTTCGTCTGGGTGAAGATGTTGATTCTGATCCCAATTGACATTGATCGTTCTTACAAACAATCCCAATATGACAATCACAAGTACTAATAATCTCGAAGTAAGAGTGGACCGAGCTTGCATGACATCCATCATAACAACATTCGAAGGAAGAAAGAAAAGCAAAACTGCTTATACTGAAAATAAACCAAACTTTAAATGGAGATAGAGTCGAAACGCCTCTTTACACGCTTTGAGAATTACTCCGATATTATTGCCCGATGGAGAGCCAAATCGTCGAGGGAAGTGATCCACTGGAAGTTGTTTGAAACGTATTTTTTTCTTTTTTAATTTGTAGAGTAATTCTGCACTAATGAACGCACCTTCAGACTCTAAAGTCACCAGATCTAACGCTCTTTTTGAGAAGAGTTTGTATGCACAATCAATATCTTTGACATGGAGACGAAATAAAACATCGACAAACATTTTATAAATCTGAGCATTGGTCGTCCGGAATGCTCCATCTGCTCGTTTTTTCCGATACCCAATCACGACTTCACCATGACTTGTGTAGGGTAAAAACTTTTTGATTTGACCAAGATTAAATTGCAAATCTCCGTCGGTAAAAAACACCCAATCAAACTTAGCAGCTTCAAACCCACTCTTCAAACTAGCGCCATATCCACGGTTTTTTTTATGTCTAACCACTTGGATTTCACTGTGTATTTTTTTAAATTTTTTAGCAACTTGGTACGTCTTATCGACACTACCATCATCCACAATGATCACCTCATATTTTTTGGCGATTTTCGGAAGCAATTTGAATGCTTCTTCCACAAAAAAGGGGATGTTTTGTTCTTCGTTAAAACAGGGGAAGAAAATTGATAAGGAAGATAATTTTGTCATGCCTACGATACTAATAATAAGATTACGGCAGGGTCAGGCAATGCAAGTTATACAGGTTTCTCAATTTTCTAGCAAGTTGGAATGGCACAAATCAAAAGACTGTGTTATATTTTTCGTCATGTTGCATGATCTAGCGCTCATTTTTTACTGTTGGTTTCTTTCTTCATTGTGGCTATTTATTAGTCTACCTTTTGTAAGTACCTATACAAAAACAATCCTCAAAGATGCAGGTTGGGCAATGAACAGAGCCATTGGATGGTTGCTGATTGGATTACCAGTATGGTACCTGGCACATTTCGGCATGCCAATAAATTCTAAACCTGGCATCTGGGGAGTGTTTTTGATCTTAATAATAGCGTCAGCCTACTTTTGGAAAAAAACGAAGTTTGACTTCCCTCGCTTTTTTAAAGAATACAAATCTTTAATCATTGCCGAAGAACTACTCTTCCTGTTTGGCATCTTCTTTTTGAGTATCATTCGCGGCTTTAGTCCAGACATCAACAGTTTAGAAAAATTCATGGATGGCGGTTTAATCGTTTCTTATGTCAAATCGCCTACCTTACCAATTGAAGACATGTGGCTAGCAGGCAGCACCTTCAACTACTATACGTTCGGTCATTTTCAAGGTGCAGTCGCTACTCAATTTTGGTCTATTGATCCAGCACTTAGCTATAATATTTTATTAGGGCTACTCATGGCTTTGAGTCTTCAACTCAGTTTTTCAGTGGTAATAAATCTGATGAGTCAGATCGTCCAACCAACTGAACCACTATTTAGAAAGATTCCATTATTAAAGAAATTTGCTTCAAAATCACTCCATCCCAAAAACTCACTCGTTCCATTGATCGTGATTGGGGTCATTGGTGCCTACCTTGTCAATTTTGCTGGGAATACTCAACCACTTTGGTATCTCCTTGCTCGGTGTTACTCGCACTACACGTCAACAGCAGTTAACTTCTCTCCAGCGGATGAAAATGCGAAACCAATCATAGCGGAAGCCTGCTCATACGGGGGGTATTGGTATCCAAATGCTACACGATTTATTCCGCGAACTATTCATGAATTTCCATCATATAGCTTTATCGTTAGTGACTTACACGCTCATGTCTGGAACTTAGTAAACGTTTTAACCTTTTTCTTGATCGTATTTGTTTGGGGAAGTACTTTGCTAGAGCTCGCACAAGCAGAAACTGCCATGCGCAAAAAAAGCTGGCTTACTCTCACATCAATAATTGGCGTATTCATGGGTATATTTGTGATGACGAGTACTTGGGATGGTTTGGTGTACTCCTTATTCTTATGTGTCATTTCATCAATCTTACTCTTGGCAAAACCTCAGCTTTTTCTCAAGTTAGTGGCATCAGGTATCATGATTATTATTTTGATGGTGATCACTTCAAGCCCTTGGTGGTTACATTTTGACTCGATTTCTCAAGGAGCAGCTATTGCGACAGAACATACGATTTGGTGGCAACTCGTTGTACTCTGGTTTGCTCACATATTTGTAGGATGTGTCGGAGCAGCGCTCACTTTTTCTATCATCAAAAAGAACAAGCAGTTTTCTTTTGCACACTTAATGCTCATTGGCTTTGTAGTTACTGCAATATGCTTAATCATTCTGCCAGAGCTGTTCTATATTCGAGACATTTACTCTACTCAACCTCGGGCGAACACAATGTTTAAGTTAACATATCAAGCATTCATCCAGCTCAGTATTGTCATGGCAATCACGTTAGGAATACTTCTTTCTAAGCTCACAAAAGGTAAAACAAAAAGCATCCATGCAGTGACCTTTATGAGTGTGGTGATGCTAGTTGTAGCTGTGGGCATTTATCCATACTTTGGTTACCGTGACTACTATTTGGGCACTGGTTTTATAAAGTATGATAATTTTTCTCAGTACACACACGATTACTTCAAAACACTCGGTAGTAAATATCATGGACTTGATGGCATGCGCTGGTTAGATCAACAATATCCTGATGACTATCAAGCGTACTTGTGGCTAAAAAAAGTTGACGGTCGCCCTCACATCGTAGAAGCTGTCGGAGACAGTTACACCACATTTGACCGGATGTCAGCATTTACTGGTTTACCAACTGTCTTGGGTTGGAGAGTTCATGAATGGTTGTGGCGTGGGAGTTACGATATCCCTGGTAAGCGATCTGCAGAAGTAGAGAGCATGTACCTCAGTCCACTCTCTGACGAATCACAACGTCTTTTCAATCAGTATCTAGTGAAATATGTGATAGTAGGAGATAAAGAACGTGAAGCGTACCCACAATTAAACCCTAGTGATTTGAAAAAATTAGGTAAAGTGGTATTTGAAGAAGGTCAAACCTTTATTATTGAGCGGTAGTTTTCTAATCACTCGTCTCCCATTCCTTAGTAGAGCATAAGCACTTCCTGTTTCAGATTTCACTCAATATAAGATAAGATATTCATAGTTAACGTTTTTAAACATGAAATTAATTCTTAAAAATTGCTTGAGTGATGCCAAAACTTCGCCCCGATCAGTATCTATCTTGCGTTCTATTCCTCATCGTTAGTTTTTTTGTTCCTATTTCTTCTCCGATTGAAGCAAAAGAACTTAAACCGATCACCAAGTTGCAACCATTACCGCTACTGGCAGAGAATTTTAAGTATCCTGTTAAAAAAACTGAGTTAGTGCCAGCTCCAAGATTGACTGCTAAAGCTGCGATTGTGTATGACGTTACCAATGGAGCTATTATTTTTGATAAATCGGTAGATGAACAACTGCCTGAGGCATCGTTAACAAAGTTGATGACAGCACTAGTTTCGATTGATCTTTATTCGCTCGACGATCAAGTTACAATTAATCATGATGAATTTACTACTGAAAATAACGTGATGGGTTTAAGACCAAATGAAGTAATTACAGTAGGTAATTTGCTTAAAGGATTGCTCATCTTTTCTGCAAATGATGCCGCTTTGGCACTCTCAAATCATCATCCACAAGGTTCCGAAGCGTTCATCGCTGCCATGAATACAAAAGCCAAAGAGCTTCATTTAGAACACACATCTTTTCAGAACTCACCAGGCTTCGATGACCAAAACCATCACTCTACCGCATTTGATTTAGCCATTTTAGCAAAAGAAGTACTGAGTCATCCACAGCTCAGTGACATCATGCAAACACAAACTACCACTGTGACAGACGTAACTGAAACGATTGACCACCCACTGCACTCAACAAATCTGTTGCTCAATAAACTAAGTGGTGTTATCGCTGGAAAAACAGGTAGTACTCCACTCGCAGGTGAGTGTCTGATTACTGAAGTCGTCCGAGAAGAGCATCCTATTATTACAGTAGTTTTAGGAAGTCAGGATCGCTTTAACGATACGTCCATCCTCGTTGATTGGGTATATAATTACTTTGAGTGGAGACCTCCGGTTCAGACCGACATCACTACACAATAATATGGCCGCCCAATCACCCCCAAAACCAATCACATTAACTCAAACCGCAGCGATATTGCGAAATGTAGTAAAAGTTGGCTTTATCGCTATTATTCTAATGATGGTAGGGCGTGTCTTTTTTACTTCTTTAATCGCGTACATAAAATCGTTGACGCCTCCTAAGCAACTCCCACCAACTGTAGGATTCAAGCAACTTCCTAAACTTCCTTTTCCAGTTCAACCTAACGTCCCAAAATCATACACACTGGAAACAGTAGGTGGCCAACTGCCCTCATTTGGTGACAGAGCTAAAGTATTCTTTATGCCTACCGCTCAAGCCAGTTTAACTGCAGTGGACCGAGCAAAAAAGAAAGCATCGGGTTTGGGATACCTTTTTGAGCCAGAGATTATCGACTCGAGAATGTACAGGTGGACACTCACTTCTCCATTACTCGCTACTTTGCAAATGGATATCCTGACAGGAACTTTCACAATCTCGACGAACTGGTCTGCTCACCCTGAGTTGCTAACTAAAAAGCAAACCATAAGTTCTACAACACTCATTGAGAGGGTCAAGTCGACTCTCCAGCAAGCAAATAGTTTGTCGGCCGACGTATCCACAGGTCCAGCTCGGACAAAACTCGTCAAAACGATCGGTGGACAACTGACTGAGGCAGACTCACTTTCCGACGCAGATTTCTTGGAAGTGGATTTGTATCGTAAACCAGTTGATGAAAAATATAGCTCTGTCACCGCCAGAGGCAAACAAGGTCCAGTTCATGCTTTGGTCGCATCTGATGGTACTATCTTGGAGATGATTCAAAATGTTTATCCAGTTGAGTATCAAATAGTAGAGACCTATCCATTGCTATCACCAGATCTCGCTTGGAAAACACTGTCAGCTGGAGCAGGCTACGTCGCTCAAAAAGGAACGAGCGATACTGCAACTATCCGCACGATGTCGCTGGCATACTTTGAACCAGATGAAGAAACTCCCTACTATCGCCCCGTCTATGTCTTTGAAAGCAAGGAAGGCTTTGTCGGGATGGTTGATGCGATTGATCCAATCTGGATACAAAAATAAATGCTATAATTCCCCCATGACTGTTCGCACGCGCATGGCTCCTAGCCCTACTGGTGACATCCACGTCGGGAGTATGTCCATCGTTCTCAAAAACTACGCTTTTGCCAAAAAAAATCAAGGTAAGTTTGTGTTGAGAATCGAAGATACAGATCAGGAAAGAGAAGTCGAAGGAGCTACAAAAAGAATTCAGTCAATCATTCGTGACTACGGACTGGACTGGGACGAGGGTCCTGATAAAGGCGGCCCATATGCACCATACATTCAATCAGAACGTTTATCGATTTATAAAGAACACGCCGATCAACTGATAAGCACAGGAAAAGCGTACTACTGTTTTTGTTCTAAAGAGCGACTTGCAGAAGTTCATGCCCAACAACTAGCCGCCAAGACACCTCCTATGTATGATCGTCATTGTCGATCACTTTCATCAACTGAAGTAGCAGAAAAACTTAATTCTAAATTACCATATGTCATTCGATTAAGAGTTCCTGACAACCAAACTATAACTTTTACTGATCTGATTCGTGGGAAAATCGAAGTTCAATCTGCAATTATTGATGATCAGGTCTTGTTAAAATCTGATGGTTTTCCCACTTATCATCTGGCTGTCGTCGTAGATGACTATTTAATGAAGATTACTCACATCATGCGTGGTGAAGAGTGGATTAGTTCGACTCCTAAACATGTCTTGCTCTACCAAGCTTATGGTTGGGAACAACCAATCTACGCGCACATTCCGATCTTTCTTAATCCAGATGGCAAAGGGAAAATGAGCAAACGTAAAGGAACTGTTTCGGCTCAATCGTTCTTGGATGCTGGCTACCTCCCTGAAGCAATGCTTAACTTTTTCATGATCCTTGGCTGGGGACCAAAGGACCAACGAGAAATTCTCACGCTCGACGAGTACATTCAAGAATTTGATCCCAAAGATATTAGTGCCAAATCAGTCGTCTTTGATTTAAAAAAACTGGATTGGATAAATGGGATGTATATCCGAAAATTGAGTCTCGATGAGTTAAAGAAACGACTCCAACCTTTTATTCCGACTAACTTTCCTACGGATAAAATTGATCACATACTACCTTTAGTTTCTGAAAGATTAGTAAAATTATCGGAGTTTGACTCCCTCACTGACTTTTTCTACAAAGAAATCCAAACAGATCACGACTTACTCGTCAAAAAATCAACTTCAGAGGAAGTAAGTTCGCAATTGAATCAGACAATTCAAGTAGTCGAATCACTTGATAAATGGTCACCACAAAAACTTGAAGAGGATATTCGCCAACTCCAAGAAAAACAGGAATGGAAAAAATCCCAATATTTCATGATGCTGCGTCTGGCAATTACCGGCAAACAAGCAACACCACCACTTTTTGAAACTATGATCGTGATTGGTAAAGAAGTCTGTCTCAAAAGACTCACAGCTAGCATACCGCATAATGTCTAAAAAATTAAAAATTTCACGTCCCACTTGTTCTCCCTGCCTGAGTTCTTTATGATCAGTGTAATGCGTAAAATCTACAGTTTTTTGCTCCATCATGAGGTCATCATCCTCTTACTCGCTTTTCTGATTTTGTTGCGAATTCCTAATCTCTTCGAGCCTTACTGGTATGGTGATGAAGGGATTTACCTCACAGTCGGAGCAGCAATGCGACAAGGATTACACTTGTATGCACAAACACTTGACCACAAGACACCACTGATTTACTACCTTGCAATGGTACCTTCTCAGTTCTGGTTTCGGATGTTATTAATGGCCTGGATGTTAGTGACGACAACTTTTTTCTATTTACTCACAAAGAACCTCAAATTTCGCAAAGCTCAACAATATATCTCGACTTTTTTCTTCATCATCTTCACAACTTTGCCATGGTTGGAAGGAAATATTCCCAATGGGGAACTATTTGTAATGGGGTTTATCATGGTTGGTGCGTGGGTCTTTTCACGAACTCAGTTTTTCCAGCTTAACCTTAAAGAAGAAATTGTCCCTATTAAGTCTGTCATCAGCTCTCAACAAGCAGTCGCCATCGCGATCAGCGGCTTCTTTTTCTCACTAGCAATCTTGACCAAAGTGCCAGCACTTTTTGATGTCGTTCCTTTTTACATGGTGGGCTATTTCACGCTTGTTGATCACTTTTCAATTAAGCGCTCTCGAAAAGTTTTTTTCTCAATTCTCGGGCTGTGGGAAATGCTGAGTATCTCCATAGTGACACCACTCGTGCTAAGTTTGGCTTACTATACCCTCAGAGGAACACTGCACGACTACATCGATATCGGCATTTTATACAACTTTAGATATGCAGGCACTTGGGCGTTACCAGCCTTACCTTTTGGGTTGGGAATTCTACTCACAATGAAAGGTAAGTTAGCAATTGTCGCTCTAATCGTATTCCTGTTATCAGTTTTGAGTAAAAAAGTTTCATCCAAATCTCAGTTCATTATCTCTTGGGCAATCATGTCATTGTTTGGAGCTTTGTTATCCTCCAGACCGTACCCTCACTACTTACTCCAAGTCGTTCCGGCTTTTGCGCTACTGTTCGGTGCTCTCCTTCAAAAAATTAAGTCCAACACAGAGAGAGTCTTATTAATCATTCCTTTTGTATTACTCATTTTAGCAATAGTCACAATTCAGTTCGGGTTCTACAGCACAAGTAAATACTATTTAAACTTTATGCGTTACCTCACAGGTCGCATCGATCGACAAGAATATAACCAGCGATTTGATTCTTTGATGAGCGATAACTATCAGGCTGCCGCGACCCTCAAAATGGATGATCAACCTCGAATTTTCATTTGGGGTACAAACCCCACTTTGTATGCATTATCAAAGAAAATTCCTGTTGGTCGCTTCATTACAGCGTTCCATATTGCTGATTTTCCGGGTGCTTTTGATGAGACGTATCGAGATTTAACCCAATATCATCCTGAATTTATCGTAGTCATGAAATCTGAAACGATTAAGTTTCCAGAATTCTTCACCTATCTGCACCTCAACTATTTACCGTATAAAGATCTTGATCACATGACTATTTATAAAAGTACTGATCTTTTGGAAAAAGATGTCAACTTTTTTTCAGACAATCCCAGTTCACCTTCTGCAGAATTGAATGCAACAGCTGAATAGCATATAATTTCCCCATGTCTGTCTCTTTTACTTTCCGTCATCGACGCTCTTTGTTGGCTTTACCCCAAGAAATGAAACTGCCAACTTTGTTTTCGTTACTGATGGCGTCGATTAGTGCCTTTTTATCGATCATAGTGTATCCTTCGCTGCAACCAATCATTCCACTTTTCTACACGCTCCCGCAGCTTGACCAACAACTCGCTCGAAAAGAGTTTATGTTTGTTTTGCCCATCATCTCTATTAGCGTTTGTATTGTGAATCTAGTTTTTGGCAAAATCTTGTCCAAAATTGATTTTTTGATGATGCAGTTGTTGGCATGGCTTACAGTGTTTCTCGAATTCTTACTATTATTCGCATTAGTACGTATCATTCTCATCATTTAATCTATGATCATTCCTGCCTTCTTGGTCTCACTCTTCATTGCAGCGATTGTAGCCCCTCTCATTATTCGACTCTATACGTCTAGAAAGTGGATTGACGATCCCGCTAAGCAACACCACGTTAAAATAACTCATCAATCACCTGTTCCCCGTGGAGGTGGTCTCGTCATTTTAGTGGCAGTTCTCCTCAGCTGTTTGCTTTTTTTAAATCTGAATTCGGAAATATTCTGGATTTTATTAGGTACAACAATTTTAGCGGCGATGGGGACGCTAGACGACATTAAAAATTTAAATCCCTATCTTCGGTTTGTAGTTGGACTACTGGTTGCAGGTTTTATTGTGTTTGCTGGTATAAAGATTGAGTACATCACTCACCCATTTCAGACTGGCGTCATCTACATTGATCATCCTTCGTTTATCATCAATGGGGTACTTTTCTCGTTTAATTTGCCATTCTTGTCTACAATCCTAACTGTGCTCTGGATTGTCTGGAATATGAACATAGTGAATTGGTCTAAAGGCATCGATGGTCAACTGCCAGGCGTAGTTGGCATTGCGTCTATCTTTATCGGCATCCTAGCAATTCGTTTTTCAGCAGACCCAGCTCAACAAAATGTAATTCTTCTCGCATTTATCGTAGCTGGCGCTTATCTAGGACTTTTGATCTGGAACGCCTACCCGCAAAAAATCATGCCAGGGTACGGGGCAGGTTCGCTAGGTGGATATTTCCTTGCTATCTTAGCTATCCTGTCAGGTGCTAAGTTAGCCACGTCGTTATTAGTACTTGCTTTACCAACAGCTGATGCCATATTCACCATCACAAGGCGACTACTTCGCAAGAAATCGCCGTTTTGGGGAGATCGCGGACATCTCCACCATAAATTGATGGATGTGTTAGGATGGTCTAAGAGAACAACAGCTTTCTTTTATTGGATGGTGACAGCGCTGATGGGCTTTATAGCGCTCCAATTGAAGCCAGAACAAAAATTGTTTACAATTGTTGTAGTAAGCGCACTAGTATTTGGATTTTTGATATGGGCAAAACTTTTTATTACCTCCTCAAAACAGCACGACCAAGACAGTGGATAAAAAATTTGGCATTATTTGCCACGCTTGTTTTCTCTGGGCTGTTCTTCAAACCTTTTCCGGGTAATCTTTTAACGGTTTCTCAGGCTTTTATCATATTTTGCGTCCTGTGTTCATCTATTTACATCATAAATGACATTGTTGATGTTGAGTCAGATAAAAAACATCCCTTTAAAAAGAAGCGACCAATTGCGTCAGGAGACTTACCAATCCCCACTGCCGTCTTTTACGCGATTGCCGGAATGGTATTAGTCATCTTCTTTTCACTTTCACTTAATCCTTTTTTCTTCTATCTCGTCTTAACTTATATTGCTCTCCAGATCTTATACACAGTCAAGTTGAAACACATTCCAATTTTAGATGTGCTCACTATTGCAGCAGGATTCATCATTCGCGTCTACGCTGGTGCCGTTGTAGTGAATCTGCATATGAATGTTTGGTTTTTGTTAACAGTTTTGTCAGCTTCTTTGTTCTTGGCTATCGGCAAACGCCAAAGTGAGCGAACATTACTTGAAGGAAGACTTGGTGAAACGAGGAAAACGCTCCAACATTACTCGAAACGGTTACTTGATATTTATACTGGCATGTTTGCCAATACCACTTGGCTAACATATGCTCTTTATGCGTATCAACGCGAAGAAATTTCTCCAACCGAATCAATCTTTCGCAAGTTGACTTTCTTACCTCGCACATTCACCTCAGAAAAATGGTTAATGATTACCATTCCAGTTGTCATCTATATTGTGATGAGATATCTACAGTTGGTATATGAAAATAACCAAGGTGAGTCGCCGGAGAGAGTGCTTCTCAACGATAAACCACTATTGGTTGGTGTGATTACTTGGGGATTACTAGTGATGATTATTATCTATGTCGTAGGTAGTTGAGCTATTTCTCAGTCACATACTTACCGCTTACCCACCCTCTTTTTCCGGTTTCGTACTCAATCTGATCCCAACCGTCTTGCTTGTCCAAAAGAGGAAAGGTTTCGCCAACATCCACTTTTGCCAATTCTTTGCCAGTAGCCGAGGCAGTTTCTCTCACTCGCAACCAACCTGTACCTGTTTCAATCACAGTGACTTGTTTTGTTGATGTAGAACTTGTTTGGGAAGTACGACTTGTCGACTCAGTTTTGGGGGTCGGAGTAGGTTTGGATGAAGAACTGGCCTCTTTGGCAGAACTCGAGGCCTCAGCAGCACCAGAAGCAACTTCGACGTCATCTGAAGTAACACTTACTTTTTGCTTTGCTAATTTCACTGTCACATCCATCTGAAAACCTTCCGCGATATTGATACTGTCCTCCTGGTCCTTGTAACTTGGCAGTGCTACTTGAAATCGATGGGTACCTGGTGTCATAGATTTCATCAAAACGGGGGTAAATCCTTGAGACACGTCGTCAACTTTAACTATTGCGCCGTCAGGGATACTCGCTAAAGAGAAATTAGCATCTTTTTTCTTTTTGAGTGGCTCGAGCTCATAGACTATTCCCCCACTCGTCTCAGCCGTTTTCCCGAATGTCCAGTTCATGACAGCCAAAGTGGTGGAATAAAGTGTTACTGAGGTCTCATAAGTTGCTAATTCCTGATCTTGAGGTTCTAGTCGTACCGAGTAGCTGCCTGGTTTTAGGGTTTGATCACTGTATGGAGTCATTCCGACCTTGTTTCCATTCAAGAAAACAGCAGCGGTAATACCATCTGTGGTAATTTGAAGCCCTGATACTTCTTGCTTTTGAAAAGGCAAAGTACAGCCTGCCAAAAAAACCACTGAGGAGATGAGCAAGCACAACGCTAAAGAAAAGGAAGTAGATCTGGGCAAACGCAGCATAGGGGTATTGTATACCCAGATACATAACCATTGCAAACTAGATGTAACCGCTACTATAAAGATATGGCGGCTCACGGACTCCCATTTTATGCTGTATAATGCGAGTCTATGTCAACAGCCTTTCTCGTCATCCAAATCATTATCTCAGTGGTCTTGATCGCCGTTATTCTTTTACAATCTCAAGGGACAGGACTTGGATCTACTTGGGGTGGCGGTGGTGAGAGTTACCACACAAAACGAGGTGTGGAAAAAGTTCTTCTATACGTGACTATCTTTTGTATCATTGCCTTCGCCATTTTCTCACTGCTCAATATCGTAGCCCGTTAATGAGTTAAAATAATGCGTTCTCTCGAGTCCGCACTCACTTTAAAATTAGCATATTCATTATTCATCGCTGATCGTTCACAATAACTGATAATGTCTTCACTGCGCACATCCTACTGGTACATCTCACTCTATCTAAAAAAACACGTCAAAATTATTATTGGCGCCATTTTGGTTGGTGTACTGGTTTTCGCAGGTCTACTACCTTTTTTGACAAATTTGCCACAGCTCAAACCGACTAGATATATAGGCGTTATTGGTTCATTTAATTTCTCCACACTGCCAAAGCCAATTCAAAATCAAATCAGCTTAGGATTAACTCACATTGAGGAAGATGGTTCAGCTAGTCCAGAACTTTCTCAACGATGGAGTATTGAAGATGATGGAAAAACCTATCGATTCATTTTGAAAAATGGAATTCATTGGCAAGACGGTAAGCTGCTAGAACCTAAAGATATTTCATTTAATTTTCAAGATACTCAGATCATAACCACAGAAAATGAGATTATCTTCAAACTCAAAGAACCATTCGCCCCTTTCCCCGTTGTGTTATCTCAACCACTTTTCAGAGAAGTCCAAACTTCCTATTTACGATTTTTTAAGCGGAATAAAATTATTGGAATTGGCTCATATGAAGTCACAAAAACTACGTATCAGGATGACCTCTTATCTGAACTGATCTTGGATAGTGCTGCTGAACGAATCGTGTATCGTTTTTATTTGACAGAGGATCGCGCCTTAGTAGCCTATGAGCATGGGAAAATCGACGAAATTCAAGATGTTTCAGATATCAGCACTTTCGATAACTGGCCAAACACCGTCACCACTAGAAAGATTAATAAAGATCAATATCTGGGCATCTTTTTTAATCAAAACGATCCCCTCTTTGAAAAAAATGTTCGACAAGCCTTAAGCTATTCACTGACTAAAGGTGATCCAAATCTCAGAACCAAGAGTCCGATTAGCCCTATTTCTTGGGCCTATTTAGATGGTGTTAAATCGTACGGATTTGATCTAGATCGAGCAATGGAACGTATGTTTGATACTATGCCTCAGCAACCACTCAACATAACTCTCACAACTACTCTTCGTTTCCAAGATGAGGCTGAACAAATAAAAAAAGAATGGGAAAACTTTGGTAAGCTAACAAGTGAAAAATGTCACACTTCCGGCGAGATTAAAGACAAAACACTCTGCGATAATACCAAGATCAGCGTCACGATTAATCTCACTAACTTTCCAGATGTAGGAAACTATCAAGCACTACTTATTGGTCAAGAGATCCCCACAGACCCCGATCAATATACACTCTGGGACTCCACTCAAAACACTAACTTCACTCACTATAAAAATCCACGTATTGATGCGCTACTAGAAAACGGTCGAAAAACATCAGACCAAAATCAACGAAAGGCAATCTATCAAGAATTTCAACAATTTTTGTTGGAAGATGCACCTGCAATTTTCTTACACTATCTAGAAAGTTATTCAGTGAAACGAACGTAATGATCTTTTTTTGAAATAAAATAGTCTGTCCTAAGGAGTAGTGCCATGAAAAAAAAAGTTTTGATTATATTTGGTGGAAAATCGGGAGAGCATGAAGTATCCAATCGATCAGCAAAATCAATTGAACAATACCTTGATAGAGACAAATTTGAACCATATGTGTTGGGAATCACTTCAGATGGACGTTGGCATTTTGGATCAAGTGTCGAAAGTATCACTAGTAATTTACAAGTATTACCTCCTTCTGAACATGTTTCGCTGCCGACTGAACCAGGCAACAGAGAGTTGACTGTTCAAACAGAAAAAGGATTAGAACATCTTCAATTTGATGTTATCTTTCCAATTATTCACGGAACAAATGGAGAGGACGGGAAGCTACAAGGACTATTGGAAATTTCCAATTTACCATATGTAGGAGCAGGAGTAATTGGATCTGCACTAGCAATGGATAAAGTAATCCAGAAACAACTTTGTGATGGGCGAGGATTTCCTCAAACTCAGTATGAATGGTTCTGGAAACATGAATGGGAGAAAAGTGAAGATCACATAATTGATAAAATAGAAAAAAAATTTGCATATCCAATATTTGTTAAGCCTGCAAATTCAGGTTCAAGTGTCGGCATTACCAAAGCTCATAATAAACAGGAGTTTATACACGCTGTCAAACTAGCTTTGGAATACGATTTGAAAATCTTGGTCGAAGAGGCAATTCAAGATATTGCAGAAGTTGAAGTGGGTGTACTCGGAAACCATAAACCTAAGGCTTCAGTTTGCGGTAGCATCAAACCTAAAGCCGAGTTTTACGATTACCAAACAAAATATGTTACTGATGATATTATCGCAGAGATACCTGCTGAAATACCTGCTGATATTTCTGAAAAAATTCGAGCTACAGCAGTAGAGGTATTTCAACTTCTCAATTGTAAAGGTATGGCTCGAGTTGACTTCTTTTATCAACCTAAAACTGGTAAATATTTTTTAAATGAAATAAACACTTTACCTGGATTCACTTCGACCAGCATGTACCCTAAATTATGGGAAGCAACTGGTCTTTCCTATACAGATTTGCTATCAGAGCTTATTGTGCTGGCAATTGAAGATTGGAAAGAAAAGCAGACGGTCAACAATAACTTAGAATAACTATGAAATCTTTTTTCTCTAAACTCATAGTAAACTGGTTACGGTTTACTGCACAACTCCAGTTAATGAAAGTGCAGCCATTAGTTATTGGAGTAACAGGAAGCGCAGGGAAGACTTCTTGTGTACAAGCAATTGGAGTTGTTCTTTCCCAAAAAACGAAGTTGAAAGTGGGCAGAAAAGGCAATAGTGAAACTGGTATCCCAATGGAAATTCTGGGAATAAAAGTTGGAACGTATAGTGGATACGATTGGGTGAATGTTTGTCTGCAAGCACTCTGGCAATTGTGTACAAATTGGGAACGGTACGACACATTGGTATTAGAGATGGGAATTGATAGCGACCAATTACCTAAAAACATGTCCCACCAACTTTCAATCGTACAACCACAGATTGGTGTCTTGCTCTCTATCAGTGGAGTACACGGTCAAAATTTTTCTGGAAAAGATATTCTACAAAGTATTGCCAACGAAAAAGGAAAATTATTAAAATCACTTGATGCAAGTGGTGTAGCAATTTACTCACTCGATTATTCACAAATTCTCAAGTTAGTTCCACATATCATTGCCAAAAAACTTACTTTTTCATCAAACAAATCATCTGCTGATTTGCAATTAATCAAACATGAATTGAGTCTATCTGGGACCACATTCACTTTTCTTCATGAACAAACTACACATTCGCTTCACTTTTCAAAACAACTCCACTTCAAAGAGTCTTTTGGCACTTTTGCCAGCGCGATTTTAGTCGGACTCGAATTTGGCATCACAGTTGAGGAATCTTGTCACAAGCTTTCTCAAAATTTCCAACTGCAACCCGGCAGAATGAGTGTGATTGAAGGTAGAAACAACTCTATTATTATCGACTCATCGTACAACTCTTCTTTAGAACCCACCTCTGCTGCCTTAAGAATGCTTGATTTGTTGCCTGGGAGAAAAATAGCAGTTCTTGGCGACATGAGAGAACTTGGTGCCTTGGCTCAACATGATCATCAAGAATTGGCCAAACAAGCAGCTAAATCCGCTAACATCATTGTTTTGATTGGACCTTTGACTTCTCAATACACTTTGTCTCAATTACAACAACTTAATTTTTCAGATAAAAACCTTATGAGTTTCGCAAATGCATATCAAGCAATCGATACTTTACAAGAAATGATACGACCAAATGATATTATTTTAGTGAAAGGCTCACAAAACACCATTTTCTTAGAAATCATCGTCAAGGCACTCATGAAACATCCCGACCAATCCTCAGCACTTCTTTGTCGCCAAACTCCCTTCTGGGAAAGACAAAGACTGCAATTAAAACGATCTTGAAATTTAGTAAGTCATGTTATACTTTGGACCTATGCAAAAAAAATATCTTTTTTCTATCGCACTGAGTTCATTGATTTTAGCCGGCTGTTCTTCATCAGTTGGGGATACAAGTTCTGATATTTCCTTGTCAGATACGAAGGACACTTCAAAACAAACAAATTCTAAACAATTACAAATACCTACCGAGGCGCCTATGAAAAAATTAGCAGACTTTGAAAAAATAGATGCCAAAACAGCAGTTATCTCCACAAACAAAGGAGAGATCGAAGTTGAGTTGTATCCAGATATGGCCCCAGTTACTGTTGCGAGTTTCTTAAGTCTAATTCAGTCCAAGTTCTATGACGGAGTTATTGTTCACCGTGTTGAACCAGGATTTGTCATCCAGGTTGGTGATCCGAAAACCAAAGAAGCCGGTAAAGAAGCTGAATGGGGCACTGGCGGACCAGGCTACACTATCCCAGACGAGTTTTCTTCAGACTACAAGTATGATCAAGAAGGCATCTTGGCTATGGCTAAAACATCAGCACCTAACAGTGGTGGGAGTCAGTTCTTTATCACTTTAGGTCCTGCAGAATTTTTGAATGGCAGTTACACCGTGTTTGGTAAGGTAACCAAAGGTATGGACGTCGTCAAAAACATTGCAGTTGGCGATAAGATCACCACTGTAACCTACAAGTAATAATTCAGTAAACACAATTTTGTACTGATACAATACCCTCATGAAAAAAAAGATGAAGGCAGTTGTCTTTGTTGTTGTGCTCTACTGTCTGACCTGTTTGACAGTTGCAGCATTAGCTTCACTCATTAGTGTAAGTTCTTTTTTTAGATCCCAGTTTGGGGTCAGTAAAACAAGTTCGATCATCGCGCGCGGTGCATTGCTCCCTTATATTCAGCTTTCCAAAAAAATAAATGGGTCTTTTTTTCTTGCCTGGGAAAAAGGGTTGCTCATAGTAGAAGAAACGCCCAACTTTATCGCCCAAGCACAAAAGCTGCAGAAGACATATACAGATCATCTTCCCCTCGACCCTCAACTCATCTTTTCAACTCAGATGGAGTATTCAAAATTACTAAATGATTCGATCATCTTGCAACAACTCATTTCGGAATCTAAGTTTGCACAAATTCTGTTGCCACTTACTAGCTACGATATCATTCAAAACCAGCTTGCACAAAATGCTCAACTCTTTCAAGCAATTGACACTCTGCTCGACTATATCTCAAATCGCCTTGCAGAGAACAAACCAATTTCGCTACTCTTTTTATTTCAAAATAACATGGAACTACGTCCAACCGGAGGTTTTCCTGGATCCTACGCTACGTTACGCTTGGCCAAAAACGAACCCATTACATTTGAAGTTCAGGATATTTATGTGCCTGATGGTCAATTAAAAGGTCACGTTGATCCCCCACTTCCCATTCAAGAAGCGTTTCAACAAGGATTTTGGAAATTGAGAGACGCCAATTGGCATCCTGACTTTCAAGAGTCGGCAACTCGGATTAATTGGTTTTTTACTGAGGCAGGGCATGCTGACATTGACGGAATAGTGGCAATCAATTTCACAACAATTCAGAAACTTTTGGAAATTACTGGACCAGTTAAAGTGAGTGACCTCAATACAACCGTTACAACAGAAAATATATACCAAATTTTACAAAGAGCTGATGACAAAGACTTTTTTGCAGGCTCAACCAAAAAGAGGGATACTCTGTCTGCATTCACAACCCAGCTCATTTTTGAATTACAACACCTCCCGCCAAAAAAATATTTTTCGATTATCAGTCTGCTCACCACTCAGCTGAAACAAAAAGACATTTTGATTAACATTGATGATCCCGATCTGAGTACACTCATCACACTCAATCACTGGGATGGCAAATTAACACCGGTATCTTGTACTGATGACGGATGCATTCAAGATTACTTTTCAGTCTTTGAAGCAAATTTAGGGGTAAATAAATCCAATTGCTGCGTCAACAGGAACATCACTTTAGTAAAAGAACGTGATCAACAAGGTCAACTAACTACGACGTCGACCCTCCAATATCATAACCTTGGACCTGGTACTAAATTTGCTGGAGTGGCAGGTGACTACAGAGCGTTTATCCGCATTTACTTTCCAGCAAACACTCAACTCTCAACATTGGAAATAAACGATAAAAGTTATGAACAGTTTATTGCTGAAATGAAAACAGCAAAGTACTTCCATCCGATAACCAGTGATAATTTTTCTTGGGGAGATGTAGCTGGACTAAAAGAGCTAGGTATGTGGATTGAAGTTCCGCAAGAAAAAGAGCTAACAGTCGTAATTAAAACAACTAACGTGCTGTCGCATACACTACCCTACTCAATCATTATCCAAAAACAATCAGGAAGTTCGGATCAATTTAATCAATATAAAGTAAGTCTAGATGACCACATGCTATTTTCCGGAACTATTGCTACAGATGAACTGTTCCAACAATAAGATCCCCTCATTATTTTTCTTGATTTACGGCATTTGACCGCTTTATACCCCTTTTTTCTTTTTTCCTGGCGGGCTACTATGGTAGTTCAAAGAGATTATTCTATGAAAATTCGCATCAAAACCAACTTCAAGAAACGATGGAAGTGGTTACTGTTGCTTCTCATTGTCGCCGCCGGCTTGGGATATTGGGTGTATGGCAGAGCAAATCCGAAAGTAGAACAGCTCGATTTTGTCAAACCAGAGCGCGGTGAACTCATCAAGACTCTGCAAGCATCTGGTTTCATCAAAGCTAAAAGAAATGCTTCCATTCGGTTTGCAGCAGGTGGTAAAGTCGTTTATTTAGGAGCAAAGGAAGGTGATTGGGTCAAGAAAGGCAAAACTATTGCGACCATTGACGCCCGTGCTTTGCAAAAAGCGTTGGAAAAGTCACTCAATCTATACTCAAAGGAACGCATTGATTGGGATCAAGTCCTGGATAACACCAAAGACCGAGCCCTCCCAGTTACTGAAGATCGCACCAAACAAAAAGACCAATTCGATTTAACGAATACTGTTATCGATGTCCAGCTTAATGATATCGCCATCACAAATAACGCACTGGTTGCTCCCTTTGATGGAGTACTTGTATCAAGCCCAACAACAGTTACTGGCATCAATTTGTCTGCCACAGATGCTTTTGAACTAGTAGATCCCACCAGTCTGTATTTTGAAGCACAGGTCGATGAGTTGGACGTCTCACAAATCCAAAATGGTCAAGGCGCTTCCATTGAACTTGATGCATACCCTGATGAGCACTTTGATTCTTCAGTGCAATACGTTTCCTATAAAAGTGCACAAACATCCACGAGTACTGTCTACCTTGTTCAGTTGCCAATGGCTCAACTCAATCTAAACAAGTTTAGACTCGGGATGAATGGAGATGCATTGATCACACTACAAACTAAACAAAATGTTTTATCAGTTCCTCTAGATGCTATTACAGTCAAAGATGGCAAAACCTACGTTAGTGTCAAATCAGGTGAAAATCAAGCTGAAGATAAAGAAATTACAACCGGTTTGGAAACTGATGAGAGAATTGAAGTACTGAGTGGATTAGATGACAACGACGAAATTGTGTTACCAAAATAGAGACTAATTTACAATTTTCGAATGTTCAATTTTCAAACTGTTTGAGTGAGGTTCAGTCAATAGACATTTTGAAATTTTGTAAATTGAAAATTTTTATGCTTCTGCAACTCAAAAACGTTTCCAAAATATATAAGCTCGGTGAAGTTGAAATTCATGCATTGCGTGAAGTCACAATACAAATCAATGAAGGTGAGTTCGTGGCTATCATGGGTCCTTCTGGTTCTGGGAAATCTACTTTTTTGCAAGTGGCCAGCATGCTCAGCGCAGTGACGTCCGGGCAAATTTTTTTGAAGGATAAACAAGTAGAAAGCTATGACGAAGTAGAACAAGCTGGGTTAAGGAATAAGGAGATCGGCTTTGTATTTCAACAGTTCAATTTATTGCCTCGCACCTCATCTCTAGACAACGTAGAACTGCCTCTGTTATACGCCAAAGTGGAAGCGTCAGAACGACACAGACGCGCTCGCGCCATGCTGGAAAAAGTTGGTCTTGGTGACCGATTACAAAACACCCCAGCGCAGTTATCAGGAGGACAACAACAACGCGTAGCAATTGCCAGAGCATTAATTAATAACCCAATCATTATTTTTGCAGATGAACCAACGGGTAACTTGGATTCAAAAAGTGGCGAAGATATAAAAAATATTTTAAAAGATTTAAACAAAGAAGGAAAAACAATCATCATGGTCACACATGAGGACGACGTTGCTATGATCGCCAAACGACTCGTTTTTTTTAGAGATGGCGAGATTTGCTATGACGATAAATTTGGCTGGAATAAAAGGCGTGAACAGAACTTAAAACCAGAAGATCGCAAAGAAATTGAAAGTAAGCTGAAAATGATGAAAAAGAAAAAATAATATGACATTTGCAGACACCACAAAAATTGCCATCACTTCCATTTTTCGCAACAAAGGGCGAGCACTCTTGACCATGTTAGGCATTATTATTGGCGTAGGCTCAGTCGTTTTGCTCACTTCTATCGGTACAGGTTTACAAAAATACATCGAAGAGCAGTTTGCCAGCTTTGGTTCAAATGTCATATATCTTGTTCCTGGAAATCCGTTTGGTGATAGCGGTGGATTTGGTAACCCTGAAGATGCAATTATTGAACGCACAAAAAAAACGCTCAAGCTGAGCATGATTCCTCAAATCAAACGACAATTTCGCGAACATATTGCCTCAGCAGCTCCTATGTCTCTGTTCTCTGGCCAAGTGCAATACAAAATAACTGAAAAGAAAGCGACCTTCATCGGAACTACAGAAGAATTAGAGAAAGTTCTCAACAACAAAGCAGCCAAAGGCCAATGGTTCACTAAAACTGATGTTGATTCAGAAAAAAGAGTCGTACTGTTGGGAGACACTTTAGCGACAGAACTCTTTGGTGATGTCGATCCCATCAATAAATCAATCAAAATTAATACGGTTACTTTTCAAGTTATTGGTGTGCTAGAGAAAAAAGGCGGTGGTGGTTTTGGTGGACCTAGTTTCGATAGCTATGGCTATCTGCCATTCGGTACAGCAACAAAGCTGTTTAATAATGACACTTTAAATGAAATTGCCATTCAAGGTAGAAGCAAAGAAGATGTCGAACCATTGGTCAGTGATATCAAAGGATTGTTAATAGATAAATATAACCTGACAAAAGAAGATTTTACGGTCTTTGAACAAACTCAGATCTTGAATACTATTAATTCTGTACTGAGTGTATTAACACTGGGATTAGGGGGCATCGCTGCGATCTCCTTAGTAGTAGGTGGCATCGGCATCATGAATATCATGTTAGTTACTGTCACTGAACGTACACGCGAAATAGGTTTGCGCAAAGCGCTTGGTGCAACTCCCAATCAGATTATGTTACAGTTTTTGATCGAAGCCGCTACCTTATCTGTGTTTGGAGGAAGTATTGGTGTATTGGTTGCCTTTCTTGGATCACTTGCCATTCAACGCTTCTTTCCAGCAGCTGTTACTCTATCAGCTGTCTTGCTCGCCTTCGGTGTTTCAGCTGCAGTCGGAATTATTTTCGGAGTAGCACCTGCGCGCAAAGCCAGCAAACTCAGTCCGATTGAAGCCTTACGCTCAGAATAAAACTGCTATACTCATTTTATGTTCCGTCTCATCATTATCGCGAGCTTGTTAGTCGTTATTGGCGGTGGCACATACATTGCATATACTCGGCCTTCCAGTTTGCCATCTCAGATCCAACCATTCGCACCTCAGTTGAAATCTAGTATTGATACTGGTTTGCATGGCATTCAGACCGCAATGGGAAATACTAAAAATGCCGCCCCAGCTGTTCTCGGGGTAAAAAGTGAAACCTCTCGTATTTTTCAAGAAGATACCAATGGTAAACCTATTCATCAAAAAGCTATGGAATATACGCAGTACCAATATTGCAAGATGGTCGTCAAAGGCTATGAAGACGATCTGACACCCACTCCAGAGAAGCAATGATATAATTGGTAAGATGAATCAACAATTACTCACTTCAGTCGAAGAATCACTCTCCAAAGGAAAAGAGTTAGTTTCCGGGATCAACATCAGTGAAAAAAACGCAAGTGTAACTGAACTTGAACAACAAACACTTATTCCTGACTTTTGGCAAAAAGCTGAGGCCAAGTTCATCATGCAGCAACTTGGGCAACTCAAAAATGATATAGATCAGGTCAATACTGTGGCAAGAGATATCGCTGATGTAGAAGCGGTACTAGAACTTCTCAGAGAAAGTGAAGATGTAAGCTTGGAAGACGACGTGCGCAGTCAAATGAAAAAATTGCAAAAAAGTAGCAAAGGGCTCGAGCTGCAACAATATTTAAATGGTAAATACGACTCCTACCCTGCACTGCTTTCAATTCATGCTGGTCAAGGTGGTACTGAGGCGATGGATTGGGCAAGCATGGTTGAGCGCATGTACACACGATTATTTGAGAGAAAAGGATGGAAATTTCAACTCCTTGATGAGTCACGAGGTGAAGAAGCTGGCATTAAATCTGCCAGCTTTCTTGTTTTAGGCTCATATGCCTATGGATATTTAAAACATGAACAAGGCACCCATCGATTAGTTCGGCTGAGTCCTTTCAACGCTGATAGTTTGCGCCAAACTTCGTTTTCTGGCGTTGAAGTGTTGCCGTATATCGAAGAAGACGACACCACCATCGAACTCAAAGACGAAGAAATTGAGTGGAACTTCAGTCGAGCGGGTGGAGCTGGAGGACAAAACGTGAATAAAGTAAATACAGCTGTCGAGCTCACTCACATTCCTTCTGGAATTCGAGTGGATGTGCGAACAGAACGAACACAATTTGCAAATAGGAAAAAAGCAACACAGATCATGAAAGCAAAACTAGCCGAGCTCGAAGATAAAAAACGCAAACAAGAAATTATGAAAGAGAAGGGTCAACACGTCATGGCCAGTTGGGGAAGTCAAATCCGCAATTATGTTCTTCATCCCTATCAGTTGGTTAAAGATACTCGTACCGAAGTAGAAACTTCAGACACTGTTGGTGTACTCGATGGTGATTTAGATGAATTTATCATGGCGGAAGTAAAGGCTTTGTAAAAATCAGGCACTTCCATTCCCTTTATCATGTTTTATAATTGAGGGATGATCCAGACTGTCGACATCCATGATACTGAAAATGATACCGTTGAAATGACTTCGTCGAATGTGACTGAATCATCCACAGTTAATATCCAATCAAAAAGAAATACTGATATGAAGCCAAAAACACCTGTCATCGTTGTTATTTTATTGGTAGCAATTGTTTCAGGGCTTGCCACTGGGACAGGAATTCACGCATTGAACCAAAAAGGTGGTTCATTGCTTGGTTCAAATGAATCTGGTTCTATTAAAGAACAGACTCCATCAAGCAGTATTAAAGTTGGCGATGTCTACGGTAGTCCAAAAGAAGACACTTTTAAAGACAGTGCTGAAGGTGTGTTACAAGCTGGTGGGATTGACGGTGAAGGCACACATAAACTTGTTCGCGCCGGTGGAATCTCCCAAACAGTATATTTAACTTCTGCTGTCACAGATCTTGATAAGTTTATCGGTGCAAAAGTCAAAGTATGGGGTGAAACAAATACTGCTCAGAAAGCAGGTTGGTTGATGGACGTTGGTCGAATCAAAGTGGAGGAACTTAATGCAGAAATTCCTGAAGAGAGTAAACCCACTAGTACATCAGCACCTAAGCCATCTGCTACTCCAAAAAGTTCTTCGAAAAAAGCAGCACCTACTACTGACGGTGAGTAATCACTGCACATTTCCTCTTCCCTTAAGTGAGTAATATCCTTTATACTTATGTACTGTGCCCATCATCATTTTTGACCATGTGACCATGAACTACGGAGTCGGTGAAAGTGCGCTCGACGACGTCAGTTTTTCTGTAGAACCAGGTGAGTTCATTCTCATTAGGGGTAAGTCTGGTGCTGGCAAAACCACTCTTGCTCGCCTCCTCGTCAAAGAAGTCACTCCTGCCTCTGGCACAGTCGAATTCGATGGTCAAGATCTTTCTCACATTAAAAAATCTAAACTGCACATGTTGCGACGTCAGATTGGCACAATATATCAAGACTACAAATTGCTCGGAGAGTTGACCATTAGCGAAAACATCGCACTCGCTTTACACATAGCTGGAAAGAATAAAGAAGAAATTGAAACTCGCATTCATGACTTACTTCAATTAGTGCAACTTCCCAATAAAGAACACCTATTCCCTACTCAACTTTCCGGAGGAGAAATTCAACGCGTGAGTATCGCGCGTGCTTTAGCCAATGCGCCAGAAGTATTGTTCGCTGATGAACCAACTGGTAATCTTGACAAAGAAACAGGCAACCACATCATTCAAATCTTGAAAAAAATTAATTCATTGGGAACGACGGTCTTAATGTCCACCCACGAAGACTTTGATTTTACCGATCATCCATACAGACAATTCAAGTTAGAAAATGGCAAATTGACGATCACAGAAAGTAAGAGTTCAAAAGCATCCACAAAAATAAATGAGGCAGCAAAACCCACAGAGACCGAAAAAACAGAAAAAATAGAAGAAGCAGAAGAAAAAGCTAAAGAAGAGCAGACGACCAGTAAAATTGCAGAATCAGCTAAGATTGAAGAACCTACTGAGGAACCTAGTAAAAAGAAATAACTGCTTATGATGACACATCACACACTAGACGCCTTTCGCGCTATCCGTCGATCACCGTACCAAAGTTTGGCAGCGATACTTACACTGACACAAACTTTCTTTCTCGCCTACGTTTTTGTAATATTGATGATAGGTAGTGAAGTCGTACTACGCTACTTCGAAACTCAACCCCAAATTAGTGCCTTTTTCAAACCAGATGTGACAGACGAGAAAGTTGCGGATGCTCAAAATCAGATTCAACAAAAAGAGTACGTCAAATCAGTCAAAAGGGTAACTAAACAAGATGCCCTCAGCACTTATCGTGAAGATAATAAAAACGACCCACTCCTCCTTCAACTAGTGACTGCAGATATCCTGCCAGCCAGTTTAGAAGTTTCTGCAAAAGACATTCAATCTTTACCACAACTGGAACATGATCTAAAAGCATTACCTGGTATTGATGAAGTTGTTTTTCAAAAAAATGTCACTGACACGCTTGCCAAGTGGACTCACAATTTACGTTCTGGGGGAATATTTTTAGTAAGTTTAATGGCACTGACTTCCGTCATTCAGATGATGGTAATGACTAGTATGAAGATTTCAGCTAAGCGGGGTGCAATTAAAACGATGCAACTTATTGGTGCTTCACGTTGGTATATCAAATCACCTTTTATCTTGGAAGGTTCCATTTATGGCATCAGCGCTGCTGTATTAGGGTGGTTAGCGACGTACGTATCTATTTTGTATCTAACACCTTGGTTATTAGGTTTCTTGGGCGACATCCCACTCTTACCAGTTTCACCACTTTTTATGTTCGCGCTCCTTGGAGGAGGAACAATTGTCGGAATTACCATCGGAGCTTTTTCAAGTTTGTTTGCTGCTCAACACTTTCTACATAAAGACTGAGCAAAAATCCACATTACATCGATACACAGGCTAAAACTGATGACTTATTTCTCAAGCAAGTCAATGAAATTTTTTTTAGTACTGTGTCTTTGTATTGGTTTAGGTTCAATTCCTTTTTTAATGACGCCACGAGCCAGTGCTGAAGAGAGTACAGAAAGCGCTAAAGCGAGTGAGTTAGAACAAAAAAAACAAAAAATCTCAGAGCTTCAACAGAAACTTCAAGAAATTCAAAGCCAGAAAGTTTCGCTGTCTACCACGATTCAGTACATTAATACCAAAATCAGTCTTTCACAAGCTGAAATCGATAAAACCCAAACAGAGTTGGTCAGTTTAGAAAGAGAGGTGGGCGAGTTAGGAACCCGAATTGGCGGACTCGAACAATCACTGGATGTTCTTTCCGGCGTACTTTTAGATCGAGTCTCAAATCAGTATAAACAAGCACAAGTCAATCCCTTTCAAAGTTTACTCGTTTCTCAAGATTTGAGTCAGCTGTACGAGCGCACAAAGTACATCAAGATCGTCCAAGAAAAGACTCGTATTATCATGCAACAAGCAGAGAATCAAAAAGGCATTTTTGACGAACAAAAAAAAATCAAAGAAGAAAAACAAACAGAAGTTGAACAGAAAAAGAAACAACTTGCTCAACAACAACAACAGTTAGCAGTAGAGCGAACAGGACAACAACAACTTCTCAATGATACTAAAAATAATGAGAGTAAGTATCAGGCTGAATTAGAAAAAACAACGCAAGAGTTGCAAGCTATCCAAGGAATCATTGCGGGTAAGGGTACGGAGACTGAAGTGCGAAATGTTAACCAAGGTGATCAGATTGCTTCGATCATTGTTGGGGCGTCACCTTGCTCAAATGGGACTCACTTACACTTTGAAGTTGTTAAAGACGGTACACATCAGGATCCAGCTTCATTCTTATCTCCAGCAGACATTGCCTGGAATAACTCTCCAGATCCTGCTTTCGCTCTTTCAGGTAGTTGGGCTTGGCCAATCAATAACCCTGCTCGCATCAATCAAGGGTACGGCATGACTTATTATGCTCGAGTACGGCGTGCCTATGGTGGTGCTCCACACACTGGAATTGATATGATCAGTAAATCAGGTGGGGATTACGCAGTTAAAGCTGTTAAAAATGGTGTCCTCTTCCGAGGCGGAATTGCATGTGGCGGACGAACACTTCAATATGTCAGAGTCATCGATAAAGATAACTCATCACTAAGCACTTATTATCTCCACGTCAATTATTAATGGTGCCACTCAGCATGTAAGCTTTTTGTCAGAAGATTTGTGTATGCTCTGAATCATGACAAAAACCATGCATCTACTCACAGCATTAATACTCTATGTCTTCCTGTTGCTCTTTTTTCCGGCGGCAGCTTTTGCCAAAATTGAGCTGACATACTCGGCTCCCCCAGCTGAAACTGATGTTGATCATCCATTTACACTTGATGTCACTCTTTCGGGAGCTGACCAAACCGCAGAGTATTATATTCGCGGTGTATTCTATAAACAAAATACCACGCAATACTTTGGTCTTACTCAAAATAATGATGGAAACTGGCAAACAGACACTAACTTAGTGACGCAGTTCTACAAAATAACTGGCAATGGAACGAACACCATAACTTTCAAACCAGATACACATTCCTCAGATCTGATTCCTAATACAAGTTATTTTTTTAAAGTAGGTAGATACACTCCAGGCGGTTCACTCACTTGGTCTGAACAAACCCCTGCTGTTGTGTTTCTAAGTGCAGCAATCACTCCAACCCCATTTGTGACAGTTGCTGTTAATCCCTCACCCACTCCATCAACACCACCTGTAGTTACCCCAACAGCCGTGCCCACAAGTTATATCAATCCAAGTTCAATCATCATTTCTGAAGTCATGGCGTGCCCAAATAAAGATGAAGGCGAGTGGGTCGAACTCTTTAACTCTTCAGATTCTAATCAGACTATCCACAACTGGAAGATTAAAGACTCCATCGACACACATAATATTGATGTAAGTAGTACGATTTCTGCTCACAGCTATCTGGTCGTGCATATTTCTTCTGCTATTTTAAACAATGCTGGAGACTCTGTTCGTTTATTCACAGACCAAAATGTATTGAATAGCCAAATGAGTTACATCGATTGTCAAGACGGCACATCATTTATATTAGTCGATGGGAGTTGGCAAGCAACTCAAACAGTTACTCCAGGATCTACAAACATATTCACACCTGTGGATACTCCTGCACCCACTACTGATGCTTCTCCCTCTCCAACCCTGTTTATATCTGAAACAGTATCTGAAATACCGATATTAGAAAATACTGTTGATATAGATCTCAATGATCTTTTCGATGAATCACTCATTGCAAGTGATTCAACAGAAATGAGTTCAGAATCAGCTGCAATTCTCCCTCAAGAAAGCACCCCTGAGACAAAAATAAAAATAACGTCACAGCAAACTGAAAAACCACACAATTCTGTTTTCTCGGCTTCAACAGCGTTTTTATTAGGTGGTGGAAGTTATGTCCTCTCGGCTGCTTTGCTCGCACAGAGATGGTATAATTTGAGCTTGTATGCTGTCACTGCCATTTCATCTTCCACGTAAAACACGATTTCAGGTCTATCTTCCGCTGCTTGCCTGGGGATTTTTTATTTTTTTCTTATCATCACAACCATCTCTACCCAGCCCATCAGTAGTCATTTGGGATTTTGCATTCAAAAAACTGGCTCACATGTTTGTTTACTTTGTCTTTTTCCGACTCATGTTTCGGGCTGTTCAGTTTGACGTGACAAATCAGTTTAAAGCTACAGCAATTGCACTCCTTTTATCTATCATTTACTCAATGAGTGACGAACTACATCAATCTTTTATACCTGGAAGAACGCCGACAGGTAAAGATGTTTTATTTGATATTTTGGGTATGGGAATTGCTTGGTTAACAATCTTCAAGTATGTCTAGCATTACCTCCCATGATATTACACAGCTCGCTGATCTAGATTTATTCGTCGAGATGGTAGCACAGGCGATTATTCCTGGTACGGTTTTGGCTTTGAGTGGGGATCTCGGTGCCGGCAAAACTACTTTCACTCAACATTTGTTAAAAGTACTTGGAGTCACCAGCTCAGTCACCTCTCCAACATTTGTGTTGATGAATCGCTACCAAAGCCAACAAGATCAGCCAATCTATCACCTCGATCTCTACAGATTACAAAACAATCAAGAGTTGATGCAACTCGGTCTGGATGAGCTATTCCAACAACCTAATATTGTTATCATTGAATGGCCAGAACTGGCAGCAGAAATGCTACCTCCAACCACCTGGAACTTGCAATTTAAGCTTGATGAAAATCAGAACCGAACAGTCACTTTAGAAAAGAATGGCGCACACTCATGAAACTTTCGATTGATAACACCACTTCATCAGTAATCAGGCTTTGGCTTGACACAGATAGTAAGGAAATTCCTTATGTGTCTCCTCGTGACCAGGATTTATTAAAAGATATCAACCTTTTTTTGCAAGAAAAAGGCAAAAAGCTACAAGATTTAACTGAAATTCATGTCGCTACTGGACCAGGTGGATTTACGTCTCTACGAACGAGTATTGCCATTGCCCAAGCTCTTGCTTTTGGACTCCAAATTCCTATTAATGGTCAACCTCCAGGTACTAGTATTGAGGCACTCTATGGGCAGGAACCTAATATTTCGAAGCCGAGTAATAAATAATCAGCACCCACTTGCAATCACTTGAACAACTCGTTAAAGTAATACTAATTTAAAAAACTGCCAATCATCCGAGTAAATTCCAATTTTACTGGATCCGCTGTTAAGAAAGGTGCTCATGACAAAATCCGATCTGATCAAAGTTGTCGCGAAACGCGCAAACTTGACAAAAAAAGCCGCTTCCGATTCTATTGAAACGTTGTTTGACGAAGTCAATCGTAGCCTAGCTAAAGGTAATAAAGTGGTCATCTCAGGATTTGGCACGTTCTATCTTAGTCAGGTAAAGGATAAAGAAGTGGTACCGTTCGGTAATGAATCAAAGCGTCAGACTGTCAAAAAACATAAAGTTGTTAACTTCCGTGTAGGAAAACCTCTCAAGAAAACAGTGTGGTAGGCGCTGTATAATTGCTAAGTGTTGAAGACTCTCTCTTTTTTCAAATATAAGTTGTTGCGTTCTCTGCAATTTCGCTGGGAAGTTTGTTTGTGGATTTGCCTTGACATGATTCCCTTTGGCGTAATGTTTCTTGTTTTGCGCTCAATGTATCAGAATCGCTCAGTTATCCACTCCTACACATCAGGCCAAATGATTTTTTACTATTTTATGGTCGTGTTGATTAGTGGGATGAGTTCAACACATTTTGAAGGGTGGCGAATTGAGGAAATAAGAAGAGGACAGATAGATGTCTATTTACTGCGTCCGTTCTCATATTTAAAAGAAATCTTATTGAATGATTTAGCCGGTAAACTATTATATATACTTCTTTTTACCCCAATATATATCGGTTTCTACTTCTTAGCTCAATCTATTCTGCCTTTTACACTCCCGACCTTCACTGCAACGACCTTATTGCTTTTTATTTTCTTCATCATTTTTGCTTATGTTGTGGAAATGTGCATTGGGATATCGATCGTTCTACTGGGTTTTTGGTTTGAAGGTTCACAAGGACTCGAACATTTTAAATGGATTTCGATCACGCTGTTGAGTGGCTCAATGATCCCACTGGAGTTCTTACCACCTTGGCTCAAAAACATTACTGCTCGGTTACCTTTTCAATATATGTATGCTTTCCCTATCAATCTCATTCAAGGTAGGGCAACTTTTTCTCTCTCAGATTTTGCTATTATCCTAATAAGTTGTATAGTTCTATTTGGACTCGTTACACTCCTCTGGAAAAAAGCACTCTACACTTATACGTCGAGCGGTGGGTAGAAAGAAAAATATGATTGGTTTCGTTAAAAATATTGAACAGCTTACACTTGCTAATGAATACTTTCGGCAGGTCCTGTATACAGGACAACACGCCCAAGTAGTCGTGATGTCATTAAAGCCAAAAGAAGATATTGGCCTAGAAGTACATGAGATTGTTGATCAATTTCTGAGAATCGAATCTGGCGAAGGTAAAGTGATCATAGATGGTGAGGAACATGTAGTCAAAGATGGTTCTGCAATCGTTGTTCCTGCTGGGACAAAACATAACTTAGTTAACACGTCTGCAGACCAACCAATGAAACTCTACACAGTCTACTCACCACCTCACCACAAAGATGGCACTATTCATAAAACGAAGAAAGATGCTGAGGCAGATTCAGCAGATCATTTGTAAGGCTACTGAATAGTTTTGATTACGGTCGTTCAATGATCACTTCTGCTGTTGCGATGTGGGGACTTGATGTAATCACGTTCATTATTTGTTCAGCAACGTCTTTTGGTTGTTTAATATTTAGGTGATCTAGTAGACACTCCTATATTGTTACGATATTATACTCGACAATCTATCATTAATATTCCAAATTACTTTATATGTCGTCAAAAGAAAACCCCAGAATCCGGTTAGAACGCAATGAAGATGGAAAGTTGCAGGTCGTTGGGAAGCGATTAGAGAATACCAAAGCATTTGCTGCAGCTTTTTTGCCATTTATAGAAGAAATTGGTAACATCCTGACGAACGAATACCCAGATGATAATCGCGTAGCAATGAAGCTGCTACAAATCATGCAGTTAGATGGAGATTATACCATCGGTGAAGCTGCAGCTGCAGCATTGAGTGATCCTGACGCTAAAAGAGCTGAGATGCCTCGAGCTATGCAGGAAACATTAGGTAAAGGTATTCTGTGGTACGAATCTTTCGGTCCAGAAAACGATCTTAGGCTTTTAGTACGTAAACTTTTACTTCTAAAGCAGGGTGGCGGAGCAGCTCGTAAGAATGTTGAACAACTGGTTGGCAATGCCAAAAAAATTATCGATGAAATGAAAGAATCTGGGACACATGCAGACGTTGATATTGTGTGGACAAACGCACGGCTTGCAAATCTTAATCTCCTTTTCGCTGATGGGCAGTTTACACCAGAGGAAATGCGCCAACTTTTTGATCGTGCAGAATGGGGATTTGATCACCTGCTTCAAACACAACTCTGGCACAGCGTCCTTTCTAAAGTTCCCGGCATGGGTGCTCGGATTCGTTTTCCAGGCAAGAAAAAGATGCAACATATTGTGAAAGGAACACTTAAAAAAATGACAAGTTCCTATGACATTGCCAAAGTACGTGAACTGATGCAAGACAATGATCCCCGTCAAACTGACATTCCGTTCTTACTACTACTTGCAGAAGGTTTGCGAGGAAAATTATCTGAGCACGCAAAAAAAAACTTACCGTTACATCATCGTGACGTCATTGAACACACAACCGGAAATATTCTTCAAACGCTCTTTGCAGCGACAGAGACTTCATTTGCTGAAATTAAACGCATGATGATCAAACTGCAGGATCCAAAATTATTTGCACAACTAAAAGCGGAAGCTCTAGCTGCGTTACCCAACGGATTAGCCTCAATTACTCCAGAGACACTCATGAGAGGCGATCTTTTTCCCAAATTAGTTGCTGAAATTCATGACAGTTTTCGTAATCCGCCAACTCCACTTGATCAACGAGTGAATGTTGATCCGGAGACCGGCGAGGAGTCTACAACATATATTGGGTTACAAGCCATGACTGAGAATGCCTATCGTCAACAGGTGTACACAACATTCTCCCAACTTGTTAGAGGTGAGTGGTTTGCTAATGTCAATAAACTTTCAACACCAGACAAAAAATACAGTAATCCTCGAGATTGTCCAGGAGCAACTTGGGCAATTACTGAGATCATGTGCACTATACTAGCTATTTTGTTAGAGACAAATGGAGTGAGATTGGCCAACAAGCCAGTGGAATTTAAAGGCGTTACTAGCACTCCTCGCAATGTGAATGTCCAATTTATTTCCTAACGATGTAATAATTCAGATTTTGGATGTGCTTGGTGATGGAAAAGTAGAGTAAGAAAGAGGTTTATTCAGCGTCTTCAAATCGATAAACTTCTCTTTAAAAGATTAGAGAAATTATCGAACGAAATTCTTTGAACAACGTCTTTGTCTAGTTTCTTCAAAAGATAATTCTGAAAATCTTTTATAACAGTCATATTCTGAGCGTTGTTTACAAATGGATACTCAGGTAAAGGGAAGATATCGGAGCAAAGAGCAACCCTATCATCTCCCCATTTAGACGCAATATAGTCTAGATGTTTATACCAGTCATCAAAAGTACCGTTACCACCAACTTCATCTTTAGTTGGCAGCAAACAAACTAAACCATCGTGATCCACAATCATTTGAATCTGATCGTCAGAAAGATTATGGGGTAAATCAACAATTGCTTTGGCATTTGCATGAGTATTAACAATAATTCCATCAAAACTTTTATCCAAATCAACAAACGAACGATCACTTAAATGAGCAGTATCAACTATCAGGCGATGGTTGCTCATCTTTTTTAGTAAAGCTTTCCCTCTATTAGTAATTCCAAAATCATTTTTCGATCCGTTTCCTGTTGCATAGTCGTTTGCAAATTCCCAGGTCAACCCAAAGGAACGAACGCCGATATCGTAAAAAGTTTCAAAATCATTTTCATCTCGAAGACACTCCAGACCTTCAATTGAATAAAAGAACCCGACTTTATCAGAAGGAAGATCTTCTACTTCAGTCCTACTCTTAATCTGTATTAATTCATTAGTTTTAGACAAGAGTTCTTTATAAAATTCGAAGTAATTCATAACACCATCAAACATATTTGTTTGAATCAGGTTCGGATCCATAAAAAGTGTAAAACCAACAATCCTTATTTCAGTCTCCTTCAGCATTGAAAGAGTCACTGGAATATCTTTTCGTTGGCTAAAAAAATCGTCTATGGGAATTTTAAATTCGTCATATATGGAGGCTATGTCAATGTGTGGATCAATAAGTTCCATATTTTTAGTTACTAATTGTAAGTTATTAGCAACTTTATAGTTATTTCCATCACCTTCTGAGCTGGTAACCGTAATTGGCTCGGACCTACAAGACTTGGTTACTCCAGGTTTAATTTTACAACTTTAGGCTCTTAAAAACCATCTCAAGAGTGTTGATTTCTGTTTGTTTCAGGAGGTTTTTGGCAAAAAAAGGTAACAAATGTTATACTTCCGATAATGAAAGAAAATCCATTTCTAAAAGGGTCTGTAGCCAAGGATCAAGATGGTGTTGAGGTCAACGCAGAGCTAGAAGCTGTTGTAAAAAGAATTGCATCTTTACTTCCTCACGATGTTCTCTTTGAACTGTTTTCAAGTAGCCCAAATGAAACAGGTGGTAGATCAGAATTCCCATATTGTCGTGTCGACTCGCAATTGATTGTTAGTAGAAATTGGGTTTATATATTTGAACAGTACGGAGCAAAAGATCAAGAAGATTTTAAGAGAATCTATGAAGCAGCTGCAACCTCAGCTTTCAAGGCGATTGTATGGGTAGAAGTTGGATTCCAAAATCTAGATAACTTAGCAGTAAGTCCTGCTTCTAGAAATTGGACAAGCGGAGTAGGACATTTTGTGAATGACCAACAAAGAGCGGAAGGAATAAGAACCGCAGGTAGAGGAATGTATAAACAAATGTTGAACAGGTTTGTCCAATTTAGAGACGCTAACCAAGTTGATAGTGATATTTTTAATAGGTACAACGTCGAAGGTTTGCTAGATAAATTCAGGTCTGGCTAAAAGGGATAGTATTTGTAAAATTATTCTACCGATCGTCTCCTAATCTTCCAGGCCAGGCTAACACTAAAAAACGAAAAACCTGGTTAGAACCCCGCTGAAAGCGGATTTCAAGGCTAATTTTGATGAAGTTGCAAAACCATTACCGTATGGAGCTGGTGACCGTACTTCGCTCGGACCTGCGAGATCTTATAACTACAGATTTAATTCTTCAACTTAACACGCTAAAGAGACATATAAGTATCAAAAGTTTTACTCATTGTTGAGCCTAAACGAAGAAATAATCTCTTGTATATCTGCATAATAAGGCTTGGTAGTCTCTAAAGGTGTCCCACCTACTGAGATAAAATATCCTTTTCTCTCGAAAACAAAAACAGAGTTTGATGATGATATCAATTCATAACCTTGAATATTATTAATAGTTTTAGGCATAGCTTTATACCCGTGCTGATCAACAGAATATTTTATATATTCTTGAAAACTCGAATAATTAGGATTTGGCTTGCTTACCCCAATCGTAAAATAAGCTCCACTAAGTAATTCACCATGGTCTAAAGATGTACTGAGGGCTGTTATATCGCAAATATTTCTATCTAACCAATTATTGTCTTGTGGTTTGGTGCAGTTTAATTTCCAATCTTTTGGATATTGAAAACTAAATTGATATTCTTCATCTGAATACGTGAGTACATTAAGGTTAGAATTCGTTGTAGGTGTTGGAGATGTTTGAGTAGCAACTGACTCAATGGGTTTTTCATCTTTTAGGTAGGTGTTGTTAGAATTCAGTGATTGTGTACCCAGATAGTATCCTCCTAAGCCAAAAATAATTGCACAAACTAAAACAGTTAACAAAACTGGTACTATCAATCTTGATTTTGTTTGCGAAGAAGCAGGCGATTGAATAGTTGGAGTTGGATTTATAGAGACATCTGGGTTAGTTATTTGGGGATTTTCCATAGTAAATAAATACTAACACTTTTTGATGACATTGTTTTATGTAACTTTCTGTACATTTCTGTCACTTTGGAGCTGGTAACCGTACTTCGCTCGAACCTACGAGACTTAGTTACTCCAGATTTAATTTTACAACTTAATGCTCTAAAGAGCCATATAAGTGTTGAGAGTTTTAGAAAAAATTGCTGATATTTACATCTCCAAAGCTTTAGTAATAAGCTCCATACCTTCTTCAATTTCTTTTTCATCAAATGGAAATTCTTGCGTTTCTGTGGCCCATAGCTCCCAAAGACCTTGAGATAGCGCATATCTTTGTAATCTAGTCTTTTCATCTGCGGACATAACTTCTTGTCCATAGCCTGCTAAAAAAGCATCTTGATCAAATTCATCACCAAGTTGGAAATTGATAGGAAATTTTTGGAAATCATAGTAAGGGTCTCCAAGTGTGGACATTTCAAAATCAAATACTCCCACGATTTCGCCATTTCTCACTTGAAAATTATTACAGCTAAAATCTCCATGAATTAAAGCGACTTTTTTTGAAAGATTGCCTAAAGATGCATATTCTTTCAATACAACTTCAATACCATAAACAATCTTTTCTGAAAGTAACCGCTTTTTCTTCACCAGGTCTAGGTATTCAGCAAACTCTGATTTTATCGTTTTATTCCAATCTTCCATATTTCCAAATAATTCACTCCTTAATGATATTTTGCTAATATCAGTGGAGTGAATTTTCTTTGCAATCTCACCTAACTGAAATGCCAACTTGTATTGAACTTCTTTACTTCCTTTTTTAAAGGCTTCAGTAAGTGTCTCCCCTTCGATATAGCTAATAAGAAGATAGTCTTCTTTTATTATTTCTCCACTAAAATCATGAGCAATGCATTTTGGAGTTGGAATATGAGATTCAGAAAGTAACGAATATAACAGCGCCTCTTTTTTAAATTTTTGTTTATTTTCTTTTGTCTGCTTTGTATTTACTCGAAGGATATATTGTTTGTTTACAATAAAAACTGGATTAATTAAGCCCGTTTTTATTTCGTCAAACGTGAAGAGTTGACCCAGTTTATATTTCTGAAGAATTTTGCTAATGGTTTCTTCCGAAATGACGAAGGTATCTTTCATGTATGTAACATTATGTACGTTCCTGTTTACTTCTATCATTTTGGGAGCTGATAACCGTACTTGGCTCGAACCTACGAGACTTGATTACTCCAGGTTTAATTCTACAACTTAACGCTCTAAAGAGCCATATAAGTATCGAGAGTTTTGCAGATATGAGCTGGGTTGATGATAGAAGTGCCGCTTAGAAGTTTTTTCTGTAGAAGAGAAGTTTATGAAAGAGCTAAGTAAAAGTAGGGCTCCAAGGGTTAACATAATAAGAGCTCCTAAAAAGTATTTATCTAGACCAAAGGCTTTAGGGGAATTAATACTGAAATTTAATACTTTCTTGTCATCTTCATTTAACCTTTTGAATAATTCTTTCTTTGTAATCTGTAAAGTTAGAAACTCTTTGTATAAAGACAACCTAGGACTAAGTAGAGAATGCCACTTTTCGCCCATTTCTTGATAAGAATTTCCCTTGGACTTATTATAAAAAAATAAAATGGACATACCAAAAACGATCAAAGTTAAAAGCATTAATTCACCAAGAAAGAATAGAGGGCGATTTACAACATTTCCTAAAGCAGAAAATCCAAACCCAGCAATAACGCCCACGCTAGTCAAAAAAGTATAGAACAGCCCTACAGATTGTTCGTCTAGCTTACTCAATTTTTCTTCATAGGAACCCATCAGATCTATATATGTCTTATGAAACTGATTAGACTCAGCTTGAATCTCTTTAAATTCTTTTTCTGTGAAGTCCAAAGTCATGGGGCAATTATAACATCTGGGCTAAAGTTCTTTAGACAAACCGTTTTTGCTTTCTACAGTTAGTTTCTTTTTTTGAACGGCCTTTTTTATCACATACTCAAACAACGAAAGCAAAGCGAATCCTTGTTCAAAAGCTTGTTCGTCTGTCAACCTTATTCCGTATTCTTCAAAAGCAATCTTTTTAAACTCTTCTAGTTCATCCTTGGTAAATGTAACTTCTTCTTCCATAGGTTCTATTCTCCTTAAGGGTATTTAGTATTCCAGGCTAAAGGAAAATACTTCTATTTAAGGAATAGAACTTGAGAAAATGCTGTCTTCTTGAGAAGTTTGGAATCACGACAAAATAAGTCCGGTTATGAGCGGGTAACGGGAATTGGACCTTTTCTTTTTTTTCTGTATGAATTGCTTACTCCTCATTTAATTTTACAATTGTATATGTTGAGGGATCATTTGAGTATTCGTAGTTTTAGAGATGAATGTTAAGTTTTTTGAATGATAACGATCTATAATCACTTTATCTGAAAAAACTCAAGAAATATCTTACTATCTTTTGGCATTTTCGCGTCATGAATTTGATGGTGATGTTGGAGTATCGCGCTGATTTTTTGTTTTGGGGTTTTGTGTCGGTGATGTGGACTGCATTTAATTTTTTCTTTACCGGCATTATCGTTGGCAGCTCCGGTTTTCTTGCAGGATGGAATACAGATGAAGTATTCGTATTACTATCTATTTTTACTATCTACGATGCATTTACCTGGTCATTCTTTTACTTCAATATGCAACGGTACATGAATAAAGTGTTTACCGGTGAGCTCGATATGTTCCTGGTCAAGCCAGTTGATCCTCAGTTCATGTTGTCAGTGGAACACAACAGCTATAACAATTTATTCCGCCTATTCATTGGGATCGGCATGCTGATCATTTCGCTGATTCATTTAAACAAACCCATTACCCTCTTTTCATTCCTGATCTTCGTCATCATGTTCGTACTCGGATTTATACTCACCTACTCAGTTTGGTTCATGTTCGCCACGATCTCTTTCTGGGTTGATCGCCTCGATAATTTAAACGACGTCATGCCATCTCTCCGCCGCTTGTCTCAACTCCCCCGCAGTGTCTACAGCGGTGTTTCCTCCTTTTTATTCTGCATGGTCCTACCGGTTGTTCTCGTCACGTCAATTCCTGCAGAAGCACTAGTCCACAAAATATCGCCACTCTGGAATTTATACTATACAGTCTTCACACTCGTCATTTTTTGGGTGAGTCGCCGATTCTTTTATTATTCTATAAAAAAATATAGTAGTGCCGGAAGTTAAAACTTCTCGTCATGTTACAGTGCAATCTCCAAGTGCTTAAGGTATAATTTGATTCCATGTCACTCATTTCCGTCAAAAATTTAAAAAAGTATTACAAAGTCTATAAAAAAGAGCCTGGTTTGTGGGGTTCGATCAAGTCATTATGGCATCGAGAGTATGAAGAGGTTAAAGCCGTAGATGACGTTAGTTTCGAGATTGAACAAGGCGAAATAGTTGGTTTCATCGGTCAAAATGGGGCAGGCAAAACGACAACATTGAAAGTATTGTCTGGTCTGCTCTTTCCAACAGGAGGTAGTGTCTCAGTACTCGGTTTCAATCCCTGGGAGCGAAAACCTGAGTTTCAAAAGCAATTTGCATTAGTAATGGGACAGAAAAACCAGCTGTGGTGGGATTTACCTGCCATGGAGAGTTTCCTTCTTAACAAAGCAATTTATGAAGTGCCAGATGCTCAGTTCAAAAAAACGTTAGACAAGTTAGTGACCTTACTTGATGTCAAAGATGTTCTGAATATTCAAGTCCGCAAGCTGTCCCTCGGTCAACGCATGAAGTGCGAACTCATTGCTGCCTTGCTGCACAGTCCAAAAGTGTTATTTCTCGACGAGCCAACGATCGGGCTCGACGTCGTCATGCAGAAAGTACTGCGCGATTTTATTCGTGACTATAACAAAGAGTTCGGCGCTACCATTATCCTAACCAGTCACTACATGGATGACGTCAAAGAACTCTGTAAACGCGCCATCATCATCGATCACGGTCACAAAATCTTCGATGGAAAACTGCAAGACATCATCGATACCTATGCTCGCAACAAAATCATCTCTGTTGTCTTGAGTGAAAAAGTCAGTCGGGAAAAACTGGAAAAATTTGGCGAACTCAAATCATACGAAGATCCTCAAGCAACCTTACTCGTTCCTCGTAAAAAAGCCGCCGAAGTTGCTGGCCGGATGATCGCAGAACTACCTGTAGAAGACGTCAATATTGAAGAACCACCGATTGAAGCGATTATCAGAGAAGTTTTTCAAACTGGTAAAACAACTGGCTAGTTCACAAACCAAACGTTCATGCAAAAATATTGGCAACTTTTCCTACTTTCTTGGCAAAACGGCTTGGTTTATCGGACCAGTTTACTCATGTGGCGATTACGGCAATTTCTGTCTACGGTGATGGCCCTCACAGTCTGGAGCGTGCTATTCAATTCTTCCTCATCTTTATTTGGCTACGATCGAACACAAATGACTACCTATATTTTTCTGGTGGGCATCTTACAGAGTCTCATTCTAGCCACTGGTTTAAATGGATTATCCAATCAAGTTTACTCCGGCAGCTTTAGTTTTGACTTACTCAAACCGATTAATATTTATGTCTATTTATTCGTCCAGGACATGGCCGATAAAGCAAAAAACGTTTTTTTTGTTGTGATCGAGAGTATTATTTTATTCTTACTATTTAAACCAAGTATCTTTTTCCCATCAATCGAAACAGCCATCATTTTCTGCATCTGGGTGCTGGGAGCTGTACTCTTGCTGTTTTTTATCCAACTCATTTTTGGTTCATTCGGTTTCTACAGCCCAGAGACTTGGGGTCCCCGTTTTCTCTTTTTCATGTTCGTTGATTTTACCGCCGGAAAATTGTTTCCATTAGATATTTTGCCACCCATAATTAGAACTTTCGTCGGCTTTACTCCTTTTCCTTACTTTTCATTTTGGCAGATTCAACTTTTCTTGGGCAAACTGTCACCAATGGAAATTGGCCAACATACTGTTGTACTAAGTATCTGGATCGCAATAGCAGGTTATGTCAGCTTTTCACTTTGGCAAAAAGGTATTAAAGATTACAGTGCGGCTGGTCAATAAGAAATATATGTTTAAACGATTTAAAGTCTACTCTACAGTCTGGTTTATTATTGCATCCAACGCTGTGCAAGAAACCTTTGTGAATCGTTGGAGTAATGTTCTATTTTTTTTAGGGAAAGCAATCCGGTTAGGCATGTCCCTAATAGTACTGTTGCTCATCAAACAAGCCACTAAAGGATTTGGTCAGTACAGCACAGATGAAATGATTGTTTTCTTTTTAACATACCAGTTGCTCGACATCGTTGGTCAAATTTTTTATCGTGGAGTGTACATGTTTAGCAACATGGTGCGCAGTGGAGAGTTTGACCTGTTTTTGTCAAAACCAATCAATCCTCTTTTTCGCGCATTAACTGGTCAACCAGACATCAATGATGTGTTTTTTCTCATACCAAATCTAATCATCAGCGGTTACATCTTGAGCAAACTGAATATCACTATCACAGTCGGTTCAGCTGTGTTATATGCAGCACTCTTATTGAACAGTTTTCTGATCGTCACTGCTCTACATATCTTGGTTTTAACAATTGGAGTTATCACTACCGAGGTGGATGGAGTGATCTGGATGTATCGAGATCTGATTCGTCTCGGTCAATTCCCCGTCTCAGTCTATGCAGAACCATTGCGCTTTGCACTTTTTTTCATCATTCCGATTGGTGTCATGATCACAATTCCAGCTGAAGTATTGTTAAACACACCAGTCACTTATAGTATTTTCCTGTCAACTCTGATTGGAGTTGGCTCACTTTTTATTAGCTTACGACTTTGGGATTGGGGTATCAAACAATATAGCAGTGCGAGTAGCTAAGTTTTTCAAAAAAGAAAAAATGAGGTTAGCGTTTTGGAGATTGGCGTTTGCGGCGAGCTTTACCACCCATGCCAACTTTACGAGTTTCTTTCATTCGATCATCACGAGTCAGCAAACCTTTTGGTTTGAGAATGAGTCGATAGTCAGCACTTTTCTTTAGTAAAGCGCGAGAAACACCGTGAACTACTGCGTCGAGTTGAGAACGAATACCTGAACCATTGACGACGACGTTGATCGCCCAGTTACCTTGAGTGTCTGTCAATTGAAGTGGCAAATTATACAATCCTGGAGCGTTGTGGATACCTTTGAAGTACTCACCAGCACTCATTCCATTCACCAAGAAATCACCTGATTCTTCATAAATTCGAACGCGAGCAACTGCTGTTTTGCGACGACCAATACCTTCAACGTATGCAGACTTTGGTACGAACTTCATCGTGTTTGGTGCCAACTTTGAGTCAACTGTTTTTTTCACCACTTTTTTGATGATGACTTGTTTTTGCTTGATTTTTTTCTTTAACTTTTGTGCCATAGGAATTATTTATTTTCTGATACTTCGTTGGTATATGGATGCTCTGCGTCTTTAAATACTTTTAATCGTTTCATGCGCAAATCACGTAATTTATTAGTTGGTAACATTCCCCAAACTGCATTCTCAATAATCTGCTTTGGTTGACGAGCTAACTTTTTATCAAAAGTCTCTGCTTTTAATCCGCCTGGATACTGAGAGTGAGTATAGTAAACCTTATCTGATCTCTTTTTGCCACTTACCGCTACTAAAGAAGCGTTAATGACGACCACATAATCTCCACCATCAACATGAGGAGTATAGGTTGGTTTGTGTTTGCCAATTAATAAAGTTGCAATTTGAGTTGCACTTTTCCCCAAGATCTGACCTTTGACGTCAATGACGTGCCAGTATCTATTTACGGCTTCTTTTTTTTGCTGAAATGATTGTCCAGTTTGTTTCATAGATATATTCACAAATAACGACTGTTACTTCGCTTTCTTGGTTTTATCAGCAACCACTTTTTTCTCTACTTTTGCTGGTTCAACACTTTTTTTAGTTTCTTTAACAGTTTCAGCTTTAACTTCCTCTTTGTGAGGATTCTTCACTAACTGGAGTTTAACTAACATCGTGTTATCACCTCGGCGTTTACCCAATCTGATAATTCGAGTAAAACCACTCGAACGATCTTTCATAGCAGGGGCTACTTTATCCACGAGCTCGTTCACAACATCTCTACGACCAAAAAAGCGTGCTAATACTCTTCGAGTATTCACAGAGCCTTCTTGAGCCTTGTGTATGATTTTATCAGCGAGTCCTTTGATGACTTTGGCTTTTGTTTCTGTCGTGTCGATCTCACCAGACGTAATCAAAGAAGTCACTAACCCTTTGAACAGAGCTTTACGACTATTCGAGTCTCGATTGAGTTGTTTCGATTTGATTTGATGTCTCATATATTCCTATTGTACTATGTTCGTCCCACAATTACCCTGAAAAGTCGACACCTTTCTCTAATAATGCTTTTTGAACAATTCCGACGCTCTTCTCACCTAAGTTCTTGACTTTAGCGACGATACCCATCTCGACTACGATCAAATCTCCAACTGTAGCGTATCCACCTTTACGAAGTGCGTTAGCAATTCGAGTTGGGAGATCAAGCTCTTCAACTGTCAATTTCAAGACCTCGGCTTTTTCTGGAGACATCAAGTCAACGCGTTTCTCTTCTTCAGCCATTGCAGGATGTAAGATTTGTTGGAATTGACCAACTAAAATCTCAGCAGCTTCCTCAATCGCTTGACGAGGTGAAATGGTTCCATCAGTCCAAATTCTCAAAATCAATTTATCAAAGTCAGTTCGGCGACCAACACGAGTTGCTTCGACATCATATGCAACTTTTATAACTGGCGAATACAAAGCATCAACTGGAATCAAACCTGACTCAACACTCTTGCGATCACTTGCAAGTGAGTAGCCCGTACCAAATCCAATCTTCATCTCTACACTGAGTGAAGCACTTGGTTCTAAAGTTGCGATATACAAATCTGAGTTCACAACTTGAAATCCTGCTTCACATTCAATGTCAGCAGCAGTAACAGTCGTGTGTTGCTTGCCTTTAATCTTTAAAGTACAAACACCTTCTGTTTTAAGATCTGAAGTGATGCGTACTTGCTTCAAGTTCAAAATCAAATCAACGATATCCTCACTCAAACCTTCTAAAGTGGTAAATTGATGAGAAACTCCCTCAATTTTGACATCAGTAATGGCATAACCAGATAAAGATGTCAACATAACTCGTCGTAACGAGTTACCTAAAGTGTGACCGTACCCAGCCTCTAAAGGCTCGAGCTCGATTGCACTATAACCTGCAGTGTTATCAACCTCAGTAAGGTGAAAGTTTGTTAATGATTTCATATGTGTCCTTTTTTGTTTCGCCGCCTCTATGTAAGAGACTCTGTTACAAAGGTATATTTATAATTCTATTTATTATCTTGAATACCATTCCACAATTAATTGCTCATCAATCGCACCATCAATCTCTTCTCTTTCAGGTAATCGTTTTATTTTACCGATGGCTGCTTTCACTTCAATCCATTTTGAATTAAAAGTTCCCTCTTTCATTACTTGGGAAACTGCTGGAATACTCGAACCACTTGCTTTTAATTCAACTAAGTCATCGATACTTACTAAGTAGGATGGGATCGTCATTTTTCTCTGATTCACTTTGACGTGACCATGATTCACCAATTGGCGAGCAGAGGCTCGGGTTGGTGCAAACTTCATTCTGAAGAGGACATTATCAAGTCGTCTTTCTAACAAACGGAGCATAGCAGAACCAGTTGCAGTTGGCGTCTTGGTTGCTGTGTCATACATTTTTCTCATTTGTTTCTCTGACAAACCGTAAATATACTTCACTTTTTGCTTCTCTTTCAGCTGAATACCATAGTCTGACATTTTTTTCTTTTGTTTCTTACCATGCATACCTGGAGCAATTGCCAAGCGCTTAGCAACTTTTAGAGGATTGGTTTTTAGACCAAGATCCTCACCAATTCGGCGTGCTAGTTTGTTTTTAGGACCTGTATATCTCATATTTATCCGTGCTTTCTTTTTCTTGGTCGAGTACCGTTATGTGGCATCGGTGTTAAATCTACAATCATACTGACTTTAATTCCTTGTGTACGAATAACGCGTAAAGCTGCATCCCGACCAGGACCTGGCCCTTTGATGTAGACTTCCATCGTATTCATACCATGTGCTTTAGCCATCTCAACAGCCTTCTCTAAGGTCACAGTTGCGGCATAAGGGGTCGATTTACGGGAACCTGGGAATCCCAGAGCACCAGTCGAACTCCAACAAACAGTATTTCCTTTTTCATCAGTAATAGTCACAATCGTGTTGTTAAAGGTAGCAGTCACGTACATTTGACCTTTAGGGACAACCCGTTTGACTTTAATTGGAGCTGATTTGCGCATTTGTGGTTTTGCCATAGAAATCTTTATTTAGTTGCCGTTTTAGCTGTATCTAACTTAGCTGCGAGTTCTTTACTCATTGCTCCAACCGTCTTTCTCTTACCGCGACGAGTACGAGCATTTGTTCGTGTGCGCTGTCCTCGAGCTGGCAAACTTGCCATATGTCGAGTACCGCGATATGAACCAATTCTTTTTAAACGTTCAATATTGTCTCGAATCATTCGGCGTAAAGTTCCTTCTACATTCATTTTTTCGAGAACTTTCTGAACACGAGAAATCTCTTCACCTGTTAAGTCTTTGGCTCGTTTGTCGCCATCGATGTTAGCATCTCGTAAAATCTCATCGACATTAGCTCTACCAACACCATAGATGTAGGTTAATGAAATTCTGGTTTTTTTCTGTAATGGTATGTCAATACCGGCGATGCGTGGCATAGAGTATTATCCTTGTCTTCCTTTATGTCTTGGATTCTTACAAACACGACGCAAGATACCTTTTCGCTTAATAAGGCGACAATCCTTGCAACGTGGTTTGATCGAACTTTTAACTGTCATAATATCTTAATTCCGAACTTGTTACGAACCTCATGTTATACACAAAAAAGTGCTTTTTGATAAGTCCCGCTTTACTTAGTACGGAAGGTAATCTTCCCGTGTGTTAAATCGTACTTCGTCACATATCCAATCACTTTATCGCCTGGTAGTACCCGAATTCGGTTCAATCTCATCTTTCCGGCTAATGTACACAATAACTTGGTACCGATCAGCTGAGGAATGTCACCTGCTGACACTTCTACTTGAAACATCGTATTTGGCAAACACTCAACTACCTGACCTGATATCGAAAACTGCCCTTCTTTCAACTTTTGGTGATAAGAGGGTTGAGCGGGAATCTGGCCTGGTGCTACCTGTCTATGTTGCATGACTTACTTCACTTTTTAAATTAACCGTATCTCCTCAACAGAGATCAGGAGATTATACCAATCTTTCTCAGTTTCCTCAAGACGTATCTGGAAGAACTAAAAACCCTGTTTTTCTCGAGTTGTTACTTGGACTCCAACTTCTCCAACTTTGCCAAGATGTCTTTAAATATATGATCAACCGACATTTCCCCGTCGATATTGATCAATTTTCCCTGTTTTTCGTAATACTGAACGACTGGTTGAGTAAAGGTGTGAAACAGCTCAATTCTCTTTCGAATAGCCTGGAGCGTCTCGTCTTCTCGATCACTTACTCGACCAGAGATTCTCCACAACGCTTCCTTGTCTGAAACATCGAGGAATACTACTGCATCCACTCCATTACTAAACTGCTCGGCTTGAATCTCAGTTCGAGGGAAACCATCCAAAATATAGCCTTTTTTATACTCACCTTTTGATAAGTACTCATTCATGATATTGATGGTCATGTCGTCTGGAATCAAAATACCTGCATTGAGCGTCTCTTTGACGTATCGACCTAATTGAGTCTTTTCTTTGGCCATTTCGCGAAAAACGTGACCACTAGAAAGATAAGGCACATCCAGGTGAGTCGATAAGAGGTTTCCTTGAGTTGATTTCCCGGCACCTTGAATACCGATGAGAACGATTTTCATAAGACTCCTTTATAGTTATGCACCAAGTCTATACTTAATTAAATGTATTTATCGTAATTTTGACTCACCATGAGGGACTCTACTTGTTTGGTGGTTTCCAACACGACTGAGACTACAATCAACATTCCAGTACCACCAATTGCTAGAGAAGAAATACCGGTAAATCGCTGCACTAATGAAGGGAGCAAGGCTATCATACCCAAGAAGACAGCTCCGACAAAAGTAATTCTAGTAATAATGAAGTTCAGTAATAGTTGAGTGGGACGACCAGGTCGAACACCTGGAACGAAAGCACCGCTTTTCTTCAACTCATCAGACAAATCTTCAGTGTTAAAAAAGACCAGCGTCGAGAAGTAAGTGAAGGCAAATACGATCAAAAAGTAAGTGATCGCATAAATCCAACTCGTTTGAGAAAACCAAACTTGTAACTGTTGACCGAACTGTACGAGGCGAACATCCTTCGCCGACGCAAGCAGTCTGCCTGCAAACGCTGGTACGAGCATGATTGATATTGCAAAGATGATTGGTAATACACCAGCCGTGTTGATTTTTAAGGGGAGATGAGTCGTTTGACCACCATAAAGACGGCTACCTCTTACTCGTTTAGCATATTGTACGTTTACTTTGCGAACTGCTTCGTTAACGATAACCATGCAAGCAATGACCAAGAGAAAGACTGCTGCAATAAGTGCATAGTTCAAGTATTGATCTGAAGTTGTAATGCTAAAAAACTGAGCCATTGCGATGGGTAGTTGGCCCACGATTCCGGCAAACAACACCATCGAAATTCCATTTCCGATTCCATATAAAGTCACTAACTCACCTAGCCACATCAACATCATCGATCCAGCTACCATTGTTAAAATCATGGCAACGATCGCTAACGGAGCTTGAGTTTGAATTAGTTTTTGGGAGTTGAGTAAAACGAGCACAGAAATTGATTGAACTACTGCCAAAGGCACTGCTAAAAATCGAGTGTATTGATTGATACGTTCTCGACCAGCCTCACCATCTTTGGACAACTCTTTGAGTTGAGGAAAGATCATAGTAGCCAACTGGAAAATAATGGATGCAGTAATGTAGGGATTAATACCGATCGCCATGACGGAAAACCGGGCCAATGTGCCTCCAGAAAAGATGTTAAGCACACCTAAAAATTGATTGTTGGCAAATAGTTTTTGAAGTTCTTGAGTATTCACTGCAGGAACAGGGACGTGAGCAAAAAAACGAAAAACTGCAAAAATTAGTGCAGTAAAGAGGAATTTATTCCGAAGTTCTTTATTGTTATAGACTCTTTGGAGGGTTTCAAGCACATGTTTCACGGGTACATCCTTTGGATCTACTATTCTACAATGCTTCCCCCTGCTTGTTCAATCGTCTTACGGGCTCCGGCTGAAACGCGAATCCCTTTGACAACAATTTTACGAGTCAGTTCGCCACTAATAAGTTTGACTTCTTGAGTTGCTCTGCGAACGATATGTGCTTTTTTCAAAGACTCTATGGTTATTTCAGAATCAGAAATCTTGTTCAATTTCGAAAGGGTGATAGCTTCTTTGGCTCTCAGCACATTTATCTTGTGTTTACCACGAAGCATTGGCAAACGTTTGATCAAAGGTAATTGACCACCTTCAAACCAAAGAGGAACTGAGTTACGAGCAAGTTGACCTTTTTGACCACGACCAGACTTTGCACCAACACCAGAGCCGTAACCACGACCGACGCGCTTTTTCTGCTTGGTGATGACTGATGGTAAGGAGTTTAGTAAATTCATAAATTCATTCGTTCAAAAATTAAAATGACGTGTTACTTTTTCTTAGCTGGTGATCCCTTTTGTTTGGTTGGCGTTGTTTTGACTACTTTTTTTGCGACTGGTTTTTCAGCTGCTTTTACTGGCTCTACTGTAGCTTCAGCTGGTTTTGCTGATTCTTTTGGTCTAGCCTGAATCAGTTCCTTCTCTTTCATCTTCTCTTCTTTTTCAGTTTCTGCAATAGATTTTAACTTTATTCCTTTGATGTCGACAATTTGACGAATCTTCTTGAGCGCCTCAAAGGTTGCGTAGACACTTGAAGTTTGATTGGACGAACCTAAAATCTTACTTGAAATATCACGAATTCCAGCTGCCTCGACGACTGCTCTGACTGGGCCACCTGCGATGACACCTGAACCTTTAGGTGCTGGCTTTAACATAACTCTCCCTGCACCATTTTTGATGTCAACTCGGAAAGGAATGGTTGTTCCATTCATAGGCACAGTGATCAAATGTTTCTTGGCTCTGCGAACACCTTTGCGAATTGCACCTACAACGTCTTTTGCTTTACCCAAACCCAAACCTACTTGTCCTTTGCGGTCACCAACGACAATCAAAACGGAAAAACCCATTTTGTTTCCACCTTTGGTTTTCTTTGACACACGAGAAACTGAGATGACTTTTTCATCAAATTCCTTGGGTTCATTCGTATGTTGTGGATTGCGATTTGAACGCGAATCTCTTTTTGCTTCCATAATATCCTTTAAACTTGAATTCCTAAGTTACGTAACTCTTCTGCAATCAATTTTACTGCGCCATGATAGCGATAACTTCCTCGATCAAAAACGACCGCGGTGATTTTTGCTGTTTTCAACTTATCAGACATTGATTTCGCAATAATTTTGGCTCGCTCCATTTTGCGCTGGCCTTCAACGGACTTTTGAACGTCTTTTGCTGCATCACTAGTGGCGGCGAGTGTTTTTCCAAGTTGATCGTTAATCGCTTGCAAATACAAGTGTTTATTCGATCGGAACACTGTCAAACGAGGTCTGACATCTGTGCCCTTGATCTTACTACGAACTCGAATTAATCGACGTTGCGCTTGTGTGAATTGATGATTAACTTTCATACATTTTATTCTCTAGTGATTATGCTGTTTTTGCAGTCTTGCCCGCTTTACGTCTAACAACTTCGTCTCTATATTTAATTCCTTTACCTTGATAAGGCTCAGGTGGTCTGATTGCACGGATATTAGCGGCTACTTGACCAACTGCTTGTTTATCAATGCCTGAAACGTGGATAACATTATTTCCCTCTAACTCAAGCAAAACACCTGCTAAAGGAGTGAACTCAACTGTGTGAGAAAAACCCACTGCCAAGGAAAGTCCTTGACCTTTTTTAGTTGCACGATATCCTGTACCGACTAAATCTAATGTTTTCTTATATCCTTGGGAAACTCCCTCTAACATATTGTTGAGTAAGCTTCTGACCAACCCATGATATGCTTTGGTTTGCTTCTGATCATTTTTACGAGTGAATACGAGCATTCCCTCTTCTTGCTTAATGGTGATACCTGAAACGATTGTTTGCTTTAACTCACCCTTTGGGCCTTTGACCACTACTTCAGTACCGTTCACTTCAATAGTGACGCCTGCTGGAATTTTGATTGGTTTGCTACCGATTCTTGACATAAATATTACCAAATTGAACAGAGGACTTCGCCGCCAACACTTTGTTTGCGAGCATCCTTATCTGTCATAACACCTTTATTTGTTGATACGATTACAATTCCATAACCACCTAACGCTTGAGGTAACTTGTGAGCTGTACTATACAGTCGTCGACCTGGTTTTGATTCGCGTTTTACATTTGTAAGTGAAGGAACTTTTCCTACGTATCTCAAAACCAACTCAATTGACTTTTCGATACCTTCTCCAGCTACATTAATAGAGTCCAAGTATTTTTCGGTCACTAAAATATCTGCGATGGATTTGTTCATCTTTGAATATGGCAAACTCACGCTTTTCTTACGAGCGAGGTACCCATTTTTTATTCTGATGATCATGTCTGCAATTGGATCGGTCATAAGTTCTATACTAAAATTATTTACTTGATTTCGTTACTCCTGGTAACTCACCTCTAGAGGCGAGCTCTCTAAAACAGATACGGCATAAACCAAACATTCGGATATACCCACGAGGTCGACCACACAACTGACAACGATTTCGATGTCGGGTCGGGTGATTGATCAGACGTAAATTTTTCGCTATTTTACTTTTTTTTGCCATATATTTTAGTTACTATTTTCTTTTTTCTCAAACGGCATACCTAATAATTCGAGTAATCTAAATGATTGTTCTTTATCGTTGACTGAAGTCACGATAGTAATTTGCAGTCCGCGTACTTTATCAATGTTGTCGTATACGATTTCTGGAAAGATAATTTGCTCTGGTAAACCCAAATTATAATTTCCACTTTGATCAAATGCTTTGCGTGAAATTCCTTGAAAGTCTTTCATTCTCGCTAACACAATACTGACCAATTTATCTAAAAACTCCCACATGTAGTCGCCGCGTAAAGTCACCATGAATCCGAGTGGTTCACCTTGACGGATTTTGAAACCGGCTTCCGATTTTCGAGCGATAGTAGTTTTTGGTTTTAATCCAGTAATGACTTTGAGCTGTTCTTCAACATTTTTGAGTGCTTCTGCTTTATGTTGCTCTTCACTCACTCTGGTACTTACAACGATTTTTTGTAATTTTCCTGCTGACAAAGCGTTCTTTAAGTCGAACTCTTTGACAAGCTGTGGAGCAATAACCTGCTGGTATTTCTGTTTTAAGCGATTCATTAGATTACTTTTCCAGTTTTTTTAAATATTCTTGATTTACTACCATCTTTTGCCACTGTGTATCCAATTCGATCTGTTTTCTTTGTTTCTGGATTAAAGATTGCAATATTGGCTGTTGGCAAAGCACGCTCTCGTTTCACTCTATCACCTGGTCGACCAGCAAATGGTTTGATATGCTTAACGTACATATTCATGCCTTCAACGACAACTCTTTCAAGCAAAGGTAACACTTTGACAATCTTGCCTTGTTTGCCTTTATCTTTTCCGCCAGTGACGAGGACTTGGTCCCCAACTTTAAATTTCATATTACAGTACCTCTTGGGCTAAGCTCGCTATGCGGGTGAAACCTCTCTCTTTAACTTCTCTTGCAATCGGGCCAAACACACGGCTACCGATTGGTTCTAAAACGGTGCGTGATTGAATCACTACTGCCGCATTATCATCAAATCTAATGTATGTACCATCTTGACGACGATACTCTTTGCGAGTTCTGACGACTACTGCTTTGACCATCTGGCCTTTTTTTAAGGTTCCTTGAGGATCAGCAGCAATCACAGAGGCAGTCACCACGTCACCCACGGTACCTTTGAATCGCTTAGAGCCACCATGAACTTGGATAACTCTCAGCTTCTTGGCGCCGCTATTATCTGCCAGGTTTAAAATAGATCGTAATTGTATCATAAGTTTAGTTCTTTAATTTCTCTACTACCTTGAATCTCTTAGTCTTACTCATTGGTCTAGTTTCTTGAATAACTACCATCTCGCCATCTTTTACTTCAACTAAACTTGTGTCACAAGCAAAGTTTTTGGTTCTACTAATGATTTTCTTATATACAGGATGTGTCCAGCGCTGACTCACCTTAACAATGGCTGTTTTCTGATTCTTAGTAGAGATGACTTCACCTGTGAACTGTTTCATAATTATGCTGCTACTTTTTCAGCTTTCTCTGCAACTGCTGTTTCCGCAACTGCTTGTAATGTTTTTTCTCGAATAACGGTTTTGACGCGAGCAATATCTTTCTTAAGTTGATAGATACTACTCGTATTTTTCAATTTTCCGGCTGCATTCTCACTTCTTGATTGATCAAACGTTTTGATCATTTCCGACAACTTCTTTACGAGGTCGGTTTCTGTCAGCTGGTGTAACTCTTTAATATCGTTTTTTTTCATGTTTGATTACTCGTCTTTTTGAATAAACTTGGTCTTCATTGGAATCTTGTGTGCTGCTTTTCGTAATGCTTCTTTGGCCATTTCCTGTGAGACGCCACCAAGTTCGAACAAAATTTTCCCTGGGCGAACGACTGCAACATACTCTTCGATCTCACCTTTTCCTGAACCCATCTTGACACCTAATCCCTTTTTAGTGATTGGTTTGTCTGGAAACACCCGAATCCACATTCTTCCCAAACGCTTCGTATGATGAGTGATGGTTTTACGTGCTGACTCAATCTGGCGAGCCGTAAACCAACCTGGATCAACTGCCTGTAATGCATACTCACCAAAGTCTACTGAATTACCACGAGTCGCAATACCGGTCATGGTACCTCGAAACTGTTTGCGGAATTTTGATTTCTTTGGTTGTAACATAGCTTTAATTCTCGATTTACCATTTACTAATTTTCAAACGCTCTTAGCTAATATTTGAAAATTTAATCAGCAATCTCTCCTTTATAAATCCACACTTTGATTCCAACATACCCTGATCTGGTATACGCAGGATGCTGATAGTAATCAATATTAGCGCGTAATGTTTGAGTTGGGATTGAGCCTTGAAAATACTTTTCAGCTCGACCGATCTCAGCTCCACCGATACGACCGGTTAATGCAATCTTCACACCTTTGGCTCCTGCACCCATCACTTTTTCCATAGCTTGTTGAACAGCTCTGCGATGAGGATAGCGTTTAGCTAACTGGTCAGCGATTCTCTCAACAACTAATTTTGAACTCAAATCAGGATCTTTGACTTCTTCAACTCGAATTTCAACTTTGACTTTAGACTCTTTAAATTGCTTAAGCATCTTCTCAACGTCTTTTTTGACTTCTTCTAAGTTAGCTCCACCTCGACCAATCACGACACCAGGTCGGGAAACGTGCAAAGTCACTTTGATTGCAGTGATTGAGCGCTCAATAGTTACTTCAACTACACCAGCACCTTTTAATTTCTGATTCAAGTATTTTCTCAACTCAAAATCAGCCACAACATGCTTACTGTAGGTACCCTTATCAGCAAACCATAAAGAGGTCCAGTTTTTGTAACTGCCTAAACGAAAGCTGATCGGATTAACTTTTTGACCCATATTTTTTAATTTCCTTATTTACTCGTTGTTCGGTTAACAGTCTTTTTAGTTGGTGGCAAGCGCGCAGGCATTGGTCTGTTCACTTGTTTAGCCATTTGTGATTTATCCATCATACTGTTCTCAACATTCGCTTGATGGATCTCTGGTTGTGTTACTTTACTTAGATTATGCTTATCTTCTTTTTGTACTTTCACTTCTTTCTTGCTCTCTACTTTCTTACTTGTTTTTTTGTCAGCTGGTTTTAATGTTGGTTCGACACTGGACTGTAAGATAACTTTGACATGGCAAGTTGGTTTCAAGATTGTACTTGATCGACCTCTACTGGCTGCTCTAAAGCGTTTGAAACTCGAACCCTGATTGATCGTAATTTCTTTCAACTCTAAATCAGCTGTTTTGAGCCCTAAGTTATTTGTGGCGTTGGCCAAGGCTTGTCGAATCACTTTTAAGATAACGACGGAACCTTTGGTTTCAATGACACTCAATTGCTCGATCGCTTTATTCAGCTTCATTCCTCGTACCGCGTCAGCAGCAAGTCTCACTTTACGTGGACTTTGTCGACTGTGTCTTTGTTCTGCTTTAATTAATAGCATATGATTCATTCTCAATTCACTAATTTCAAACTCTTATTTTTTTCGTTTAGCCTAGTTTATAAATTGCTAAATCGAAAGTTATTAATTCCCTTTATGTCTTGGTTAACGTTCTCTTCACCATCTTACCGTGGCCTTTATATGTTCGTGTCAACGAAAATTCTCCGAGTTTGTGACCAACCATGGCTTCGTTCACGAATACTTCGATAAACTTTCGACCATTGTGAACACCAAAAGTGTGTCCCACAAACTCTGGTGGTACAGCTGATGCGCGAGCCCAAGTCTTAATGACTGTCTTCTCGCCTGAGCGCTTTTGATCCATCACTTTTTTCAAAAGCTTTGGATCGATGTATGGTCCTTTTTTAGAACTGCGTGACATAGGTTACTTCTTTGTTCTTCTATCTTGAATAATGTATTTGTTACTGTATTTTCTTGCGCTTCTAGTTTTGGTACCCAATGCATGTTTACCCCAAGGTGTCTTTGGATACTTCATACCAATTCCACTGCGACCCTCACCACCTCCATGTGGATGAGAACGCGGATCCTGAGCAACACCACGAACTGTTGGTCTCCATCCCATCAATCTCTTGCGACCGGCTTTACCTAAACTACGATTCTTAAAGTCCAGATTACCTACCTGGCCGATTGTAGCGAAACACTCGGCATTGATCAAGCGAAATTCTTTAGATGGCAGCTGAACGATAACATGCTTTCCCTCTTTAGACTGAATGAGCGCAGAAGTTCCGGCTGTTCTGACTAATTGGGCACCTTTACCTGGTTTCAACTCAATGTTATGAATTGCCATACCAACTGGAATCCTAGACATTGGTAACGCGTTACCAACTTTAATATCCGAATCTGGACCGGCAACAACCGAATCACCTACTTTGAGTCCATCAGGGGCCAAGATATAAGCTTTGGCGCCATCTTTGTAGTTAAGTAAGGCAATGTGTGCAGATCGCATTGGATCGTACTCCACAGTCATTACGGCTGCTGGTACATTCAATTTCAATCTTTTCCACTCAATTAAACGTAACTTACGTTTTACACCACCACCTCGATGTCGAACGGTGACTTTTCCAGTGTTATTTCTACCTTGTCGTTTAAAGACACCTTTTGCCAACAGCTCTTTGGTAGGTCGAGCCTTTGACAAACCAGGTGTAACGACATCGATTCGATTTCGTCTTCCTGCGCTAGTTGGTCGTGATTTTTTTAACATAATATTAGTTAACTCTGGGCAATGTCAAAAACAGCGATTTTCTGGCCAGCTTTGACATGGACAAAAGCTTTCTTTTTTCGAGCAGTCAAACGAACTGTGCGTTTTTTCCCTGCTTTTTTCTTTTTTCTTGGTTGCATAACTGTTCGAACCGACTCGACACTTACTCCATACATTCGCTCAACTTCTGCACCGATCTGATGCTTATTTGCTCCAGGGTTGACTTCGAACAAATAAATATTCTTCGCACTTGCTTCAGCGACTGATTTTTCTGTAATGATTGGTTTTCGAACGACTATAGTTGGCATACTTACAATTTTCAAATGTTCAAATAAACTATTACTTTGCTTTTTTTGCTTTGGTTGCTACTTTTTTGACTGGCTTTGCCGCTGCTTTTTCTACTTTAACAACTTTTTCGACCTTGGCGGTCTTAACTGTCTTGGCTGCAACTTTCTTTGCTGGTTTCTTTTCAGAGACGACTGCAACTGTTTCAGTCTTTACTTCTGTTTTTGTCTCACTCACTTCAACTGATCTTGCAGCTTTGTTTGATTTACTCATGAGACGATCTTCGAGCGCTTTGACTGCTTCTTTGGTCATGATCATGGCATCCGCATAGACTACATCTAAGATGTTCAATCGTTGAACATTCGTGATGATTACTCTTGGCAAATTAGCCATACTGCGAGTAATGTTTTCCATTTCTTTATCAACAATAATTAAGGTTTTTTTCGAATTTGGGGCTAACTTCTTCAGAAATGCCACTGCATCTTTGGTCTTTGGTTGAATGTCACCTAATACTGTTGTTACGACAATCTGGTCTTTCTGTAAAGATAACGCACTAATCAAGGCTTTTTTCTTCATTTCTTTGGCCATGGTTAATAACCAGTTTTCGTGACCTGTTGGACCGTGAGAAACTCCTCCACCGACAAAGATATTAGCACTTCGTGCACCATGACGAGCATTTCCTGTACCTTTTTGCTTGAACCATTTCTTCTTGGTTCTACTGATTTCAGCACGGGTTTTGGTTTTAGCTGTTCCTTGACGTTGATTTGACAAAAACACTCGAACTGCTTGTGCTACCAACACCTTATTTGGCTTGGCACCAAAGACACTCTCATTCGCTTCAAGAGTTGTACTTTTGCCGGTAGTGTTTAAAACTGTGAATTGCATGAATCAAATTTGTATTGCTAATTTTTAAACTGTTGCTGTCTCTTTCTCTTCAACTTTCACTTCTGTTGCTTCGACTGTTTCAATAACCTGTGGCTCTGCTTCCATAACTACTGGTTCTTGAACTGCAATGTTTTGCAAACCTTCAAACTCCTCATTCCCTGCAACTTTGATTCGGACAGTTGCCGAGTTATAACTTGGAACTGGACCACTAACCCATACTTCATTGTTGATAGTATCAAGATGAACAATTTGTAGATTTTTGACACTCATATTGACGTTTCCGTAGTGTCCAGCCATACGCTTCCCTTTGAACACGCGTCCTGGGGTTGTTCTATTACCAATAGAACCAGGTGCACGTTCTCGGTCTGACTGTCCATGAGTTCGAGGTCCACCATGGAAACCATGTCGTTTCATAACACCAGCAAATCCACGTCCCTTACTCACTCCTTGAACATGAACGATGTCACCAATATGAAGAACGTCACTGATCTGAAGTGTGTCGCCGATTTTCATCGTTGACTCTGCATCAGTTGGCTTGATCTCTCGGATTTGGCGAACACCAAAAGAAAAACCGCTCTTGTCTAATATTGTCTTGAGCGGCTTAGTCATGTTTTTTAACTTTTTGATACCGTAGCCGATTTGAAATGCTTGATATCCATCACGTTCCATCTGTTTCTCACCAAGAACGACATTATTATCAACCTTCAACTTCGTGACGGCCAAACGCTTACCTGACTTAGTCCAAGCTTGTCCCATCTTTAATTTTGTCGCAAAAAGTGTCTGTACCATTTTATTTAGCCCGTTTGATGCGGGTTTTATAGTTTCCAATACAAAGAAACCTCTGTACTGAAGGCAGCCTTTAGGCTATTACATCTTAATCTGAATACCCACTCCTGCAGGAAGTTCCAAGTGCATAAGTGCATCGATGGTCTTACTGGTTGGATTGACGATGTCGACAACCCGTTTATGTGTGATCAAACTAAAGTGCTCTTGTGAATCTTTATCAGTATGTGGAGATGCTATGACAGTGATCTCCTTGTTTTTGTTTGGCAAAGGAACTGGTCCTACTACAACTGCACCAGTTGAAAGAGCAGTCTCGACGAGCTTTTTGGCAGCTTCGTCTATGACACGATGATCAAAAGATTTGAGCCGAACTCGGATCTTATTTTGACCTTTTTTTTCAATTGGTTTTTTGTCGGTTGCCATGTGTTTTCTTTGCTAACTCTGCTTATCTCAAGATAAAGGTGGATTATACGAGAGTTACTCTATCTTGTAAACTCGACTTTCCAGGTTCACCTTTACCTCAACCACAGAGGCCCTCAATTGTACCAAAACTTATCGAGAACAACAAGGGGAGATCTTGAGGTGAGAGTGAGGCTATGCCTATAACAAAATAGCACATAGTAAGCTAAGTGCTTAGTCTTGAATTGAGCAGGTTTTTTACTTGAGTTAAGTCGAATCTTTCCGTCAAAAATCTTTCACCATCAACTAATAAAATCGCCCCTCCTATTTCATAAAACTCATACATTCCAGGCAAAAGTTGCACATCTGGATTAAACTGAATAATGGCGGGAATTTCTTCAAACACACTTCCCGAATCCGGTGTCCTCATAAAGAATGCTCGTGCATAACACATATCCCCTAAAAAAACGGTCCAGTAAGTTTTTGTCACTTCATTTGGTGTTGCAACCAAATAGCGAGTAACTCCAGACTCTATTCCGGTTTTCATAATGGCCTTTCAACTTGATGTTCGGAGTTTAGTCCGGTTATAAAAAAGTAAATCTGTCTTTATCCAAAAAGCCCCCGCTTTCGCGAGGGCCTTTTTATTCTTAATTAAAAGTCTATTATTTTAAGACTTTGGTGATAGCACCTGCACCGATGGTGTGTCCACCTTCTCGGATAGCAAAGCGCAATCCTTCTTCGAGTGCGACTGGAACGATCAGTTTAACAGTCATCTTGGCATTGTCACCTGGCATAACCATCTCGACTCCACTTGGAAGTGCGATCTCACCAGTCACGTCAGTTGTTCTGATGTAGAACTGTGGTCGGTATCCGGTAAAGAATGGTTTGTGTCGTCCACCTTCTTCTTTGGTCAGAATATAAACTTCTGCTTCAAAGTCAGTGTGTGGGGTAGCTGTGCCAGCTTTGGCCAATACCTGTCCACGCTCAACTGCATCTTTTTCAGTCCCACGAAGGAGAATTCCAACGTTGTCTCCAGCTTGACCTTGATCAAGTTGTTTACGGAACATTTCGACACCAGTGACGGTTGTCTTTTGAGCTGCTTTGAGTCCGACAATTTCGATTTCGTCTCCGACTTTGACTTGTCCGCGTTCGATACGACCGGTGACGACAGTTCCACGACCTTTGATCGAGAAAACATCTTCAACAGGCATAATGAATGGTTTGTCGAGTTCTCGAACTGGATCTGGGATCCACTCATCAACGGTATCCATCAGCTCCATGATCGAATCCATGTACTTCTCATCACCCTCTAAGGCTTTGAGACCGGAAGTTCGAATAATTGGGGTTTTGTCTCCGTCATAACCATACTTGGTTAAGAGTTCACGAATTTCCATTTCGACGAGATCAATCAATTCAGCATCATCGACCATGTCGACTTTGTTGAGAGCAACGACGAGTTTTGGAACGTTGACTTGCTTGGCCAACAAAATATGCTCTCGGGTTTGAGGCATAGGACCGTCGGTAGCAGCAACAACGAGGATAGCACCGTCCATTTGAGCGGCACCAGTGATCATGTTTTTGATGTAGTCAGCGTGACCTGGAGCATCAATATGAGCGTAGTGTCGTTTCTTGGTTTCGTACTCAATGTGGGAAATGTTAATGGTAACACCACGAGCTGCCTCTTCTGGAGCGTTATCAATATCCAAATATGTCTTTGGTTGATTGATATCACTTGGGAATCGCTTGGACAAAGTCGTTGCGATTGCAGCAGTCAAAGTGGTTTTTCCATGGTCAACGTGACCAATAGTACCAATGTTAACGTGTGGCTTGGTGCGTTGAAATGTAGCCATACAAGTATCTCCTCAAAAATATTTTTATTAAATTTCTATGATTATCTTAACACAGAGCTTTGAATTATATAGATCTTTGCTCTAGAGATCAAGGCAGAAAGCTTAAACCGCTCGTCCCACTTTTCCGCGTTCTTCGACGATGGCAGCTGTGATGCTAGCAGGTACCTCGTCGTAATGACTTGGTAACATGACAGAACTTGCACGACCTTGAGTCATTCCGCGTAGTTCAGTAACATATCCTTGCATTTCAGCTAAAGGAACTAATGCTGTGATGATGACGACGTTACCACGATTGGCGGTACCTTGAATTTGAGCGCGTCGTGAACTTAAATCACCGATGACGTCTCCCATAAAATTTTCTGGACTCGTAACTTCGATTTTCATGATTGGTTCAAGTAAAATTGGGTCCGCCATTTTGACACCAGCCTGCAATGCGAAAGAACCTGCCATTTTGAAAGACATTTCACTAGAGTCAACTTCATGGAAACTTCCGTCAAAGACGGTGATACTCATATCAACCAATGGGAAGCCAGTCAAAACACCGCGTTCCATTGCTTCTTTGACACCTTTTTCAATAGGATTGATGAACTCTTTAGGAATTGCACCACCTTTAATTTCATTGAAAAATTCGTACCCTGTACCACGATCTTTTGGAACGAGTCGTAACCAACAGTGGCCATACTGTCCACGTCCACCTGATTGTTTGATGTACTTACCTTCGGCTTCGACAGCTTTCTTGATTGTTTCGCGATATGCAACTTGTGGTTTACCAACGTTCGCTTCAACTTTGAACTCACGCTTCATGCGATCAACGATTATTTCCAAGTGCAACTCGCCCATACCACCAATGATGGTTTGACCAGTCTCATGGTTTACTTTGATACTAAAAGTAGGATCTTCTTCACCCAACTTATTCAAAGCCATACCCATGCGTTCTTGGTCATTCTTGGTTTTAGGTTCAATGGCCAAAGAGATAACTGGTTCAGCAAATGTAATACCTTCCAAAATGATTGGAGCTGATTCGTCACTCAATGTGTCACCAGTTTTGGTAGCTTTGAGTCCGACGACAGCAACGATTTCACCAGCTTGAGCAAACTCGATTTCTTCACGTTTGTTGGCATGCATGAGCAGTAAACGTCCCACGCGTTCTTTTTCACGACGTGTGGAGTTGTATGCGTATGAACCTGATTGTAATTTTCCTGAATAGACGCGAACGTATGTCAACTTTCCAACGTGTGGATCAGTTTGAATTTTGAAAGCCAAGCCTGAAAATTTCTCATCAGGAACTAATTGACGAGTCAAAGGTTCATTAGTTTTTGGATCGATGCCTTTAACGTGATCAATATCAGAAGGTGATGGCAAGTACTCGATGACTGCATCTAATAATGGCTGAACACCTGTATTTTTCAGCGATGAACCAGCATAAATTGGGACCAACTTATATTGAATAACAGCTTTACGCAACGCAACTTTTAGTTCATTAATTGTAATTTCATCTGGATTATTAAAGAATTTTTCTAACAATGCGTCGTCGGTTTCAGCGATTTGTTCCACCAACTCTTTGCGCATCTCAGTAGCTTGATTCAACAACTCTCCTGGAATTTCTTTGATCTCTGGTTCAGTATCTGCTTCGTTATCTTTCCAGAACAATGCTTTCATACCTAACAAATCAATGACACCTTCGAAGTTATTTTCAGCTCCCATTGGGAGTACCATTTTGGCTGGGATAACACCGAACTTGTCTTTGATATCTTTACAAGTAGCCAAAAAGTCAGCACCGAGTTTATCCATTTTGTTCACAAAACAAATACGTGGCACGTTGTATTTATCAGCTTGTCGCCAAACTGTTTCTGATTGAGATTGCACACCCTCTGAAGCATCGAGTACTGTCACACCTCCATCAAGCACGCGCAAAGAACGCTCGACTTCAGCAGTGAAGTCAACGTGTCCCGGTGTATCAATGATGTTGAAACGATATGGAGCTTTTTCTAAGTGAGTATCAAAATATGGTGTCCAAAAACAAGTTGTGGCAGCGGAAGTGATTGTGATTCCACGCTCTTTCTCTTGATCCATCCAGTCCATTGTTGCTGCGCCTTCATGCACTTCACCGATCTTATAGTTCTTACCGGTATAAAACAAAATACGCTCTGTGGTGGTGGTTTTACCAGCATCAATGTGAGCAATAATTCCAATATTACGGATTCTCTGAAGAGGAATATTATTAGCAGCTTGATGGGAGACTGTGTCGGACATAGAAATAGTTGATAGTTATAACTGAATAGTTAATAGTTGATAAAAATTCAAGACCTTTAGTCTAGCATCGCTTTGGCATTTCGGGAAACTACCTGATCACCATCGGAAATGTGCAAAGGCTCGGTTGGCGTCAGCCATTCGATGAGAGGTGTTGCGTTTTTCAATTGCGCCACCTTCATTGTTGAGTGCTGCTTCAAGCTCGGCAACGAATTTTTCGGCAAAGGTATGATAAGTTGAGTTGGAACGACCGCGAGCTGATTCAATCAACCAACGAACTGCGAGTGAAAAACCTCGACGACCACGAACTGGCATAGGAACCTGATAGGCTGCTCCACCAACTCGGCGTGAACGGACTTCCATTTGAGGCATCACTTTTTGGATGACTTCATCAAATACTTCAGTACCTTTTTTGTTGAATTTCTTCTCGAGCAGTTCTAACGCATCATAGATCTGCTTTTGAGCGACTGATTTCTTTCCATCATACATCGATAAGTTGATCAATTTCGCAATGCGAGTTGATTTATACTTTTCGTCAGGAAGGGTTTGTCTGGTTTTAGCTGTTTTAGAGCGCATATTTGTTAGGTATTGGTTATTAGTTATTGGAACTTATTACTTATTACTGACAACTTTTAACTCTTCTTTACTCCATATTTACTGCGACTGGTTTTGCGATTCGCAACTCCAGCACAGTCGTATTTTCCGCGAACAATATGATACTTCACACCTGGTAAATCTTTGACACGTCCACCACGAACCATCACCACCGAGTGCTCAGCCAAGTTATGACCTTCACCCATGATGTAGGCTGTGACTTCCATTCGATTAGACAAACGAACACGAGCAACTTTACGTAAAGCTGAGTTTGGTTTCTTTGGGGTCATGGTTTTGACAATCGTACAGACACCACGCTTCTGAGGACTCGTCGTCTTGACGTATCCTTTGGTGATGGTGTTATAACTCTTACGTAATGCAACGGCTTTAACCCGAACGCGCTTGGATTTGCGACCACCTTTACGGATGAGCTGATTGATTGTTGGCATAACTGTACCTTTAGATACTAAATGCGATAATTTCTATTAAAACTTGAGGAAAAAGGAAAAGGATCTTTAAAAAAGAGGTTTTTTCCTTGTATTACTGCCCCTTTGACGGCGGCGTACTTCACACAAGTCTAGGTATTGTAGCACAGGACAGGAAAAGGGCAAGACTTGATGGAAACATGAGATATAATCGGAGAAATTAGTTGATACGAAGGAGTATATGGAAAGAGAGACAGCAGGCTTAGGTGTAATCTTAACAGGCATTGGGTATCTAACCTCTGGCGTGGGATGGGCAATTACCGCATATCGAACTTCAAAGACACAAAATACAGAACCTCCTGTAGTCAGCTCCAAAGAGTTAGCACGACTTGAATTAGGAATTGGCGTTGAACTGATAGCTATCGGGACAATCAGGCTTCTTCTCGCCAAGTAGTTAATCGATGGCCCTTTGTATTTCTGTAAAGCTGCTCATTATAACCGTCCTGGTCTTCCCAAAGCTAGTCTTTGGGGAGTAACGAACCTCCCTCTCTCTGAGTAACATCAGAGAGAGGTTTTTTTTTATCCATCCCTTCTTCAATGCCCATATTCCAAAAAGGACCCCTTGCGGAGTCCTTTTTTTATTTCTGTTTCTTAAAAGCTACAGTGTTTATGCTGCGATCTCTTCGATACTGGCGCGTTCATAACTGGTTGGGATTAACCGACCGATGATGACGTTCTCTTTGAGTCCGATCAATGGATCCATAGCGCCACTGGTGGCTGCGTCAGTCAACACTGATGTAGTGTGTTGGAATGAAGCGGCTGAGAACCATGACTGAGTATAAAGAGCAACTCGAGAGATTCCACCAATCATTACTTGACCAGTTGCTGGTTCTCCACCTTCTGCCAAGATCTTTTCATTGGTTTCTCGCAAAATACTGCGATCGACAATTTCTCCTGACAATAAGTGTGTATCACCACTTGTCTCGATTTTCACTTTATCACTCATGCGTCGAATGATGACTTCAAAGTGTTTGTCATTGATGGCAATACCTTGAGACTCATACACTTTCTGAATTTCATCCAGTAAGTATTCTTGTGCTGCGCGCATGCCTCTCATCAACAATACTTCTTTGATATCGAGTGAACCTTCAGTCAATTGGTCACCAACGTGGACTAAGTCCGCGTCTGAGACAGCCAATTGAGCACCTAATGGAGCCGAGTACACTCGTTCTTCTACTGGTTTAGAAGTAGAACTGACCGTGATCTCATACCCATTTGGAGTTTCAGCAACTGCCACTTTACCGGAAATCTCAGCCATTGGAGCCAAGACTTTTGGTACGCGAGCTTCAAATAACTCTTCGACACGTGGCAAGCCCTGTGTAACGTCAAGACCGACGATACCTCCAGAGTGTTTGACACGCATAGTCAGCTGAGTACCTGGTTCTCCGATCGATTGAGCGGCGACGACACCAACTGGTAAGCCAATATCAACAACTCGTTTGGTGGAGAAGTCCCAACCATAACACTTGGCACAAAGTCCCACTGGGGCTTCACAAGTTAATGGTGAGCGTACCCAGACTGCTGGAACATCGGCTGCCACAATTGCGGCGACTTCGTCCTCTTCAATCATGGTACCTGCTTTGACGACAACTTCTTTTGTCTTCTGATCAACGACATCTTTCAAAGCCGTTCGACCAGTAATACGCAATCCGAAAGCCTTTTCGCGTTTACCTTCTCGAATGATCTCCAATCCCTCTTTGGTTTTACAATCAATCATACGGATGATCATGTCATGAGAAACGTCAACGAGTCTTCGAGTCAGGTAACCAGCATCTGCAGTTTTCAACGCAGAGTCAGTCAATCCTTTTCGAGATCCACGAGCGGAAGTCACGTATTCAAAAATTGACAAACCTTCTCGGAAATTTGATTTTGTCGGCATTTCCACGATCTTACCGAGCGGATCGACGACGAGTCCACGCATAGCAGCCAACTGTTTGACCTGATCTTTGGAAGCACGAGTACCTCCAGAGTTAATCATAATTTTGACAGCATTGGTTTCGTCATAACTTTCCCAAGTTTTTTCAGCAACTTCATCTGTTGCATCCATCCAAATTTGAAGAGTCAAACGACGCTTCTCATCTTGAGTGATCAAACCTTGATTAAAGTTATCTTGAACGACCTCTGCTTTTTTGTTAGCAATTTCGACGATCTCCTTTTTCTCAGGAATCATCTTACAGTCAGAAACTGACACCGACAAACCTGACAAGGTGGCGGCTTCAAAACCTAAGTTTTTGATAGCATCAATCAACTTGGAAGTCTCTGGACTGGTTTGGAGTTTGATCGACTGGCGAATCAACTCTTTAATCTTGCCGGCAGTGACTGGCTCATTGATGTACTTCATGAACTCTGGCAACACATCATTAAACATCATACGACCAACCGTAGTGTTAATGATCTGGTTTTTACCCGCTGGGCCATATGGCAGGCGGACCATGATCTCTTGGCGCAATGCAATGTGCTCAGATTGGAATGCATGGATTGCTTCATCTTGAGAAGCAAACACTGCACTTGATTTTGGAACTGAGACATCAATGATTGTCTGGAAAAAGACTCCTAAAGCCATCTCTTTATTTGGGATGGTGATTGGAGAACCATCTGCAGGTTTCAACAAGTTTTTCGATGGCAACATCAACTCACGAGCTTCTTGCTGAGACTCATCAGTCAATGGAATATGTACAGCCATCTGATCACCGTCAAAGTCAGCGTTATACCCAGAACAGACACAAGGGTGCAAACGAATTGCAGCGCCTTCGATCAAAATTGGATAAAAAGCTTGAATACCGAGCTTATGCAAAGTAGGAGCACGGTTCAACAACACTGGATGATTTTGAATCACTTTATCCAAGATGTCATAGACTTCTGGACTACGTCGCTCAAGTGCATGTTTGGCACTCTTGACGTTTGGTGCTAAACCTTGAGTGATGAGTTCGCGCAGCACATATGGTTTGAACATTTCCAAAGCCATATCTTTTGGCAATCCACATTGATCAAGATTCAACTCAGGTCCTACGACGATGACACTTCGACCAGAATAGTCGACGCGTTTACCCAACAGATTCTGTCGGAAACGACCTTGCTTTCCGCGCAACATTTCAGAAAGTGAACGAAGTTGTCTTTGAGTCGCTCGACGTGTTTTGCGAGCACGAGTACTATCGATCAAAGAATCAACAGCTTCTTGGAGCATGCGTTTTTCATTTCTCAAAATGATTTCTGGAGCACCAAGATCAATTAAGTGGCGCAAACGGTTGTTACGGTTGATCACTCTACGATACAGATCATTTAAATCTGAAGTCGCAAATCTTCCGCCTGACAGTTGTACCATTGGGCGCAAATCTGGAGGCATGACTGGTAAAATCGTCAAGAACATCCACTCAGGTTTGATGTCTGCTCGACGGAAACCTTCGACAACGCGCAATCTCTTTTTGAGTTTGACTGCTCGTGGTCCAGTAGAATCTTTGGCTTCTTCGATCAAAGTCTGTGACAATTCATCAAGATCAAGTTCATGGACTAATCTCAATAAACTCTCAGCACCCATCCCAACCTCTAAGTGCTCAACTGCACTATACTCATCGAGTTTGAGATACTCATCTTCACTGAGAATGGTACCTTTTTTAATTCTCTTGACCATTTCACGAACGGTTTTGTAGACTTCAGCAGTCTGCTCAAGCTCGGTGGTCAAATTGTCTTTAATCGAGGCGATTTTTTGTTTGGCTTTCAGTTTTAACTCTTCAACTTTGAGTTCTCGAGTTTCTTTAGACTTCACTTTTTCAGTGAGTTGCTCGGTCTCTTCTGAGAGTTCGACTTTAATTTTTTCAATTGTATCTTTAGCATCTTCTCGCAACTGCTCTTGAGTCATCTCACCTTCTTCAACGAGACGATCCAAAGTTTGCTTTTTCATCTCTTCATCGACGACCAACACAATATATTGAGCAAAATACATGATTGAACTCAAATTGCGTGGACTGATATCGAGCAAGAGTGACAACTTACTTGGAGCACCTTTGAAAAACCAGACGTGAGCTACTGGAGCAGCTAATTTGATATGCCCCATGCGTTCACGACGAACTCTGGACTGAGTGACTTCGACGCCACATTTATCACAGATGATGCCTTTGTAACGAATACCTTTGTACTTACCACAGTAACACTCCCAGTCTTTGGAAGGACCGAATACGCGTTCACAAAACAAACCATCTTTTTCTGGTTTGAGCGTACGATAATTGATCGTCTCAGGTTTTTTTACTTCACCATGCGACCATTCCATGATGCGTGCTGGTGAGGCAATCTGAATTTTGACGGCTTCAAAATCGATAACTTGCGTGCGTAGTATGGGTTGTTGTGGGTTCATAGGGCTCCTAAATAGTTGAAATCGTAAATTTACTCTTCAGTTGATTCGAGATCCTCTGCTGATGGTTCTAATGCTTCTTCAGTTTCTTCTTCTTCATTCTCCTCATCAGGATCATCTGAAGTACTGGCTTGAGTATCATCTGCAACTAAAGGAGTTGGCACTACTCCTGGAATTGGGTCGGTCATCAGCTCGTAGACACCTTTAGCATCTTCTTCTGCGATGATCTCCTCTTCCTTTTCAACTGCTTCGATGAGTTGAATATCTAAGCCAAGTGAGTTGAGCTCTCGGACCAAAACATTGAACGATTCTGGAACCGATGGCGCTGGAATTGGCGTACCTCGCACGATCGCTTCAAAAGCTTTGGCGCGTCCTACAACGTCATCTGATTTCAACGTCAACATTTCTTGGAGCGTATGTGCTGCACGATGAGCTTCGAGTGTCCAGACTTCCATTTCTCCAAGTCTCTGTCCACCCATTTGGGCTTTTCCACCCAATGGCTGTTGAGTGACGAGTGAGTATGGACCTGTTGAACGTGCGTGAGTCTTGTCTTCGACCATGTGGACGAGTTTCAAGATGTATCCAACGCCGACAACGGTGTCTTCACTGAATTTTTCACCAGTGCGACCATCAATCAAGCGAACTTTTCCATCGACTGGAAGTCCTGCTCTCTTGAGTTCACTCCAAATTTTATCTTCTTCAACTTCTTCAAAGACTGGCAAAGCAACTTTGTAGCCCAGTTCTCGTGCGGCCCAACCCAAGTGTGCTTCAAGCAGCTGACCTAAGTTCATACGTGCCAACACTGACAATGGTGAGATGATGATGTCGACAGGAGATCCGTCTTCCAAATGCGGCATGTCCGCTTGTGGAACGATCTTTGAGATGACACCTTTATTACCATGACGTCCTGCTAATTTGTCTCCAACCGTAATTTTACGAAGTTGGGCAACTTGAACCATGACTTTTTTGTTGGTTCCTGGATCGAGTTCATCACCCTTATCTTTGTCGAGTACTTTGACCCCAATCACGATTCCTTTTTCACCATGAGGTAATCGGAGAGATGTGTCGCGAACTTCTCGAGCTTTTTCTCCAAAGATTGCTCTGAGCAATCGTTCTTCAGGTGTTAAGTCGGTCTCACCCTTTGGTGCGATTTTCCCGACTAGGATGTCACCTGGTTTCACTTCAGAACCGACGACGACGATGCCGTCTTCGCCCAAGTTTCGAAGTTCCATTTCAGAGACGTTTGGAATGTCATTGGTCAGTTCTTCTGGACCTAACTTGGTATCCATGACTTGGGCTTCATACTCATCAATGTGAATAGAAGTCATTAAGTCTTGATGAACAAGTTTGTCAGAAACAACGATAGCATCTTCATAGCCGAGTCCTTCAAATGAAGCGTAGGCAATAGTCAAATTAGTTCCTAGTGCTAGCTCTCCATTTTCAGACGCAGGTCCATCGATTAACAGATCACCTTTATTAATTTTGTCACCTTTACGAACGGTGATGCGTTGGTTGTAACAAGTACTTTGCGCAGAACGCATAAACTTGTTAGTCAGATACACTTCCGTTTTTCCAACGACTAAAATATTTTCCTCTGGTTTTTCTTGTTGCAACGCTTTGGCTTGATCAAGATCTGCTTTGTCCAAAGCGATGACAATCTTATCTGCGCCGACTGATTCGACAACGCCTTTGTGTCGAGCACGAATCACGTGACCCATGGCTTCGGCAACTGAGCCTTCCATACCTGTTCCCACAATTGGAGATTGAGGTTTAACTAAAGGCACAGCCTGACATTGCATATGCGTACCCATCAAGGCACGGTTGGCTTCGTCATGAGAGATAAATGGAATCAATGATGCTGAAGTACCGACAACTTGTCGAGGGACTACGTCGATAAACTGAACATTTTCGACTGGACCTTCAATGAAACTATTGGCAAACCGTTGTGGCACCCACTCATCAGTGATAATACCTTGATCACTGATCTTGACACCTCGGTGAGTGATGACGTAATCTTCTTCGTCGTCAGCGGTTAAATACACGATATCATCGGTCACTTTCATCTTAATCGTGCCATTTTTTTCTTGCTTTTCGACGCGTAGATATGGGGCTTCCAAAAAGCCATACTCATTAATACGGGAATACAGTGCTAAATAGGTCACCAAACCGATATTAGGACCTTCTGGTGATCGGACTGGGTCAATACGAGAGTATTGAGAGGCGTTAATATCACGCATTGAGAAAGATGCTCTTTCTCGAGTGACACCACCGGAACCCATGACAGATAAGCGTCGCAAGTTATCGACTTCTGATAATGGATTGTTTTGATCTAAAATTGTGGACAAACGATTGCGTCGGAAAAATTCCGAAATTGTCGCCACGAGGGGACGAGCATTGACCAATGAAGAAGGTGTTAAGACTTCGTCAGTTTTGGTTAATGACATTTTTTCACGAATTGATCGCTCTAATCTCAACAAACCGATTCGGAATGCTGAACTGGCGACTAACTCACCGACTGAGCGCACGCGGCGGTTACTCAAGTGATCAATGTCGTCAATTTTGCCTTTACCATTTTGGAGGTTAATCAGGTAGCGCAGTGCTGCCACGATGTCTTCTTTTGTGAGAACTGTAGTGTTCTCATTATTTTCTCTTTTGAGTCTTTTGTTTAATTTGTAGCGCCCTACTCGACCGAGATCGTAACGCTTCTCATCAAAGAACAACCCTTTAAGCAATGCTTCCGCATTTTCCAAGACGGCTGGCTCACCTGGTCTCATTTTTTGGTAGAGCTCAATGAGCGCTTCACTTTTACTTTTACTTAAATCTTTCAGTAATGTCGAAGCCATGTATGGGTGCTCGGCATCAGAATCAAGATCTCTGACCAGCTCCATCATAGAGTCATCAGACTCGTAACCCAATGCACGTAACAATACTGAGACTGGAACTTTACGGTGTCGGTCAATTTTGACAGTGATGACGTCGCGTTTTCCGACGTTCATTTCCAACCAAGATCCACGTAGTGGTCGCAACTCAGCGCCATAGAGCACTCGACCAGTGCGCGCATCTACTTCATTGGAAAAGAAAATACCAGGAGATCGAACTAATTGATTCACGACTGCACGCTCGACACCATTAATGATGAAAGTACCACGAGGACTCATTTGGGGAATGTTGCCCAAAAACACTTCTTGTTTCATCACTTCACCAGTTTGTTTGTTGGTTAAGGATGCAGAGACATAAATTGGAATTTCGTGAGTAAGTGATTTATCTTTGGCTTCTGAGAAAGTGTGTTTTGGTTTGCCCAATCGGACATCGTTAAATTCGAGAGTCCAGTTTTTACCACCAGTAAAGTCTTTAATTGGAGAAACTGATTTGACTGCTTCCTGGATGCCATCTTTCAAAAACCAAGCGTAACTGTCGCGTTGGATTTTGGTGAGATCGAGATCCGGAAGGATATCCGTCTGTCGTCCCCAGTATTGGCGAGCGGTGGTACTCATGAGGGCTCCTTGTGTTCTGTACTTTGGCGTACGTAAGTAGTGCAAACCTAATCGAAACGATCACAAACAATTCAACGCTGACTCGAGAAAACGCAATAAATAACCTGACCAAAAATTGGCCGGTTTTGAATTTTGTTTTCTCGTTAAAATACTTTTGAAAATTGCAGAATTTTTCCTCTAGATCGAAAGCCTTGAACTGTCACCCTCGACTTTTAGGGTGGAAAGTATAATAACAAGGATTTCTCCCCTGGTCAAGAGTGGAATTTCAAAGTGGGAGTGTCTCCTCCACTCAAGACCCATAGTGTTGATTTTTGGGATAAAAAAATAATACAATGCCTGCCGTTAAGATAGGCTTTGCTCCAAGACTATTATAGCCACAAAGAGCGAGGGAAATGGCGAAGAAATTACTTCAAGTATTTCTGGATGTTTTGAAGGTGTTGGTCGTACGTTTCGGAGTAATGCATTTTTCCTTGTCCATCGGAGATGTAAAACAAGTTGTTAGAGGGTGTCGGGTCCGCTGCTGCTTGAAGGGCTTTCAAACCTGGATTGGAAATTGGCGCGGGTGGTAAACCGGTCACTTTATAGGTATTGAAAGGTGAATCAATCTCTTTATCCGCAGACAGAGATGGAGTCCACCATTGTTTGGTCTTGGTGTCGTATCCTTTGGCATACTGCATGGTGGCATCAACTTGTAGTGCCATGCCATTATCCAATCTGTTATTCAAAATGCCCGCCACGATTTTCATATCTTCCTGGCTTTTTGCCTCACGCTCTAGGAGTGATGCCAAGATTACGACATCATTTAAATTTGTGTTGTTTTTTTGGAATTTTTTTTCAAGCCCATTTGCTTGAACTACTTTATCAAAGTTTTTTCGTAACTGATCGTGCACAGTTTTGGCAGTGGCTTGAACTGGGAAAAGATAGGTATCAGGAAATAAGTACCCTTCATCCTCAGCACTCAGTGTTAAAAATTCCTTCAGATCAAACTCACTAAACTCTGAGAAATACGCTGCAATCTCCTCTTTACGCTTTCCTTCTGGAATCGTCACCCACACATCATCAGTACCTGTTGTTAGCTTCTGCACAATCTCTCTAGGACTTTGCGAAGCACTGAGTTTAAATGAGCCTGCTTGAATTTTGGTGGTAAGTTGACGACGCCATACCAAATAACGAAACGCCCAAGCACTTTTGATCAATTGCTGCTCTTCGAGTCGATCACCAATTTTCTGGACTGACTGACCTTTAGGAACGACAAATTGAACGGACTCAGTTGCTTGTGTATTTGCAGGCTGCAATACTTTGAATAACCAAGCCCAAACGATACCCACACCCATAAGCACCAACAGCATCGAGCTTGTGAGTACTATTAATAGTGTTTTTTTAGTAAGTAGTGACGATGACATGAAAGGAAACGATACCGTTTTCAGGATTCTTTTTCAAGTTACAAAAACTCACACCGCTCCTTGAATATATTTCATACTCAGATCAATTATTCTCTTGTTCTTCCAAAAACTGTTGCAAAATATGAGCCGCGGCATAATGATCGATCGGCTCTTGGCGATCCTTCATCTTTTTACCAGATGCCAAAATCATTTTCTGAACTTCTTTGGAACTCATCGTTTCATCCATAAAGTGAATCGGCAAGTTCACTTGCTCTTTCAAAGCATGAGCAAATACTTTTGTCGCTTCCGCCATCTCGCCTTCAGAAACACCACAGACTATTTCATCGATCTGATACTCCTTGCACAACGCAACGATCTGGTCGATCGCGTCAGCATTCTGATGAACGATAATAACCGGCTCTGCTAGCCACCCCACTGACCGAGCAATTCCTATTCGCTTGGTTCCGTAATCAATTCCTAAATAATTCATGAGTATTCTTTGTCAGTCATTTTTAAAATAAAGATCAAAACTTAATCACTAAACTAAAATTTCTTTCTCCCCTCACTCTACGTTTTCTAATCTCGAGACAACAACACCACGATGGAGGAAAGTACCTTCAGGTGTACACGTAATCAATTTTAGTTCCCTTCGAGAGTGTCGCTGTTCCAGAATGTACGTGTCTTCAGGATCAACTTCGTGTTTTTCCTCGACGATGTACGTGTATTTTACCCCATCATAGGTCAAGTAAATTGCATCTCCGGCTTCAAGCGTCATGATTTTACTAAAAATTGATTTCAACCGATTCGGGTTGGTCAACTCCGGTCGATAAAATTGACGAAGTACCGAGTGACCAAAGATGACTGGCGCACCAAAATCGCCTGGATCAGCCGTTCCTGGATACTGAATCAGTGACTTATTTAGATCTGTTCCGCCCACTTTGACGCTGGTCCTCTCAATGCCTAGTTTGGGAATTTCAATAAAATACTCTTTCCCCTGCTGTTGAGCTTCTTTCTCAACTTCAGAAGGATCTCGGAACCAGTTTGCCAAATTAGAGTAATCCAGCTGCTCTCGCAAAATAATCGGTTTCGGTTTCGGCTTGATCAGTTCACCACTCGCCAACTCCGCAGCTTGAGCTCTCCCAACAGAAACCGTTTGCTCAGACGGAGAAATGACATTTTCTTGTGGAACCGGTGCAGATAAACTAATTCGCTGTAATCCAGGTGAAGTGAAGATCGTAAAATATAAAATTGGCCACACTGCGTTTGCAACTAAGATGCTCCCAAAAGTAATCAGTACCACCGGCAAAATGCGACGAACATGGTAGAACTTCGTTTGCAGTTTTTTTTCTTTTTTACGAAGGGTGTGAACTTGATCAACAATCTCGTCAAACTCCTTGAGTTCGTGTTGCACATCAGCAACACTCATCCCAGATTTGATTGCCTCACGATATAAATCAAGAACAGCTTCCCGAGCAGATGTTGGCGTTGCTTGCGACTGCATATACGTTGTAACTTCCTCACCTCACTCTACTTTTTTCTTCAATGTAATTTTTTTCTTGTCATCTGGTAAGCGAGCAACGAGGAACTCAGCAATTCCAGGACTCAAATGAATGGTACTTGATTTGATCTCCGCTTTTTCAGACAAAATCTGCCTCGCCTGTTCCAAAGTCTTACCTTTAATATCATCCAACCAAGCCTCTGAGTTCGTAGGAGGAACATACTCTGAAGTCAAGGTTGCATCGAGAGTTAAACTAGCTGAACTGGTCGCGTTTTGGCTTTCCTTCGATAAAATACTGATCTTATTCTCGATCAGTGCCCCACCATCAGGCACTAACCCGGCTAATTGTTCACGAGCAATCGGCTGTAAATCACTAGACTTATATGTGTATGCTTCGACACTCAATGTCATCGTTAACGTGAGCTTCTCAGTTTCCTCTCCCACTTTGGCACTAAACGTTTCCTTTTTCACTTGTGACTTGCCGCTTAACACTAAATAATCTCCCGATGCTAAGCCTGACTTCATTTCTGATTCTGCTTTTTTCATCAGACTCTTTTTTAAATCTGTCTCTAATTTTTGTTGATCTTCTTTTGATACTGCTTGAATTTCCCGACTTGAACCGCCTGCAATTGCTTTATCGTTTCGTGCTGTATAGGTGTCTTTACCAAAATTGCCAACTGAAAAATCCGTGTCTTTATCCAAATTTGACTCAGCTCCAATCTCTTTGGCGGTAACGCTAACATCCTTTTTCCCATATTGAACAGTCTGCCCGTTGTCATTTTCTTGGGTGCTGGCTGATGCAACTGTTACGTCTTGATCAGTAAAAAACAACTTAGTACCTGATTTAATCTCAGTACCTTTGGCAATGGTTTTAAGACTCGTTGTTTTATTTAAAATTGTCACTGTTCCTTTAGCGTTCTCACCAATGATCTTTGAACCGTGAGTACTAGTTTCTTGATTGTCTGTTTCTTCTTTGTTGACGATAGACACCTTTAAGACTTTCTTTTCTGCATCTGTAACTGGAATATTAGGATTGAGCGCTACTTTGGCATCAACTGAAACTGGGATGGTTTTTAGAATAATTTCGACATTCGCAACTCGCTGAATGACAACCCAACCATATACACCCGCCGCCATCACTAACAAAAACCCACCCACGACCACTCCCAATATCCCAATTGTTCTCGTATTTTTGCGAGGAAATAATCGCCGTGTTGGTGTTTCAGCAGAGGGATCTGACGCAATGCTTGATCTAGAAAAGACTGCTGGCAGTGCAAAAACTGGGAGTTTAAATTTGGGCAATTTGAATTTGAACGCAGCTTTTGCCGGCTGCTCCGCATACTCAGCATCAATGACTGATTCGTCAATTGCATACTCTGGTTCTACTTCAGCTGAAGTAGGAGGTTCCATGGATTTAACGACTTTAGAAGGCATCGGAATTCCAAAAGAGCTGACTTTAGCGGATTCTGTCGGTTGATCCATCGCTGTAAAACCAAAGTCGGTATCCTCAGTGTGAACAGGCTTTACTGCTACCACGGAACTTTCTTGATGTGTATCGACAGGAGTCAATTCAGTATGTAGTGTCTCGCTACCACCAGCGATACAAGCTGCTTCGACCATGTCAGACCGAGACAAAATATCAATCGACGGCAAATGGTGAAACAACTTGGTCGTATCCCAATCGTGAGCTAAGAAAGTCTGTTTATCTTGTTCCAATTGGTCCATCGGTACTTCAAATGAGAAAAAATACATTTGAGCAGGCAGTGGTTGTTTCTCTAGTCGACTTAGTCCTTCTATCAAATCATCAACAAATTTATCACTGCGGCCCATCGTTTCTTTTTGTAACAACTGTCCATGTTCAGTCAAAAAAAGACGATACTCATTGGCACAAACCTGTAAATATAATGTCAGAGCAGCTGACGTTTTAAACTGAAAAATGAAATGAAATAACGCTTCAAGCGTGACGACAAATCCGACTGGATGTAACACTAACTTTTGAGTAATTTTCTTTAAAACTTCTTTGTACTCAGGTTTGATATCAGCAGGTGTTACCCACTCTTGCGGTAAACTAAAAAGTACTTTTGTTACACCTTCTGCTTCTTCGTGGAACTCTTCGAGTCCTAATTCCACCGCATCACTCAAAGATATTAACTCCAACCATTCTTTCGGTGTACCAATCGACAACACTTTTGGTCGACCATTAACGACTCCCCAAATTGCCAACGTTACAAAAGAATCCTCGATCAGACAAGTAAAATACTTCTCCACGATCTCTGACGAACTTATCTTTTGGGCCAACACGTTTGCGAATTGCATAGCAACAATTCCCTGTTTTTAAAAAGGGAATACTACCATTAAAACAAACTTTACTCCGGAGGGAAAGGGTGACTTGTGCGAAAGATGAATTTATTTTTTCATTCCCCCTCCCCTCTCATTATAAAAGTGTACTAGGATTGGACTAGAACTAGCCTAAAATATAGGCTAAAACTAGGCTATGAATATAGTATCTCCCATACAGCTGCAAGAAACTATTTCTGATGAGCTCAAAAATCTCTTACAAGAAAAAGTAGACAGTTTTGAAATTTAATCATTCACAACCTGAAAAAGAATCCACAACTTCCAATCGACCTCAGTCTTAAAAGTCAAACAAGGAAATAGTAACTGATAAAATATACTCGTGTTGGAACCTATTTTCTCACACTAAATAAATTCGTCTCACTCCTGCTGATACTGCTTGTTCTTTTTGAATTTTAAGTTGACCGATCTGACCGGTGTGTTCGACGTGAGGGCCGCCGCAAAATTCTTTGGAAACCCAGTCATCGTCAACATCTTTACCTACAGTGTAGACAGAAACTTCGTCTGGATATTTTTCGATAAAAAAGGCGATCGCACCTAATTTGAGCGCGTCTTCTTTTTTCATGACTTGCTTGGTGACAGGCAAATCTTGAGCAACCCACTCGTTGATCTGATCCTCAACTTGCTTCTTTTCTTCTTCAGTCATGGCTTGTGGATGTGAGAAATCAAATCGTAGTCGTTCACCAGTAATATTCGAACCCTTTTGCTGAACGTGTGTGCCTAACACTTTTCGTAGTGCCGCATGAAGTAAGTGCGTGGCGGTGTGATACTTGGTCGTTTGCTCGGAGTGATCCTGTAAACCACCTTTGAACATACCCACTGATGCGCTGCGTGATTGCTCAGCATGTTTAGTTTTCTCGGCATTAAAGTCAATTTCAGTCAGTTCCACATTTTTTTCTTTGGCAATTTCTTGTGTGAGTTCGAAAGGAAAACCGTACGTTTCATAGAGCTGAAAAGCAACTTGGGCATTTAACTCCCCCACTTTTTCAATCTCTCGCATGCCTTTTTCTAAAGCTCGTTGAAATTTGCTTTCTTCTTCTTCTAAGACACGGCTAATTTGCTCTACTTGCCTACTCACCTCAGGATATGGTTCGGCGTAGATACTAGAAACTGCTTTGACAATCTCAGCCACAAATGGGTTTTCAATTCCAATCATTTTGGCGTAACGAATTGACCGACGAACTAAACGGCGCGAAAAGTAACCTTGAGCTTTATTGGATGGGAAAATACCATCCGATGCTAACATGACAGCTGCCCGCATGTGATCGGAGATCACGCGAAAAGATCGAGTGTGAACTTCATCATCACCGTATGTGACACCACTAATTTTTTCAATCACTTTCACAATTGGTTGAAACGCATCGGTTCTAAATACATCAATCTCATTATTTGCTGGCGCCAAAATCCGTTCCAACCCTCCTCCAAAGTCCACATTTGGCTTCGACAGTTTCTCAAAACCATTATCTGTCTTCACGTATTCCATAAACACACTGTTTCCAATTTCCATAAACCTTCCACAATCACAATTGACATGACATGGTTCGTCTTTGAACTGAGAATTTTCATGGAGCTTTAACTCCACGCCAAAATCATAGAAGACTTCACTATCTGGGCCACCTGGTTCACCAACAGGCATGTTTGAAGGTACTCCGGCACGTGACCACCAATTTTTCTTGGCGTCATAATAAAAGATACGCCCGTCTTTCATCCCATCTTTTTCGGCAAAATCTACATCTTGGGCTTCAATATTTTTTTCTTTAAATAATTGTTTCCAAATTTCGACTGACTCGGTATCTTTCGGCACATCAATCTCAGGCGCACCACGAAAGACCGTTACAAACAATCTGTTGGGATCTAATCCCATTCCATCCGTTTTATCAGTCAAAAACGTAAAAAACCAAGTGAGTTGTTCTTTTTTGAAGTAATCGCCGAGCGACCAATTCCCCAACATTTCAAAGAAAGTGGTATGACGATTGTCCCCTACTTCCTCGATATCTTGAGATCTGAAACATTTTTGGGAGTCAACAATACGAGTGCCTAATTGGTGTTTTTGCCCCAATAAATACGGCACCATTGGCTGCATACCAGAACCAGTAAATAGAGTTGTAGGATCGTTATCAGGTACTAAGGGAGAAGACGGCACGATCGCATGCCCATTTTTTTGAAAAAAGTTTAAATATTTTTGGCGAAGTTCATTCGGTGTCATGGCAGATATTGTATCATCTACTCGAAAAAATTCGTCATTTTGATTTCACTTTGCCAGTGAAACCCACAGAGTTTCCAATTCTTGCCTCAGCCAACCGATGTTCAAACAAATGGCTACCCAAATCAGCCAGTGTTTTTAAGATCACCAGTATGACAAGCGCATACACTGAGTGATTACTCAAAACGAAGAATCCCCCGAGTATCACTGTTAAATGCATCACAATTACCCGAGGATATGGTGAGATGAATAATCGTTCAACGCTAGTATGTAAATACTCACCTCGACCCAAGTAGTTCGTTTGGTATGAAATAAAATGACTCAAACACATTGATAAAAAGGTCAGAAAAATTCCCCAAAGTGACGCTTCCGGTGAGTAGAAAAAAATTAAGACGAAAATTCCGTGTACCAAGGTAAACATACCAAAATGAATAGTGAAGAAAGGGATAAAGAATGAACGCTCTGCCTGAACCGAATCCAGGTTGCCAGCTTCGGCACGTTTCATTTTTTGAACTGTGAACACTCCAATCAAGACATTTTCTAACCAGTACAAAACCATCAAGGAGAAAACATTCCAATGAAAATAAATAACACCAAACAATGGGATAAGATTTGAAACGAGTAGGGAAAAAACTGCGAAAATATTCGAAATCGTTTTCACAAAATACCTTTATACGCCCTTGAACTTCTTGGTCTCTTTCTTTTTCGGAGCTTCCATTCTTTTGACTGGTGCTCTTTTAATCGTTGTCGTTTTGACCAGGCGCTTGGGTTCGATGATGTGTTCAATAGTATGTTGCACTGTTTCAGGCAAAGACTTCGTCGCATCTTCAATGGCACCGGACTTAGCCATCTCTTCTTTGGCTTTCTCCCACTCTTCTGCTAACTTTTGGCGTGCTTTTTTACCTTCTTCTGTTTTTAAGAAAAAATAGCTCGCAGCTCCAGCAATAGCACCAAACATTAAACCACTGAAAAAATTTCCACTAGTCTGTTTATCTTCAGTCATACTATTCCTTTTTGCCTTCTTTATTTAACCAACTCATGAATGCAGTTGCTACCTTTAATCCACTCTTGAGTCCGTCCATTGTACCACCCAGTCCAGCTAACGGAGCGATTACTTGATTCGTTGCTTTCTCAAAGGTTTCAGTTAATATATTCACCTTTTTCAAGGTCAGCTTCACTTCTTGCAAAACCAAAATGACTTGAATACCAGCTACAACCAAGACAATTCCGAAAATGCAGATGACGATGGTGAGTATGATAATAACTGGATCCATATGTGCCTTAAAATTGAGTGCTATTGTACTACAGTATATACCAAATCAAATGTAATTTTAAATTTCAAATTGAGAGACTACTCTTTGACAGTCACAGTTCTTTGTATCGTGCTGGTTCGTTGATGACGATCGGCTGACTGAATGGTAATTGTGTAAGTGCCGTCATCTGGAAAAAATACAGTTGTTTCAAACATCCCATCTGGAGTAATCGCTGTCGGTTTTGAGTCAACTGTCACAACAGCATCGATGCTTGTCTTACCTCTTACTGTCACATTTTTTTGCACATTTTCATTTTGCTCTGGACTACTCACTACGAGTGGGGGCGGTTGCCGAAATTTCCACCACTGTAAAGCGGCATACCCTAAGACCAGAATAACGACGAATGTTGTAGAAATGGCGACGGTCAATCTGGGTCCAACCCAAGTTTGTTGTCTTTTTATTTGTTTCAAAAACTGGCGCGGTACAATTTTGCCTTTTTCACCTGTTTTAAAGTCTCGACGCAATAAGGCAAGAATTGTTTCCGGATCCAATCCTAAATAATTAGCGTACGAGTGTAAGAAACCACGCACAAATGGTTCTGCTGGTAACTCCTCAAACCGATTATCTTCGATCGCTTTAAGAAACTCGACACGAATTCGAGTAATTTGAGCAATTTTTTCCAGAGAAATGTTTTGTTTGAGGCGATATTCAGCCAGTACTTGTCCAACTTTCTTCATAGGCTCTGACTATTATATAGAGCTTGTTGGATTGTGCATTAGGCGAGTGCAGTTTTGACTGCTTCAGTCACTCGTTTTCCATCTGCTTGTCCTTTGACTTCAGCCATGACAGCTTTCATGACTAAGCCAAAATTGGATTTGTCTGTCACGTTTTTGAGTGCGTTTTCGACAGCAACCTGCAAATCAGCATCGCTCATCTCCGCAGGGAGAAACTCTTGAATCACTTTCAACTTTGCTTCTTCTTCTACCACAATGTCTTCTCGACCACCTGTTTTAAATTGTTCGATGGCTTCCTTACGATTTTTTAGTTCTTTCTTAAGCAAAGCGATGAACTCGTCGTCCGTCATCTCTCGCTTCAAATCAATCTCAGCATTTTTCATTTGGGACATCACAAACCGAATCGTGTCCAACCGAACCTGATCGCGTGCTCTCATCGCATCCTTCATGAGGTTAGGTAAGTTTGAGCGTAATGACATAAAGTTCCTTTAGTTTAATTCTTTAATCTGAAAGGGATGATTCTTTTTCTCTGTCTTTCTATTTCCTGCCCGATAACGTAAAAGAGTGAATATCCCTGTGCTAAATCAGGATCTAGTCTAGGCGATTCACCAATATCACCTACCAGTGAGTTAAATTCTTCTGTTTTCATTTCCTGCCGTCGCAAAAAACTTTCTGCAAGTCCAAAGACTAGATTGCACAACTGCGTCAAATTATACTGCTCTATATGAACTGGTTGATGATTCTCATCGAACATCATGTAAGGATTTGCCGACTCAGCAACCACTGTTTGCAAGTTTCTTAAAAATACTTTAACTAACCTGAGTTGCTCGCGTTTGCGTTCGAGCTCGCGTTTGCGTTTGCGTTCGATCATATGCATGTATTATACTCCTTTGTTTTCATATTCTCAGGAGTTGGAGCAATCGTTACTGAATCTGTTGATGACGCCCACCTAATAGTTGTCTGACTCCACGTGTTATATCACCAGATACTGCCAAATGATTAAATATTTCCCAACCACGTGTTAACCTGAAATCCTTAGGTTCCCCAAGTGTAAAATACTCAAGGACATCTATCATGTTGAGACCTGTGCTATCTAAAAAGAGAAGGATCTTGTTGACAACGACATCGACATTGAAGGACTCCGGAAGTTCAGATAGCTCCAAAAAAAACACTTTCAATGCTGCTTCTTGATTTAGCTGGATTGTTTCTTCTTTCATTCGGCTGATTATACTCCTCTCCCTGCTTTACCCCGCCCAAGAAACTTGCTATCGTGGGCGGATGGACTTCCACACCCCGATGATGCAGCAATATATGGAGATGAAAGCACAGTATCCAGACTGCATCCTTTTTTTTCGACTAGGCGACTTCTATGAACTGTTTTTGGAAGATGCCAAAATCGGTTCTCATGTGTTGGGAATTACATTAACTCGTCGAGCGCGGGGGAAAGATGGTACGATCCCGATGTGTGGCGTTCCGTATCATGCCATAGAAATGTATATTCCCCGATTAGTGGAGGCTGGATATAAGATTGCAATAGCAGAACAGATTTCCGACCCCAAAGACACTCCTAACTTAGTCATTCGCAAAGTGATTCGAGTCATCACTGCTGGAACATTGTTAGACGGACGAAGCGTCAATGAACGAGAGTCGTCGTTTGTCTGCGCGGCTTGCGTTCAAAAAAAAGATGTCACATTGGGATTTGCTGACATCGCCACTGGACAATTTGTAATCACTTCAGTTCCCATCGAACAACTCGTTGACGTCATCCATCAGTACAGTCCCAAAGAAATCATCTTATCGCCTGAACAATATAATAGTCCCAAACTGTTGGGCGTCTTTAGCTTGATTTCACATCTAAACATTGCCCCGTTTTTAGAATGGTCAACTTGGAATGATAGAGCAGACCAAGCTTTGAAAGATCATTTTCAAGTAAGTAGCTTACTAGGATTCGGTTTGGAAGCAGAAAATGAAATTGCCATTGCGGGCGTTTTACTCGGGTATTTAACCTATACCCAACAAGGCAATGTCACTCATATCAAATCCGTCGACCGCATCAATGATTCTCATTTTTTAAGTTTAGATGCGACGACAATTGAAAGTTTAGAACTGTTTCGATCAACGATGGATAAAAGCTCAGAAGGGAGTTTGTTCGCTGTGATTGATAAAACATTGACGGCTATGGGTACCCGATTACTAAAAGACTGGCTGATTCATCCACTCGCCGAGCTGAAACCTATCAACCAACGTCATACCGACGCTCTGTTTTTTGTCCAACATCCTGCACTGTTGGCAGATGTCCGAAAAGTAATGAATGAGATCGTGGACATCGAACGCTTGTTAGCAAAGCTATCCGTCAACATTGGGAATGCGCGTGATCTCGTCAGTTTGAGAGACGCACTTGAACGCTGCGAGAAAGTATTTGAACTGATCAAAAAATACCGATGGGAAAGTTTTGACATGGCAGATTTGCCTGGAAGCACTATCACAGCTACTCAATTAATTTCACAATGGATCTTGGATGACCCCCGCGGTATCACTAAAGAGGGCGGGATGATCCGTCCAGAAGCTGATGCAGAGTTGGCAGAGTTAAAACGAATTTTTACAGATACGACTGGATGGTTAGCAGAGTTTGAAATTGCTGAACGCGAACGCACCGGTATCCCCACGCTCAAAGTTGGTGAAAACTCAGTGTTTGGTTTTTACATCGAAGTGAGTAAAGCACACGCAGTAGCAATTAAAACAGAACACGGTTATGAGCGAAAACAAACTTTAGTCAATGCTGAGCGGTACATCACCGCAGAGTTAAAAGAAAAGGAACGCATCGCATTGACCGCACGAGAGTCTATTTTTGCACGCGAGTTTCATCTATTTGAACATGTTGTAAAACAAATTATCGAAAAAGTAAGTGCGCTTCAGCGAGTAGCGCACGTCATCGCCCAAATCGATTGTGTGACAAGTCTCTCACAGCTGGCTTTAGAAAAAAAATACGTTCAACCCACCATGACGAGTGATAGAGTCATGTCGATTCGCAATGGACGTCATCCAGTTGTCGAACATTTCTTGGGCAACGCATTCGTTCCCAACTCAACTGATCTCACTGAACAGCAACGTTTTTTACTGTTGACTGGTCCTAATATGGCTGGTAAATCAACCTATATTCGACAAGTCGCCTTGATCGTTTTATTGGCGCACATGGGTTCTTTTGTACCAGCTGATCACGCAATCATACCTTTATCAGATCGTATTTTCTCTCGCATCGGTGCATCAGATGCACTGCATAAAGGCCTATCAACATTTATGGTCGAGATGACCGAAACAGCGCGTATTCTACGGAACGTCACAGATCGCAGCGTAGTAATTTTTGATGAGATTGGGCGCGGAACGGGCACGCTAGATGGTATGAGCATTGCTCAAGCAATCGCAGAGTATGTCGCAACTTTACCCACGCACCCTTTTATATTTTTCGCGACGCATTACCACGAACTGGCAGAACTCGCAGGTAAATTTTCCGCAATTAAAAATGGTTCAATGGCAGTCAGCATGCACAAAGGTCAAGTGATATTTCTGCGCACACTGCAAGAAGGCAGCACTGATGAAAGCTACGGCATCGAAGTCGCCAAACAAGCTGGCATCCCCTCAGTCGTCACGAGAAGAGCAGATCAAATTAAAAGAGAAATGAAATTAGTAGCATTGAGAAAAATTGAAATGATTGACGAAAGTGATTCACAAAAATTCATGGGAGAGTTACTCACTTTAAATCTTGATGATTTGACGCCAAAACAAGCATGGAAGAAGTTAGAAGAGATACAAGAAAACAAGAAAACATGAAAAATTCATAAGTTTTCTTGTCAGTTCACGCTCTGCCTTGCTCATTTCTTTTTCTTCGAGCATCTTCAACGATTTCTTTTATCTCAAGATCAAATTCCTCTGCTTCAGTGAGGACTACTTCTTTTTTAAAAGTAAATAGTTTATGAACATTTGTATGTAACCGGTCCGCTATAAGCAATGCAGTCAAAACAGAAGGGACAACTTGGCCAAGCTCAATCTTACTCTTTCAGCCAAAACTGTTTGTGAAAAGCCAAGTGGCTCGCGAAATTTTCTAATATTATTAGAGATAGTAAATGGAAAATGTGAATTTTTTTTCATATCCTTTTTTTCAAATATGTATCTTAAAGAGGGCAATTGTACCAGATCACCTGATCTACTTCTGCAGCTTTTAAGATACAGTTTTCAAAAGAAGGTACAAGAAAATAACAATCCAAAGAATTAGAAGAAAAGTCGTCACATCAACTGCTGTCCACGAGGATCTTTGCGAGCATTGAATAATATAAGCGAACCAATCAATCTATTTGTAGTTGTCAGCTGCTGGCATAACCCACTCTTTTCCAAATTCATCGATAAGCACCCTTAAGGCCGCACAAGCTGACTCAGGACCCCAACGAATATTAAAGCTAATATCTGCACCCTCTAAAAGGGTAGCAGCAAAACCGCGACATTTAAGCCACATTTCTTGACAAAGAAATGAGAGATCCTCAATAGAAATTATTCCCTTTTGGTAATCTTGAACTATTGCAGTGAACAAAAGACGTCCATGTTCTTCTTTTATTACATCAGCATCAACAATAGCAGTAGACAAACCCACTTTTTCTGCATACGCATGAGGCAGTTTTTTTCTTCTATTCATTATCTTTTGATACTTGTCTTCCATAATGTGGAGTATAGCAGGGGAAGTGATATCTCACACTTACCCTAGAGCAAGCCTTTTTCCCGTTTGACCTTTTTCCCCATTCTCTATACTCTAGGTTCAATGAGTTCCCTCTCTCAAATCCACCGTCTTTCCCAACATGTCATTCATCATATTGCAGCTGGTGAGGTGATTGAGAAACCGGTTTCCGTCGTCAAAGAACTGATTGAGAATGCAGTGGATGCACAAGCTACTCGAATTGAGGTTGAAATTTTGCAAGGGGGTCGCGAACGAATTACAGTGAGTGATAACGGTCATGGCATCGAACGCAAAAGCATTCCTTTGATGTTCGAACGGTATGCTACGAGCAAATTCAAAGATATCGAAGACTTTCACAAACTAAAGTCGTTGGGATTTCGTGGCGAGGCGCTATTTTCAATTATGACAGCAGCAGACGTTACCGTGATGACTCGATCTTATCGCGAACAAGAAGGCACCTGGGTACGAACACATAATGGCAAAGTAGAAGAAGTTCGTCCGATTGGTTGTCGGATTGGTATGACAATTATGATTGATCGTTTGTTCGGTCGGTTTCCAGTTCGTCAACAAGCACTCGAATCCAAAAAAGATCTCCAACAAATCAAACACTTGATAACGCAATATGCACTAACCTATCCCCAAATTGGTTTTGTCCTCAAACACAACTCAAGTTTATTACTGTCTTATTTTGAACAAGAAGAACCAGTCGATCGGATTGCAAAGACCTGGCAAGTCACTCACGGAGAAGTTTTTGAACTTTCTGCGACTGAAGATGACTGGCGTTTCACAACATGGATCGCCCACCCCCAAGTATTTGCAACGCACAAGCAACATCAGCTCATCGTCGTTAATGAACGGCCAGTGGAAATGCCAGCACTTCATCAAGCCATTGACCAAAGTTTACATACTTTTCGTCACGCTGGTCGGCAACCTCGCTATGTTTTTTTACTCGAAGTTTCTCCTCAATTGATTGATGTAAATGTGCATCCTCAAAAACTGTCAGTTACTTTAGCTCAACAAGATCGAATTCTGGCTGGTATCACCCAACGTCTCCAACAAGCACTTTCACAACTGCTCCCGCAAGATCTTCGCTACACAGGACAAGATTTATTTCAAACAGAACTAGCTGAAAGCGTCAGAGAATCACTACCGCTTTTTCTGGCCGGACCATACATGCAGCTCAATAATATGTTTATCATGACACCCACACAGAGTGGTTTTTTACTCGTAGATCAGCACGCTGCTGATGAAAGATTGTGGTACAACGCTCTCCTGAATGATGTCCAACTTCTAAATGACATTGAAAAAAAAATTACGCAAGAATGCAGAGAAGAACTCGCTGATGATGTGTATCAACACAGTTTTGATGATGAAATCAATGCCAGAATTGCCACGATTGCTTGTCACCAAGCCATTCGCGCCGGCCAACACTTAACTGAATCAGAAATGAGTCAACTCGTTCGATCAACCCTCGATGGCGGCAGTGAGACGCTCGTCTGTCCACATGGTCGGCCGACTCACATCACCGTCTCCCAACACCAGTTGGAAACAGTGTTTAGAAGAAAATAGTTACACATACTGTTTATTCAGTCGCATTCGTAAATACGAAACAACTCCCCGTTTTCCATCAGCTCTTCTTCGTAATCCCATTCTTGTCTAGATGAGTAAAAAAAAAGTGATTCTGTTCATATTACAATAATTTGTTATAAATAAACGTAGTTCTCACGGAACTCAGTGTAAACCTGAGACTGTGCCGCAACGGTGTATGTGAAATTGAGTACTAAAATTACTCAACACATGAGTCCGATCTGTGAGATAGCCCTGCCGATGGCAGGGTGTTCGACGAGCATCGGAACCTCAAGTGTCAGAATCCCGCCTAGCGGGCTTCCTTCGCGAAAACCCTTCCGAATGCTCCTCTCACGAGGAGTTTTTTTATGGCAAAAGAGCAACAACGAAAGTATCGCGTCGAAGGCGAGTGGGTCACTGATGCCCAAATTCCGGAAATTTTTAACTTGGGAAATTTGTTTCATGAATACCAAAAAACCATAGCATCCTATGGTCCTCGAGAAACAACGGAACGATTTAAGACCTTGTTGAGAAAACAATTGATTTCTTTAATCCAAGAACTCGTCATTCAGCCGCTGACACCAAATTTTCTCTATAGTCTCGTTGAACGTGTCGACCACATCGAGGTCAATGATGACGACTATCCTCAAAAACCAAATATTGTAAATCGAGCTAATCCTTATGAATGGTATAACCTGACCGAAGAAGCTGGAACTGAAGCCCTGTACGCAATGTCACCATTTGCGAAACCCTTTCTTGATCGATTTCTTTTAGAGTATGAACAAATAAAATTGCTCGTCGAAGAATATCTCCCCAAAGATCCACTGTTATCCCTTCCTTTTATACAGCAGTTGAGTGAGACCACTCAACCCATCACAATCCAACTGGCTGATAGCAAAACAATTGAAGGCTTTGTGTCAAATTGGTACGCAATGGCTATGCCAGCCAGCCAAGTTCACAAAGGCGGAGGCTCTTACTTTAATATCTATCGTATCGTTGCAGTCCCAACAGAGAACGGAAACTTTGAGTACTTCCTTCAGAAACAAGGCCTTCTCCACAAACTGAATCAGAAAAGACATGCCCATGACTTACTGAATATTGACCAGTTAGAAAAAGCGACGCCTCAAACAGAACGTGAAATCATGATGAGAATTATTCAGTTAAGTCCTCATAGAAATAAACAGACTCCAGAAGAATTATTTATTGAAGTAACACAGAAAAAAATACCAAATTTAAAGACACAGATTGCAAAAGCTAGAGAAAGGCAAGAAAGTCAAACTGTAGCTATAGAGCAATCTATTGAAGCGATTCTAAAAATATTTGAACATGAGTTGTCACAACCAGAAACCCCTGACCAATTGGTAAGACTCAAGGATTTCTTTGAGGGGATTGGAAACCCACTCTACTTTGCAAAGGATGTGCCACAAGAGGTATTAGTCGAGAAATATCACTCTGAGTTAGCATCAGGCAAAGGTCGAGATGCGTTCATTTCTTCTCTTTCGACTGCCATTCCTACTATTCTGCAACGCGTTGCTGGTTCTTTCTTCTGTGGTTCAATGTCAGCCGGCGGTTTAATCGCAAAAGCTGGAGGGGCTCATGGATTTGGGGGCATCAAAATCGATTCCTGCACAACTTGCCCGAACTGCGGATCATCTGGAATCGTGGGTCCCTTGTGCAACTGTGGCTTTGGTCGAGATGGCATGATGCATCATGTCCCCACAACAAATACTTCACATCCACAATCGAGTCACAACTCAAAGACCAGTTCGAAAAAAACAACAGGACCTCACTCTTCCGGCTTATTTACTATTTTGCCTACTTTAGACTCAGTATCGATTAATCATATTTTTTCAACCGGAAAAGCTTCTGTAGGCGTGAACGGTTTGTTTAATTGACTACAATCTATAATTTTGCTTTACTACTGTTACTAATATGAATCACTCCTAAGGAGGAAGTTATGAAGAAAGCAATTTTCACTGGATTGGCAGCGTTGCTGCTCGCCGGTTGTACCCCTACATCAACCACAAACAACGTTGTGCCAGAACCTACTTCAGCTCAAGTTGAAGAAATGGCAAAACCAACAGATGCCGCCATGATGGAAAAAGAAGACACCATGATGGAACCAATGACCGTGACATTGGGCGAGCAAAATAAATCTGGACAAAAAGGATTAGCCACCCTTGAAGAAAGAGATGGCAAAGTCGTCGTAACAATCATGCAAACCGGTACAGCATCAACAGTTGCTCAACCTGCACATATTCACATGGGCAGTTGTCCAACTCCAGGTGCAGTCAAGTTTCCTTTGACCGACGTCGTCAATGGAAAGTCTGTGACCACGGTTGATACAACCATCGCAGATCTCAAGAAAATGATGCCAATTGCAATCAATGTGCATAAGTCAGCAGCAGAGTCGAAAATGTACACAAGTTGTGGTGACATTAAATAATGTTTATTTGAAAACAGGAAAAGCCGTCCTTAAAGGACGGCTTTTTTGTACAAAGATTATATCTCCTTGCTTCGCGTATTTCTGTGTATAATTGCGTCATGAATATTCTCGTGACATACGCCACCAACTCAGGTTCCACCTATTTGGTTGCCAAATATATTTCAGAGAAACTCCAAGAGCACACTCATCAAGTCACCCTACTCAATATCATGGACGCTAACCCAGAAGATTTATTGAAATATGATTTAGTATTTCTTGGTTCGAATAGTTGGGATTTTGAACACAAAGAAGGTCAACCTCACCATGCCTTTATGCAATTCCTCGATGGAATAAAAGATGTCCAATTATCAGATCACAAGTATGTACTGTTCGGATGCGGTGATAAAAGCTACCAATATTTCTGTGGGGCACTGACAGTTATCGAAGAGTTCGTCAAAGCACACGCTGGCCAGGTGATCGCAGAACCACTCAAGATAAATCAGTACTTCTTCAACGATACTGACAAAATTCATTCTCAAATTGATAGCTGGCTTTCTGAAGTCGAACAAAAGTTTTAATTGAATCACCCCTAGATTTTCCCAACTTTTTCAGCGCATAATGTCCTTATGTTTTCATATCTCTATAAAGTGTTACGCAGTTTCACGTACGCCGCACATGGCATGATTAGCATGCTTGGTGAACGCAATATGCAGGTACACATTACTGCCGCATTTGTAGTCATCATACTCGGGAACATCCTGCCTGTTACACAAACTGAATGGTACATTCTCCTGATACTGATTGGAGCAGTTTTCGCTTTAGAAATGATGAACACAGCAGTCGAAGAACTCGCAAATATCATCCGAGACGAGTTGAAGTTGAATTATAAAGCCACCCAACGCGCACGTGATGTTGCTGCCGGCGCTGTCTTCACGATGGCTATCATTGCAGCACTCATCGGATTAGCTATCTTTCTTCCTAAAATATTATTTATAATTGAGTAAATTTTGTCCAAAGTTGTTGTATAATTAAATCCGTGCACAAACATCTAAAATCCTGGCTTCTAGAATATAAATGGCTCATCATATTGTGTGTATTTGCAGTTATTGTTCGGTTACCCCAACCTCTCACCGACACGATAGCCTTTCGCTTCGATCACGGAAAAGACTCAGTCGCAATTTTACATCTCATCAAAACGTGGAAGCCAGCACTGATCGGACCATGGACAAGTATTCCTGGTTTGTACTTTGGGCCAGGTTGGTATTATCTGCTCGCACCTGCTTTTATTCTGAGTGGTGGTCATCCTGTCGCACCAGTCTATTTGATGATGGGACTCATTATCGTGCAGATTCTTCTGGCTGAACGCTATTTGGGAAAGTTAGAGGCAATCGCAATTGCCTGTGCTCCCCTTTGGTTGATCATTTCAAGCAGCGCCTGGAATCCATTTCCGATGACACTCCTGTCGCTACTGATACTGATTGCATTGCAACAGGTCAGAAAAAGAAAAAAACTAACGATAAAACTCGCCATTATTTTAGGCTTGAGTGCAGGATTCGGGTTCCACTTTTCTACAGCATTTGCAATTTTCTATCCACCAATTATTGCGTTGAGCTTGCTTCTGCGCAGGGTCAAATTAAATTGGAAAGCAGTACTCGTTCTATTGATTGCTTTCGCATTACCATTTATGCCCCAGGCACTCTTTGAGGTTCGTCACCAGTTTCTAGAAACTCACGCAGTCATTAACTACTTAGTTGAAGGTAGAAAACAAGAAGCCAGTGGTGCGACAAAAGTAACAGACGTGTTAATGACGATTATGAATGAATCAAAACTGGCAATCTTGCCTGAAATTTGGACTCCGATGGCTGGGGTAAACCAACTCATTTCATTACTCAATGCAATACTGTTGGGAGCAGGAGTCGTACTGATGGTAATAAAGAGAAAGTTGCCCAAAAACTGGCTCGAGATCTTGTTGTTTTTCATAATTCCAATTCCTGGCTTTTTTCTCCTCCATTTCAACCTGTGGTACATCCTGGGGTTAATACCAGCTGGTTTATTGTTTTGCATGTTCGCCATTCGCCAATTGCCAAAACAACTTCAATACTTTTTTGTATTCTTGATGCTGCTTACTCCAATCTCATTGGCAGCCCGTTTTTTCAGTGAGAGACCAGCTCTCAACGCAAACACAAGTTTATTGCCTGTCAAACTGCAAGCAATCAGCGAAGTACGAAAACGAGCAAATGGCCAACCATTTGCCAGCTACCAATACGTTCCCGATATTTATGATTACGCATATCAATACCTCTATATGTACCAAGGCTTTCACGGTCAACAACTTCCTACCGAGTTTAGCTACAAACCTGGTGAGACTGCCTACATTTTAGAAAAACCAGAGCTCATGGCAAAGTTAGGATCAGTTACTCCTACCCAAGCACCAGTTATGATTTTTTATATCGTGGAAAGTGCAGACTACGATGATTTCTTAAAATCTTGGTGGGGAGACCAAAGGTACGATCAAATTGTAGATTCTTTCAAAGTTGGTGAGAACGTCACAGTTTACCAAGCAACACCGCGTAAATAGTTATGAGTCACCACCTTATTTCTGTTGCTCGTAGACACTATTTCCTCCTCCTCATTTTTCTCACTTGTTGCAGTCTCTTAACTAGAATCCTTTTTCTGAACTCCCTCCCTTCTGAACTGCATCGGGACGAAGCAAATATTGCCTATAATGCGTACTCGATATTAAAGACGGGAAAGGATGAGCACGGCAAATCGTATCCTGTCATCTTTGAATCCTTCGGCGATTACAAATTACCTGTCATGGTCTATCTGACTGAAGTGAGTATCGCTTTGAAAGGACTAGAACCGGGGGTTGTTAGAGTACCTAATGCGTTGCTCGCAACTTTGCTCATTCCAGCCTTCTTTGGCTTGTCATATGAATTGTTCAAAAGAAAACAAACCGCATTGTGTGCAAGCGCTGTTCTCACTTTTAGTGTTTGGCACACTTTCTTGGCACGGACCATTTACGAGCCAATTGCTGGACTTACCTTCTCAACAATTGGTCTCTATTTTTTACTCAAGGCCAGACACTCTTCTGTTTGGTTCATTCCGGCCGCACTCTTTTTTTTAATAGCATGTTTTACATACAACTTACCGATGCTATTTATTCCACTCATAGTAGTGGCAAGCGCACTCATTTTTCGCAAAGAATATCATCTCCATTCACTGCAGAAATTTAGTGGTTTTCTTCTCGTGGGAGTTGCGTTTCTCATCCCCTTTTTGATCACACTCCCGCTTGCACAACAGAAATCTGGCGCAACTCTTTTTTCAAATCAACAACTCCTGGATGAAAGCCAAGCCAATTTCGCCGCACTCATCCGACAAAGAGTACCCTATAAAATCAGTGTTGTGCTCACCAATCGTTACTCAACTGGTTTGACGCAGTTCGTAGCAAATTACGCAGCAGTATGGAATCCTCAATATCTTTTTATCAAAGGCAATGACAACCCTTGGCACAGTCTGCAGTTGATTCGAGTTGGCAGTTTCCATTGGGGTGCAATTCCTTTCATATTGATAGGCATGCTCTTGCTCATCCGTAGAGCACCCAAATGGTCAAAGTCAGAATTGTTAATTCTCATCTACTTGCTGTTTTCACCGGTAATCAACTCGCTTACACTTGATTCTCCGAACACAAATCGGTTAATGGATTTTCACCTAGCTGTTACTTTGATCTTGGCTATTGGGTTGAGTTGGACAATCGATCAACTCCGTTTTAGCAAGAATCGTCAAATCAAAGTATTTTTGTGTTTACTGATTGGTTACTATCTGATGAGTTGGTCCAATGCGATGATGAAGTACACACTGTTACACTCTTCTCACTTAGATATCAAATGGCATGAAGGTGTAGAGAAAGCTTCACAAACACTTGCTCCTCTCCTTACAGATGTTGACATCATTTATGTAGATGCGTCAAACTTACCTGACTACTACTTGTTGTATACCGAATTTGCGTTCTACACCAAACTTGATCCCCAGGTTTTTCAAAACACAGCACAGTGGGACAAACAGTTTTCATTTTTGGCACCACATCAGTTCGCTAACTATCGGATGATCCTCCCTTTCAAAATCGATAATCTGACCAATGTCGACACTACTCAATATTTCCCACCGGGTGTAAACACAGTCATTTTTGTGAAACGTTTATCACCGTCAGATACCATTAGTTCTTATCACACCGCAATCATCAACAACTACAAAGGCGAACCTATTTGGGAAGTTGCTAAAGTGACTAAACAAGAAATCGAAGATCGACTACATCCAGCAGTTCTACTCAAGAAGAAATAAACTCATCTCATTACAGCAAAGAACGATTTACAGAAAGTGTCTTGTGGAAGACTCTCAATTTGAAACACGTCTTTTGTTACATGACTAAAGGGCGGAAGTCCATATTGTTGACATATCGAATCGTTGTAAATCTTATAGACACTACCACTGTCAATTAATGAAGGAATCATTATGCGCGCACTTGGATTCGTCATCGCTTCACTCTCACCTTCACAGAAGGGAATTCTGGCATCCACAATCGCAACATGCTCACCCAGTTTTGTAGGCGAGAAACACTCTCCAATCACCTGCACTGCATTCACCGCAAAAACTTTAGATTGATATGCTTGATGGATTTGGTCGAGTGAGTTCTTTTGAATGACATTTGCTAGCGTAAGGTAGGTCGTAAACGTAAAATACGGTTCTTCTGCATACACATATACTTGCTTTCCTACAGCACTCTCTTCTTTTACATACCTTGAGAGAACTCGTTCTGCTAAGTATCCTTGATTCGTTCCATACACAGGATAACGAACAAAATAATCATAAAAGAACATCACAATAAAAATCATGTAGATACCAGCAACACCAGCTATTAACCATCGCGGCTTGAGCACTTGCCACATTTTCCACAAACCCATCGCTGAGAGTAGGATTCCCCAGGGGAACAAGAAGCTCGCACGGAAAAACATCCAAGTATCTTTGCTATTAATGGCGGAAGGCAAAGGTGCGATCAAAACCATCGTTGTAATAAATATCGCCTGAGATCGCCATTTTTTTTGAGAAAACAACACGGCTATTCCTACCAGGATGAGTGGTAAATCAACTAAATGAAAGATGCCTTTTGACCAAACTGCAAACGGATTTCGCAACGCGTCAACGTGTAAGAATAACTGTGAAAATTCAAAGCTGTTTAAATATTTCTCACTAAAAATTTCAAATAAAACTGTAGCTTTGTTATTCAAAATTTTATTCAATGGTGAAACTAAACCTTGTGCACGTTCTTTATTCATTCTTGTTTCGATAAAATCATGATTCAAAAAAATGAGATCATTGACTCGGCCACCTGCTTCAGTTTGACTTAAGCGAAACAAATGAATTCCAAAAAAAAGGATAGCGATAATGAAAAAAACGAGGTAGACATAATTCTTTTTCACCAACTTGAGCCACTGCACTGGCCTCTCTTCAAATACTTTCATTTGGTAAAGTACCATCATGAAAATCATCGGCAAAAATAGAATCTTAAGACCTTGATATTGATAAAAACCGAGCACAAACAGCAGAAAACTCAACGGCAGCATTTTTTTCTGTGAAGATAATCCCACCCAAATCGCCGAAAAATAGAAAAACAAACTGAGTAATGAATCAAAAGACATGCGCGAATTTTCAAACCACCAGGGGTTGAACAAACAAACAGTCGCAGTTACTAATGCCAATTTCCGACTGTGAAAAAGCTGCAAAACCACACCTGCTAATACGAGCGCAAATGCACTCCCCAACACTGCGTGTGTGAAACGACCAGCAAGCAACGGATTGTTTGGGAATAGCAAAGCACCTGGTACCATCATCAAACCCGGTAACTCGGCATATAATGGATTAGCTGCCTGTAAACTTAAAGGTGAAACTTGGCCTGTTAAATCAAGCCCATCTAGAGCAATTGTTTTTGCTTCGGCTAAATAATAAATTTCGTCATGAGAAACAACAGGACTCAAATTTGAAAGTTTATAGAAGTGAATGAACAATCCAACTATAAAAAGACCCACACATATGAGGTAAAAAGTGATCTTTCGCTGATGAAGAAAAGAGTTATGCATACTCATCTGTACAGATAAAAATATGTTACCATACAATAGTTGAGAAAAAAATTTTACTTTTATTTCAAAAAGTTCATGAAACGTCAGCTAAGCAAGATCAAAAACTATTGGTCTCAAGCAACCATACTATTATTAATTCTTGTTTTTGCATTTTCAATTCGGTTATTTCAGCTCGACGAATCACCAAAAGGTGCGTTGATTGATGAAGCTCATTTTGGGTATCTCGCCTGGTCAATACTGGAAACAGGCAAAGATGAACATGGAGTTCCCTTTCCCTTAAATTTCAAAGGTTTTGGTGACGATAAATTACCTCTCCAGGTTTACTTACTGGTGCCAATCGTAAAATTTTTTGGGCTCAGTAACGCCACAATTCGCTATCCTTCAGTTTTGCTCGGTAGTTTGTTAACACTCTTGATGTATTTCTTGAGCCGTCGGTCAGGTTTTACGCATCAATGGGCACTGCTGGCTGCATTTATCACAGCGATCAGTCCTTGGCCTTTCATATTGAGTCGGTTTGGTTTTGAGTCAAATATTGCGTTATTCTTCTTCACACTCGGTCTGATCTTTCTGATGAGTTTTCTAAGAAATGGTAAAAAATACTTCTTGTTGGGCTGGGCAGTTTGTTTTGCAGTGACTTGGTATGCATATATAGCTTATCGACCCATCACAATTGGCTTCTTCATCCTCACGGTACTATCTTTACGGTTTATAAAAAAAATTACGACCAAACAGTTGCTCGGATTCGTGTTGATCTTTGTCGTCGCCATCATTCCTTTATTCCAACGTTCCGTCATTGGAAATAATAGCACACGACTCAGTCAGGTAGGTATCTTCCATGAACCAAGCCTTGCTCTTGAAGTAAATGAGTTTCGCAGTTTTTGTGTCTCGTATCTGTACCAACCCAAACTGTGTTATCTCGTTTCAAATAAATACGTCGTCGCATTTCGATTTTTGCTCAATAGATACTTAGAGGCTTTTTCGCCCAATTTCTTGGGTACGCATGGAGAATCAAATGAAAAATTCTTGACTGCAGAAAATGCGGGTCAATTTGCCAGTATTTTATATCCTTTTTTCATCATCGGATTTGTCAGATTAATTATAGTCTGCATTGAAGACTGGAATGAAAAAAGAGCTTCTCATCAATTTCTGATCAGTTCCTTGATCTTGTTCGGATTATTACTGACACCTATTCCTTCCATCTTAGCCGGCGATCCACAAAAAGTTCGAATCTCTGCATTTTATCCTTTTGTGGTGTTGACGATGATGCTAGGTATGTCTTGGCTTTACAACACGATCAAAGTGAAAAAGATATTTAAACAGTTAACTGTCTTGTTAATTCTTGGAGTTTTATTTATTCAATCTGCTCAATTTTTGACAAATTGGTTTGGAGTTCATACGCTGAAACACGGTGATATGTATCAAAGCTATTTGCCAAAGTTATTTCGTTACCTTCAACCTCAACTCGAAAATCCAGACACGCATGTCTATGTCAAACCATTTTTCTCGGATCCGATCATGTTCTATGCCTACTATACTCATTATGACCCAGCAAAATATCAACAACTTGCGAAGCTTGGAGTGAAAGAAGCTTCAGGATTTCAACACACAGTTCAATTAGAAAATTTCTTTGTCACTCAAGTTTCACTCGGTGAAATAGGCTGCCAAGCAATTCTCACCGGTCAAAGAACGTTATATATCACGTCGGAAAAGATTGAAGGCGCGAATGTAGCATTCAGTGTGTATTCAGAGAATGGTGTGGATCCAATGGTGTTTGTATACAATGCACCATTATCGGTAGATCCCAAAAAATGCGCTGCGATTCAATAATTACTGTAAATCGTTTGGTGTACAATAGGCCCTAATTCTAAACTAAAGGATCATATGCCATTGCTTTATATTTTCGGATTCATTTTCGCAGTCTTGATTTTCGTAGTACGACCAATCGTGCTCAATGAGTATGAACGCGGAGTAGTCTATATGTTGGGCCGATACACCGGCATGATGGGACCAGGACTTCACTTCATCATCCCCTTAATTCAAATGGTGAAAAAAGTTGATATTCGTGTCAAAGCAGTCGATATTCCCAAACAAGAAGTCGTCTCAAAAGATAATGTCTCCTACAAGATGAACGCTGTGATTTATTACAAAGTCGATGATGCATCAAAAACAATCAATGAAGTAGAAAATGTGTTTTGGGCTGTTTCCCAACTCGCACAAACCACGATGCGTCGAATTGCTGGTGAAGCAACTTTGGATGAGCTGTTATCGAATCGGGAAAAAATCGCCAAAGAAATCATGGCAGCCGTTGATCCTATTACTGAAGAATGGGGAATTAATGTTTCATCAGTGGAGCTTAAAGACATTGAACTTCCTGAATCGATGGTCAGAACGATGGCCAAACAAGCCGAGGCCGAACGCGAGAAACGTGCCACAATCATCAGTTCTGAAGGTGAAGTACAAGCTTCACAAAATTTAGCACATGCAGCAAAAGTGTTATCTGCTAGTCCCGGTGCACTGCACTTACGCACACTTAACTCTATTAATGATATTTCGTCAGATCAATCTAACACCGTCGTGTTTGCGGTACCTTTGGAAGTGCTTGAGGCTTTTCAAGGTTTAAGTGAGTACACTCATAGCAAAGCCTAACCAATTGGATGCAGCAAAGATACGGTGATTAATCTTCAATCTTTTTCGCATCTTCAATTGTGAAGTCCCCAACTCTAGTTCTGACTAAGTCAGACATGTATCCACCCACACTCAATTCTTCACCGATGTCTCGCGCTAAAGAACGAATATAGACTCCCTTGCCACACTTCACTTTTATTTGCAAAAGTGGCCAAACATATTTGATCAAATCAATTGTAAAAATCACTACCTGACGTGGTTGGAGTTCAACAGTTTCGCCTTGCCGAACACGACGATGTGCTGGTCGTCCTTGAATTTTTATTGCACTGTATATGGGTGGAAGTTGATCAACTTCTCCGACCCAGTGAGCAAGTACTTCTTGAACTTCTTTTTCGGTAGAAATATGAGCTACTTCTCGTTCTGTTTTCTCTCCTTCAGCATCATCCGTGGTACTCGTTTTTCCAAATGTAATCTCGGCAAGATATTCTTTGTCAGTTTTCATGAGGGAATCTAATTGCTTGGTAAACTCACGACCAACAGCTACAACCAGTACACCTGAGGCTAACGGATCTAGTGTGCCCGCATGGCCAACTCGCTGTATTCCTGACAACCTCCGAATTTTATCAATCACATCGTGTGATGTAATACCTTTTGGTTTAAAAATTGAGTAAATACCAGGGATGAAAGTCATAGAAAACTCAGGCAAACGGCAACTCAATGTTATCGACTCCTCTGATAATTTTATCAATTCTTTGCATTCCTAATTTTTTAAGCACTGCTATGTCTTGTAATGTTACTATGGACAGCGGTAACTGACTCGCTTCTTCTATAGTAAACCAACCGATTCTCTCGCATTTTTCAGGTTCCATCACTCTCGGTTCACCCTGGATGATTCGGCAGAAAAAAGTTGGGGACACCCAGTGTTGCTTTTCGTCAGGTAAAATATGATCGGCCACTTGCAAAAGCTGAAGGACTTTAATCTCAACACCCAACTCTTCCTTCGCTTCCCGCGTAATCGCTTCAGCTAATGTTTCTCCAAACTCCACTCCTCCACCAGGAATCTCCCATTTCCCTTGCTCATTCTTTGCTTTCGGTCCGCGCAAAGCTACCAAAAACTTTCCTTTATCATTAAAAATGAGCGCACCCACACCAACGCCGATATAATCAATGCCTTTTTTCAAAGAAAGCCTTTCAATTTCGCTACAGCTGCTTTGGCAGCCTTCGGCAAAGGATATTTCTCTAATTCATCAAACTTCACAAACCCAACGAATTCAGTTGTACCTTCAGTTGCTTCGACCAACTCTCCTACCAGCTTTGCAGAATAGAACATCTGGATTGTTTGATAAAAATTGCCATTACCATGTTTGAAAAAACCTTGCTCCACATGGATAATGTTTCCAATAGCAGCTTTAGCACCAGCTTCTTCCATGAGTTCTCTTTCTAAGGCTTCTTCTATACTTTCTCCGAACTCAATGCCTCCTCCTGGAACGTCGTACAATTTTTCATTTCTATTTTTAATGATCAAGATTGAATCCTCTTGGACAATGAGTGCGTAGGCAGACACTCGCCAACTTACTGCTTGGCCATCGTATTGCATTACCTCTTGATCTGCGTTGGTAAATACTCGATTAGAAAAGTTGTTCATCACAGAATCTCACTTTCCATTTCCTCGGTTTGAGTAATCCAAGGTAGAACATAGATATCATTGCGTCCGTTATCATGGACTAGCTCACCTTCTCCATTTAAGATGCGTTCAAATGGTTGGCAGTGCATACAGCCTGCAGCTCCATTTGGACACTTCATAATATTGAGTTTTCTTGCGAGTGAGATTTTTTTGGCGAGTTGTAAGATTTGATCAAAAGCAGTTTGCAAATCAGGCAACTCTTTCTCCTGCAGTTCATCTGACATTTCTAAATACCAGTAACTCGCTTTCGTGACGGCTCGTTGCTGGCAGTAATGCACTAACAAATGATAGATAGGTAACTGCAGTGAGTTGGTGTCCTCTTGAGTTTTACTCGTTTTGAAATCTATAATGCTGACGCTATCTGTTTCTGGGAAATACTCGAGCCAATCAATTTTCCCACACAAAATAATATTATCTTCTTCTGATAACCAAAAATAAGGCAACTCTTGTTTAATCTTGACTGCTAACCGTGATAACGGACCTTTGACTCGCTCTGCACGCTTCATCATCGCCTCACCACGATCACGATAGCGCTCTTCTTGTTCCATGGAAGAAAATCCACCTCGTTTTCCAGAAACTTTTTGCCAAGCCTTTTCAAATTTTGACAACAAAGACTCGCGAAACCGCTGATCAGTCGGAAGGACAGATAATGATTCTAAAACTTCATGAACAGCCTGACCTAACGCCAATGGAGGCGACATGATTTGAATTTTATGACGAGTGTGAGGGTCTTTATACACATTACGCAAGTAATATCCTCGGGGACATTTCAAAAAATCACTTAAGGAAGTATGAGACACCCACACTGCGGAGTACTTATCTTTAGCCATGACGTGAATTGTACATCACAACCGACATCCTAGCCACTAAATGTATCCTACCGTCTACTCAGGAATTAATCGGTAAATGTGATCATCCCCACCTCTCACTTTGCCTCGCCCGTCTCTGTTAGAAGTTGCAAAGTAAATAAATCCATCCGGACCTTGCTCAACTTCTCGGATTCTGCCAACTGTAATCCCATTTAATTTTGATACACGCTCAACTTTACTCGGGTCTTCATTTGAAAATTCGACGCGCATAATTCCTTCTCCTTTGAGCAATGCAAACAAAAAGTTGTTCTGCAGTTGTGGAAAAATATCACCACTGTAAAACATCGCGCCGGACGGTGCGACAGCTGGTGTGAATTCTAATACTGGATCAATCATTCCATCCTGGTGAAGTTTGTGATGCACTGTTGGCCAACCGTAATTCTGGCCAGCCATAATAGCATTTACTTCATCTCCCCCAGCCGGTCCATCAAACACAGTTGGTCCGTGTTCTGTAGCAAATAACTGACCAGTACCAGGCTGCCAAGCAATTCCTTGCGAATTTCGATGGCCCAATGTATACACGTAAGAATTTGGAAAAGGATTATCAGCAGGAATTGAACCATCGGAGTTCATGCGTAAAATTTTTCCACCCAATGAGTTCATGTCTTGAGCAATTTCTTTAGTAGTGGCATCTCCCGTCGTGACGTACAGCTTCGCGTCTGGACCAAACCTCACTCGACATCCAGCATGATTCGTCGCTGAGGGAATCGCATCAAGGAGTTGTTTTTCAACAACGGCTGTATCTCCCTCATCTTTCAATCGCACAACTTTATTCTGCAAATTTTTTCCAGATGCATACGCCAAACAAGCATACAAGAATTTATTTTTGGAGTATTCAGGGTCCATCGCTAACCCCATCAATCCTTCTTCGCCTTTATCAGAAACCTCTGGAAATTTCATCAATGGTTGTGGGAGTAATTTATTTTTTTGAACGACCCGTATTGCACCACTTCTTTCGGTAACGAGCATTCGATCGACTGAGGTAAACACAATGCTCCAGGGGACATATAATCCTTCTACCACCGATTCGACTTTATAATTGACTGAGGCTTTTAGAAAATTACTCTGTAAACTCGTTGGCGAAACACTTTGGGTTATTGAAGTATCTAATACGCCAATTGCCAAATATGATTTCAGTTTCAGAACAACAAAAACGAGTGCGAGAACTCCGACCAACAATGAAAGTAAGAGTAGTATTTTTTTCATACATGAACCTTTACTTCTATTTTTTTAGCAAATGAGTAATAAGCCAATTTGGCTGCTTCAGTGACAACAAAGTAAAGCACAACAATGAACATGACAATTCCCATCGACTGGGCAGTCGGATGAATAAATTCAAAGACGCGTTGGCCAAAAGCAGTGAATGGGACAACAATACTCGTAATAGCTGCAACCACAGATAACCCGATTAAAAGCACACTTGGTCGGACTGAAGTCAGGAAAAACTTCTGAACTCGAATGGAGTAGATGAAAGCTAGCTCGGTGAGCACTGACCCAATGAACCAGTAGGTCTGTAAATTTGCCGGATTTTGATGAGAAAAAATTGCAAAAAAAGTGAAGTCAAAAAAACTACTCACAATTCCTAGAATAGAAGCTAATGCCACTACTTCGTGCACCTGATATTTTTTAGGAGCATGCAACTCGTCTGGATCAACAGTGTCAGTTGCAATTGAGATCATCGGAAGATCCGAGAGTAAATTTAAGAGTAAAATCTGGAGCGGTAACATCGGTAGATTTGAGCTCAGTAATGAAGCCACAGCGACTGCAAAAAAATTACCAAAATTTGAAGACAGTGTGGCTTGTATATATTTCACTGTGTTGGCAAATACTTCCCGACCTTTCTGAATCCCGTCGACAATCACTCCCAAATCATTATCCAACAGCACGACATCAGCGGCTTGAGTCGCAATATCTGAAGCTCCATGCACAACGATGCCTACCTGAGCAGTTTTGAGCGCAGGCGCATCGTTAATTCCTTCTCCTAAGAACCCCACACTTTGGTGATCCTGCAAAATATGAATAATTGCGTGTTTTTGTTCAGGTGAAATCCTAGCAAAAACGTGATGAGAAACGACTGCTTCATGCTGTTCAAGTGGAGACAAATTTTCAAACGCTTCACCAGTAATGACTTCGTCACTGGATTGGATTAATCCTACTTTTTGGGCGACGTGCGTCGAAACTTCAGCACTATCCCCCGTCAGAATCTTCACTTGTACACCCAGCTCCTTTGCTCGTCTAAGCGCGACAACTGCAGAAGATTTGAGGGGATCTTCAAATGCGATCACTCCTACTAACTCACCACCCTCAATATCCATCTCACCTTTGATTTCTTTGACAGTCGTCTTACTCACTTTCTTGGTGACTGCCAACACTCGCATTCCTTTTTTTCCTTGGTCACTTGCCCAAGCTAACGCATTTTTTTTCTCAGCACTACTCGCGTTTGATGCCTTAATAAGTAGTTCAGGCACCCCGCGTACTACAATTTCGTGATGATCTTTGCGTACAATTACCACAGTACTGCGTCTTCTCATTGGATCAAAAGGTAATACGAGTTCAAAGGTGATAGAGCGAGCCATTTTTTTATCCGCGTCAGATAACTGTTTCCAGAGTGCGATATTAAAACTATTATTTGGTTCTTTTTTCTGTCTCCCTAAAAACGATGAACCAACTGCAGCAATCATGATCAACTCTCTCTTATCATTCCTCAATGTAAATACATCCGCTACACTCAACACGTTCTCGGTCAGAGTACCAGTCTTATCCGTACAAAGCACTTCAATACTGCCAAGATCTTCAATCGCAGAAAGTCGTTTCACAACGACCTTAAGCTTCGCTAACATCAACGCACCTTGAGACAATGCCAGTGTCGTAACTACAGGCAATCCTTCAGGAATAACACTAATCGCCAGCGCAATGCAAAAGAAGAGGAGTGAAAAAAGATCAATACTTTCTCGTTTAATCGCGATGTTTAAACCAATGACTATAAGGAGTGTAAAAAAAATAACTCGCAAAATAACCTGACTGTACGCAGTAATACTAGTTTCAAAACCACTGACGCGTTTTGCTTGATCAGTTAACTGAGCGATCGAACCAATTTCAGTGTATAAACCAGTAGCAAACACGACGCCTAATGCTCGACCTACCAAAACATGCGTTCCACTAAATGCAATACACTGTGCTTTAAAAATTTCGTGTGTATTGATCGGTTCTACACTCTTCTCAACAGAGATCGACTCACCAGTCAAACTACTCTCGTCGATGGTACAGTTAGTGACTTCAATCAACCGCACGTCAGCCGGTACAATATCGCCTGCTTCGATAAGGATAATATCACCAGGAACAATAGATCTTCCTTCTACTAACTCTTCTTTTCCTCCGCGCATGACATGAGTCTTTGTCGTGATAAATTTTTTGAGAAGCTTGATTGATCGCTCTGAGCGATACTCTTGAAAAAAGCTCAGTGACACGTTGATCACAAGAAAAAGAAGTACCATCAAGCCATCGATCATTTGCCCCAATGCAAATGACACCATCGTGACGACAACTAAAATGAGTGTAAAAGGGGAAGTGAACTGACGACGCAACACATCCCACCAACCAATGTCGTGCTTAATAAACTCGTTTGGTCCGTATTTTTGAAGACGTTCTTTTGCCTGGGAAACTGACAAACCTTCTGAGGTGGATTCCAGTAACTCAAGACTGTTTTTCACATCCAGTCCTACCCACTGATCAAAGGTTTTACTCATGTCTCTAGCGTACTTCGAAAGGAGGTTGCCTGGCAAGAGTAAGAGAAGGACTCTTAGTTCGCAGGCGGCTCACCATAGATAATGATCTCTGTACCAGGATTATCTACACTTGCATGCATACTCGTCTTACCTTCTGGTAAAGTTGGAGTCGACCAGTAGTAAATCTGTTCGGCCTCTTCTGTTTTCATGTTAACGCAGCCATGCGACATTGGATGACCAAAATTATTGTGCCAGTATGTTCCGTGCAAACTAAATCCTGCTGAACCTGGAACCTCTGCATTTGAGAAAAACATCACATATGGGACATTTGGCAAATAATAGTAGGTATGCAATGCCTTTGATCCTCCACTCATTTTGGTGTAACGAAACTTAGTCCAAATATGAAAAGTACCAGTTGGTGTTTTGCCCCATTTACCTGATGAAATTAAAAAATCAAAAACTTTGCGATCTCCTTCAAAGGCATAAAGACGCTGGTTGGTCAGGTCAACTTCAATGTGTTTATTCGAGGTTGTATCACCCAACACTGGTCTGGGTACTTCTTGTTCTTGTTCTGGAATATTGACTGATCGATCCAAAAATGTGGCAGTTTGAGCACTTGTATCGTACTGACCAGTTGTGTGTGCAAAATCAACTTCTGCGGCTAATAACTTTGGTTTGAAATCGGATCCAAAATTCTTCAAAAAGGCAGCCAAATACAAAATCCCCAGCAACAAAGCTATTAAGAAGAAGATAAGAAAAGGCGTACTCATGGTGAGTGAAGAAGAGTGGGCTTTAGGCATGTAACTAGTGTACAGAATTGTCAACAAAAACACTAGTGAATCCTAGCGAGACACTGCTAGCGATGCTATACTTCCGAACATGTCACTCCCTCAACAACTTGAGCATCGTATTCAGTCAGAGGTTGATCCAGCTTTCGCGTTACGCGCACGTTATATCTTAGAACGAGTACTAGTATTAAAACCAAAAAACATTCTCGATGCTGGGTGTGGTCGAGGATTTTATGCTTCATCATTTTGCGAGTTTCCATTTGTTAAAAAGATCATTGGCATTGATTTACGAGAGAAATATTTAAAAAAGGCACGAAAGTTTATAAAAGATAAACGCTTAACTTTACAACAAGCTAATATTTATAGACTGCCTTTTAAACCTGAGGTGTTTGATTTCATCGTTAGTTCAGAAGTGATGGAACATTTACCAGATGATGTCAAGGCTTTGAAAGCACTTCACAAAATTGTTAAAAAAGGTGGAACATTAATTATCAGCGTGCCTCACGCGAACTATCCCTTTTTATGGGATCCTTTAAATTGGATTTTAGAAAAGTACTTTCAAACTCATATCAATAAAAATATCTGGTGGTTAGCTGGCATTTGGGCTGATCACGAGCGACTGTATTCATTGAAAGAAATTACTTCTGCTGCCAAAAAAGCGGGCTGGAAAATCGTGAATACTCAGAGCGTTGTTCATTACTCCTGGCCACTTTCACATTTCTGGTTATATGGAGTTGGAAAAAATATTGTGGAAAGATTGGGCTCAGATACATTCAATCGTTTTACTTTGGAACAAAAACCGTTATCAGAACTTCTTGCCAAAATTGTCGCCTGGCCATCACAATTTGATCCCAAGGACATGACTGGCGTATCAAGCGTGGATTTAATCGTGGAGTTGAAGAAGTAAAAAAAAGCCGTCTCCATGTTTCAGAAGACGGCGGGTGAGTTGAATGACTATCTAATGTGCGCGGACCGTATTACGTCCGCGCCAGGTGGCGCGTTGCCACCCATTTTCTAAATAATCGCTCAGCTCGCTTTTAAAAACTCCCATCACCTCGTCGCCCTTAGCGACAAGGATCACTTTCTCCGTATCCTTCTGTTTTTTTTTCAAAAAACTGCGCCGATGCTGGCCCATGATAGGCCTCCTGTGCACTAAGAAATTCGGAATCGAGATTGTATCACTCAAAGTGAAAATACACAATACTATAGGATTATTTCTTCACTTCGTGTCCGCCAAACTCATTTCTGAGGACTGAGACTACTTGACCGGTATAGCTTGGTTTATTGGTCGAATCTATCCTGAATTGGAGTGAACCTTCAATGATCGGTACTGGCACATCTAACTCCTTGGCTGCTTCGACTGTCCACTGTCCTTCACCACTATGTTTGACAGATCCGGAAATTTCAGCTAGTTCTTGACCATTTTTTTGATACCCTGAAATGAGCCAGCCAATCAATCTAGACTCGATCACGCTGCCGTTGTTATAGAGCTCAGCTACTTTTTCTAGGTCCAATTTAAAACTCGATTTTTTTAATACTTCAAATCCCTCACCAATGGCTTGCATCATGCCGTACTCAATACCGTTGTGCACCATTTTGACAAAATGTCCGGCTCCAGCACCAGGAAAAAAGGTATATGCATTTGGTGCAGCAATATCTTGGAACAATGGCTCTATTTGGGGGTATATTTCTGCACTACCACCGATCATCACACACGCGCCATTACGTGCACCAGCCGGTCCACCAGATACGCCCGCATCAAAGAAATGAACACCTTTTGTACTCAGTAACTCCTTGTGCGCAGCAGCCTCCTTATAATGGTTATTCCCTCCATCAATCACAATATCACCTGCACTCAGTAAACCTGAAAGTAGTTCAATCATTTGATGCGTCACCTCGCCTGCTGGTAACATCAACCAAACGATTCGAGGCGCTTGCATTTTTTGGACCAACTCTTCGACTGTTTCAGTAGTGACAGCTCCAGCGGATGCTACTTCAGCTCTGGGTTCAGGCGACCGATTCCACGCTACGACCTGATGACCTTTCTCGATCAACCTCAACGCCATGTTTTTGCCCATTTTGCCTAGACCAATGTAACCGATTTGCATACGATTCCTTTAAAGTTTGCAGGCATTCATATCTGGCTCTATCCATTTACGCCCATCACGTTCGATCAGTTCATCAAACGACTTTGGCCCCCAGCTGCCAGCCGGATACAATTCCGGTTTGATCTGTTTTTTGTACTCTAGTAATTCATCAATAATTTTCCAAGTAGCTTCGATTGCTTCTGCTTCTGGAAATAGAGTTGGATCACCTAAACTTGCATCATGAATCAATCGTTCGTATGCTTCGATGAATCCCATTTGATACAACGAATGATAACAAAAAGACATCGGGACTTGATCTAACACAATACCGTGACCAGGTTTTTTGACAAATAATTTTAAGATGATGCCTTCATTTGGTTGAAAACGAAAACTCAAGACATTGGGCTCTGGACCAAGAGGCACATCTTTGAACATTGAATTCTTCGGATCTTTAAATTGAATTGCAATCTCCAGAACGTCCTGCGCGAATCGTTTGCCAGTTCGCACATAAATTGGAACATCTCGCCAACGATCATTATCAACTTGCAATCGCAACGCCACAGCACTTTCAGTCTCTGAATCGTGAAGCGAGGCATGTTCATCTCGATAACTCTTTACTTTATCTCCGTAAATCTCACCTGCACTGTATTGACCAAAGTGTACATTCTGAGCAATGCCAGCTTTTTTGACGCAACTTAAATTTTTTAATAACTCAGAACGAGAATGGCGAATATCTTTGGCATCCAGACTAGCCGGTTCTTCCATCATCGTCATCGCAATAATCTGTAGAATGTGATTCTGAACAACATCGCGCAGCGCACCTGTCTCGTCATAAAACTGTTCTCTACCGCCAATTCCCAAAGTCTCTGCATATACCAACTGAATATGATCAATATATTTGTTGTTCCATAGGTGCTCGAACAATCCATTTGCAAACCGAAAGGCAAGTAAGTTCTGAACCGTTTCTTTGCCCAATGTATGATCAATACGGAAAATCTGGTCTTCAGTAAAAATAGAGCTTAATTCTTGATTCAATTCTTGAGCAGTTGCGAGATCTGTACCAAAAGGTTTTTCAATCATAAATTTCGTCCACCCACAGTCTGTGGAGTGCAATCGAAACTGCTTTAAATTCTTGACAATACTTAAGTACAATTTTGGCAGGGTCGCTACATACCACATGTGGTTTCCACAGTGAGACTCAGATGTAAGCTGGTGGTGCATCGCTTTAATGTCATCAAACGTCTTCGCTTGTGAAGCATCCCCAGCCACATAATACAAAGACTCACTGAATTTTTCCCAAACTGCAGCTTTTTCTGGTTTGACTACGCCTTTAACGAACGCCTGAAACTCAGCACGTGACATTGGTTGGCGAGCATTTCCCACTAATGTAAAAGGAGCGGAAAGCAAATCTTTTTCAAACAGCTTAAAAATTGCTTTGAGGATTTTTTTCTTAGATAAATCACCAGTCACACCAATAAGAAAAATAGTGAGCGGTTCGTGAATTTTTTTCATCTGTGGCATACCTAGAGGTATTGTATACTACAATTAAATAAAACAACCATGATCAAAACTCCCATCATTCACACCTTTCCCACCGAAACACTCGTCTACGATACTGCCCAATACATTGCAGATTTTTTAGTCGAAAAATTGAAAAAAGATTCTGTGCTATTACTGCTCTCTGGTGGTTCGGCGATCACTATGTATGAAAAGATGTTTGAGATTTTGATTGAAAAAACTATTGACCTGCATAACCTCAGCGTCTCATTGTTTGACGAGCGGTTCGTATCTCAAAATTCTCTGGACAGCAACGAATTACAGTTGCGAAATGCTGGGGTCATAACACAACTCATGGATCGCGAAGCAAGCTGGATTCCCTATCTTAACTCTGAACAAGAAGAAAATGGTAAACAGGTTGCCCAACGCGTCACTCAAGCACTCACTCGTGAACTCAGTTTAGGTAAACAGCTTATTATTTTGGCTGGTATGGGCGATGACGGACACACTGCTGGCCTACTCCCAGTACAACAAGATTCACCAAATCGATCTCGGCTTTTCGATACTGACCAGTTTGTAGCGTACTATCAGGTAGATTCTTCAGATTCAAATAACCCGTTCTCATATCGTTTGACTGCAACACCAGCGCTTATTAAAGAAGCACATCACGTTTTTTTGTACACTGCTGGCGAAAAAAAGCGACCAGCCCTCCAACATTTTATGAACCAGGACGGACCTATTCATCGTTATCCTGTGATCAGTTTGCTTGCGAGTCAGCAACCAGTCGAAGTACTCACTGACATCACTGTTTAATTCAATTCTTCATCCATATGCTTCCCCTCCGCTATCTTTATCAAACTTCACCAGAGGCTAGTGGGCTCGTCTTGCTGGGCAGCGCAGTGCGTGGTTTGGGAAAAGGCTGGCAAGTAGGAGTACTACACACTGACAACAGTTCAAATCTTTTTGAGCGGTTACGCACACAATTAACAGATCCCACGCAATTGAGTATTTCAAAAGATGTTCGCACATTAGATCAGTGTCAACTGCTCTTAAGTGAAAATCCGACTGATCAGCAAGTAGCACAACTATTCAATTCAACCCCACACGTAATGGTAGCAGGAGAACAGATCAATCCTGACCACTTTGATTTGGTCTCTCGCTTTGACGAACATAAATTGAACCCTGATGGTGTGATCGCATTTGTTGGTAATGGAAAAGGCAAGACGACATCTGCTGTGGGAGTGGCAGTGAAATCTTTATTAGAACCAGAACAACAGAGACCTGTCAGCATCATTCAATGGTTTAAAGAGCGCAAAAAACCGGGTGCGCTCACCTGGGCAATCAATGAGCATGAGTTCCCCGCACTTTTAAAGAAGAAAGAGTCGTTACAGTTTTTTCCAACTGGCTTGGGTTTTTTTGGTTCTCCCAATTTAGATCGAGTCAAAGGTGACCAAGCATATCAACAACATCGTGACAAAGCCTATGAAGGCCTTGAGCTTGCAAAACAGCAACTTCAATCAAATCAATACGCTGCAATAATTCTCGATGAGTTTGTAGATACTGTTCAGGAAATTGCAGGAAATTTGGAATATCCTTTAATCGATTTGCACGATGTAGTGGATTTTTTTGAGTACGCCACTCAGTTTCCAGACACTTTGCTCGTCATTACTGGCAGACGAGTCACTCCTCAGTACCAGAAGTTCGTCCACCAAATGATCACAGTCCATGAGGTCCGTCACCCTTTTAAAGAAAAAGGACAGGGTGCCATATCGGGGTTAGATTTTTAAGCTAGACAAACTGATACTTTTAGTGAGAGTATATGCACACTATGAAACAATCCAAACCATCCGATGCATTTTTTGTTGATGAGGCTGCCTTAAAAGCACTTAAGCTCGTCGCTGTTGCCTACTCCCACGTCGAACGTGCGGACTTCGCAACAGAAGGAGCGTACATTGCAGAACAAGAAGTCGAAGCCCGAGCTGAAGAAGTGATTGCCGAAGTCGCCAAATTAGGAATTGCAGTCAAAGGCTATGCAGCAGATGCATACTTTTTTACTAATATTTTAGTGGACAAACCTGACCTTGTTCTTAACTTAGTTGACACTGTCAAAGGCAAAGACCGTTTACAGCCAGCTATTCCTGGAGCACTTGAACTGTCTGACATTCAGTACACTGGTGCTGGTATGCGTGGTTTGGTGGTCGGTAATGATCGTCATTTGTTCAAACAGTTATTGATCGCTCACGAGATTCCTACTCCACAGTATAAGTTTATCCGCGACTTACGCTCAAGAATTCCTGAAAATTTGGGGTTACCGTTGATCGTTAAATTAAATGAGTCGGGCGGGAGTGTAGGAATTGATAACAAAGCCGTCAAAGAGTCTTTTGTCGCAGCACAGAAAAAAGTTGAAGAGATGGTTAACACCTATAAGATTCCGGTAATCGTAGAAAAATTTGTTGATGGACCTGAAATCACCGCCGTGATCTACGACGATGGTCGGAGAAAACATGTCTTTCTGGGTGAAAAAGTATTTGGCATCAAGCCAGATGGTAAGCACGATTTTACGAGTTTAGAAAGTTATGACAACTTAAAGTCATATAAATACAAATTTCCTGATGAAGTGATGACTGACAAGATTTATCCCTATGTCATTCGCGCTTTCGATACATTGGGCTATCGTGACTATGCGAAGTTTGATATTCGCTGGGAAACCGAAACTGGTCTCCCTTTGTTCATTGACTGTAATCCAAACACGGCTTTTGGACCAGACTTGGGACTGCCGATGACAGAGGTTTTAGAGTTACACAATGTCGATTTCATCTCGTTGCTTAAGAGTTTATTGAGTAAACACGCCAGACACATCCAAAAGGCTTAATTTTAAGAATGCTCAAGAAGCGTATTGAGTACTTTATTTACTCGTTTTTCGTTTTCGACCCAGTGGCAAGACTGGTATAATACGGTCATGCCCGCCATCCGTCGTATCCAACAGATTACTAGCTCCCATTGTGGCCCCGCTGTCGTCTGCATGTTGTTAGATGCCATCGGTATTCAAGTAGATCAAGAAACTGTCGCTAAGGCTGCCGATGCTGAATACAGTATAGAAGCTGATGGACTTCGAGTGGATCAAATCGCAACTGCGGTTGCTCGAATTGCCCCAGAAGCGACCTTTTGGTACAAGTATCAAGCCACTCTCAACGATATACGGTACATTCTCCGTCGAGGTTACGGAGTAGGTGTCGAGTGGCAAGGGTTATTTTACGATACAGAAGAAGAGGAAGAGGAAGATGACGAGGTGCTGGATATCGGCCACTACAGTATAATTAGTGACATTGACGAAGCGCACCAGGGTTTGCAGATTGTGAATCCTCACCAAGATTTTGCCTATCATGATCGGCTATTTTCAATTCCACTTTTTTTACGACGTTGGTGGGACACGAACGAGATGGTCAACCCCTTTTCAGGTAAAAAAGAGTTGGTGGAAGATTTACGACTCCTTTTCTTCATTACCCCCAAAGATCAATATTTTTCACCAGAGATGGGTTTTCGAAGTCGATAGCTTTTTTCCTTTTTTTTTATTTTCAAAAAAGACCTATCATTGAAGCAGAAATGATATTGAAAGGATGTATGGAATTTGCGATCAGCATCAAAAATGTACCAAATAAGGGATTAGGAGTGTTTGCGGAAAAAGCATTTAAAACTGGTGAGATCATTGAGGCTTGCCCAACAATTCAAATGACACCAACTGAACGTAAGCATTGTGCCAAAACTATTCTCGATCACTACATGTATCCATGGCGTAGTACCAGAAGTGCTTCTATCGTATTGGGGTATGGTTCCATCTATAATCACTCATTCACACCCAACGCTGATTGGAAGCAAAATTTCAAAACAAAACGGATGGTCTATCGAGCGGTAAAGCCTATCAAAAAAGGCGAAGAAATCACTGTCAACTACAATGGTGAGCCTGATGATATGACTCCGATTGAATGGTTCGACGTTATCTAAAATTTTTTCTGTTACTCCAAACCTTGTAGCCTGCTCATTTGGTCATTCACTTGTTGGTTGATATTCTGCGCAAATTGAAACGCATAATACGTACTCCCTAATAAAGACACCAAGGTCAGGAATATTGTCACTACCCCGATCATTTTAGCTTTTGTTGTCGATTCTTTGAGATACGGCCATCCCCAGACTAAGCCAAAAGGTGGGAGCAAAATACTTCCGCTGTATAGTAAAAATTGTTTGAGGACAGAAGTCGACAGGGGTTTTGGTTTTAAATTATGTCCGCAGTTGAAACAAAAATAATCTGTAGATCTTACGGTGACGTGACAGGTAGGACACTGCGCATCTGCACTAAGGGGAGTAATTGTGGGAGTGGATAATGGCACCTCGGCTGCTACTGGAGCAGCCGAAGCCGAAATCTGTTCTTGCATACATTCATTCTACTCGCCCACTTCATTTCTTCATGCTGCACATTCTACAATCAGTCATGTGAGTTCCAGCTAAGTACAATCCAGACAAACCAACCAGCACATACACGAGTCGCTCAATCACTGGCCAAGGTCCAAACAACATTCCAACCACATTTAAGTTCATCAAACCAATCAAACCCCAGTTGACTGCACCAACGACCACGAGCACGAACGCAAGCATGTGTGCCATTTTCATATTAGACATATTTGTCATACGACTTTCTCCTCTCTATAACTAAGTATAATGTGAGAAACTGAACACTTTTTTTTCTCTTTTTTACTATACACAGTTGTGTAACAAAATTGCAACATGGAATAAAAAACATCCCACCGGAGTGGGATGTTTTAAATAAGCAAAAAAAGCATCGTACTTTTCTAAAATGTTAAATGAGTCACCTGAAAGGAAGCTTAAGAGAAAAAAAACTGAGACTAGTATTGATAATTAGAATTTTGCGAATCACCTTGAGAAGGCGAAGAGGAGTTGTAATTGTAGTTGTAACCCTTTTTGGCAAATATGGCAAAATAAATGAGTCCGTAGATAATGCTACCAATGATGACATAAATGAGTACCCATTGCCAAAGTGGTCGCTTGCCATAGCCCTTACTGTAAGCGGCGGCATAACTTTTCTTTTTTTGGGCGAGCTGTTTTTTCATATAAACATGGTTTCATTTGCCAGAAATTATGTCAAGCTACAAAAAAGTGTGATAGACTGTGGAATATGACTACAACAGATCCAACTCAACTCCCCACACCATCAATTCCAACAGGTAAGATTGAAATTCCTGTAGAAAAAATGGATGCCGTTTCGAACGATTCACCGTTATCGCCAAATGAAAAAAGTGAAAGAGCTGTCAGCGGCAGTAACCCTGGTGTGGAGTCAGACGATAATATGCTCGATAATGAAAAAGAGGTCGGGTTATATACTGATGTCACTGAAGATGACGCTCCTGACTTAAATATCGCAGATCAAGTGGAAAAAGCTGAAAAGTACCACCAAGACCACTAATCCCCGTTTCTACAATCATCCTCACCACTTGATGCTTTGATTTCTTTTAGCTCCGGTAGTGATCATGATGATTTTTGTTCCGATTTCTTTTTCGATGAACTTTAAGAATGTTTTTGCCGCTGTCGGAATTTCCTTGGCATTTTTTGCCAGCTGAATTTTTTGCTGATTCCAGGGTTTGAACTCTTTATATACTGGTTTCACTTTTGACAAAAATTCTTGATCTGGTCGGTAACTCACTTTTTTTCCCTTGAGCGTATAACCTACGCAAACTTTGATGGGTACTTCTGGATACACGATATCCATGTGGGTGAGGACGTGAGTGTTTACGTTGCCAACTTTGGCATAATATTTGACTGCCTCCAAATCCAGATATGCAATGTCTCGCGGTCGACGAGTAGTGGCACCGTACTCATTTGCGTCTTCGCGAATGCGGTGAGCGAGTTTTTCTGGCATCATTGAAGGTAACTTGCGCATCCCGACACTACTCATGTACGTGGCTTTGATCACGGCAGCTCGAACTTTCATTTGAGTTGGGTCGATGATTCCTTCAGTCGCAGAGAAAATACCGTCAAATGTCGTCGTTGATGCGGTCACATCTGGATACACACCCCACCGGTAATCGAGACCAATGGCTTGGGCTTTTTCAAATACATAACTGCATTTGGGATCGTTCCAAGTTGCTTCCAAAAAAGCAGATACATTCTTGGCATAAATTGACAGCATTTTACTTTGCTTTTGTAATCGATCGATGAATTGTGCTAGTGTTCCGACTGGAATGAGGTCTGCACTGCCTAACTGAGCTACTTTGACTTCAGCTAACTTGGCACCCAATCCTTTGAGGAGGGCTTCATATAAACGGTAATGTTGTTCAATTTTGGTAGTGTTAAATGGTGTTAAATCTCGAACTCGTAACGGGTGTCGTAAGAGTACATCTGCATAGGCAGGTGAGATCCCGCGTCCGGTAGAGCCTTTGCCACCGTCTTCCCAAGTTTTCAAAATATTTTCAAATGCTCGATGAGTATCTAGTGACAAAATTGCCATCTCGTCCAACAAGATCGTGGCTAATTCAGCTTCTTTACTGAAAGTAATGACTTGATTAATTTCAACCATGAAATCACCAGGGTGAATCACCATTTCTTTTCCTAAAACCACGGTCGCGTTTTTACAAAAAATTCCCGATGGTAATTGGTGTAAGGCTATTTTCCCGCTCGCGAATGATACGGTGTGCCCTGCATTCGCTCCCCCGTTATCGCGGTACACAACGACGGGTCCTTTTTTTGCCAACTTTGAAACGTACTCATCTACTATTCGTCCTTTGCCTTCATCTCCAAATGCACCACCACAAAATCCGTATGAGTTGGACTTAGTTTTCATGAATCTCCTTTATACCTACCTCAACTAATTGTTGTGCTAACCCAAGGTAAGTGAGTGGGGTGAGCTGTGTTAATTTTTTCTTTACCTGATCGTCAACTTCTAGTGAGTGTATAAATTTTCGCAAACTTTCCTGATCAATTTTTTTACCGCGCGAGAGTGTTTTTAGTTTTTCGTAGGCAGTTGTATCGCCACTTAAACGCAACAGTGTTTGAATACCTTCAGTCGTAATTTCCCAGTGCGCCAACAACTCGGTTTGTAATTTTTCGGTATTAGGTTGAACTCGACTCAGGCCGCGCTGACATGATGTATACCCCAATAAGCAGTATCCAAAAGCAGAACCGAAGTTTCGTTTAACGGTGCTATCTGATAAATCCCGTTGGAGTCGTGAAATTGGTAATTTAGTGGCGAAATACTGAAACATGGCATTCGCCAGCCCTAAGTTGCCTTCGCTATTCTCAAAGTGAATGGGATTGACTTTCTGAGGCATGGTCGATGAACCGACTTCGTTCTGCTCCACTCTTTGCAGAAAGTATTCATCACTGATATACCTCCACATGTCTTGATCAAAACTAATAAGGATGGTGTTAATGAGTTCAAAACTTTGAAACAGTTTTGTATAGCTGTCTGCTGGTAATATCTGTGTCGTCCAGTGATTGGGTTGGAGACCTAAGGAAGTAATAAATTGATCGGAAAGTGCTAACCAGTTTAGTTTGGGAAAGGCGGTGTGTAATGAGGTAAAGTTGCCGACGGCTCCCCCCATCTTTGCTTCAATAGGGATACTCTGCAAATTTTTAAATTCTTTGTGCAGTCGAATGGCAAAAATGATGAGCTCTTTTCCGACAGTGGTGGGGATGGCAGGTTGGCCATGTGTTCGTGCGAGCATGGGCAGTGCTTTGTATTTTTCTGCCATTTTGGCGATTTCATTGATGAGTGTAGTGAGTTGAGGAAATAGAACTTGTCGACAGGCTGTTTGAAGCATTAATGCCTGTGCTAATGAGTTGGTGTCTTCACTGGTGAGGCCAAAATGTACGTACTGTTCATAACTTAATTTTGATTCGCGAAGTTTTTGACGGATGTAATACTCTACAGCTTTCACATCATGTTTGATCTTTGATTCAATTTGTTTTAATTTTTGCGCTTCAGCAAGGTCGAACTGGGAAAAGATTTGATGTAATTTTTTTTCGTCTCCAACGTTCATTTCTTTGTTCAATACGTGACGAATAAAAAAGACCAAAAATTTAATTTCTGCTTCGATGCGAAATTTATTGAGGGCAAATTCTGAAAAATAATTTGTGAGAGGAGCTGTTTCTTTAAAATATCGACCATCAAGTGGCGAGAGCGCGACAAACGGGGTAAGAACATCGTTCATGTACTTCACTTATAACATAAAAAGGTAGGAGTTCCAATCAAAGATTGGTTATGCGGGCTGCCATTGGGATGTTGCTAAGTTTACTTTATCGTTAATAAAGTCGACACCTTCATCTAAAAGCATTTCTCGTTTCGTAAATAGACCTGCTCCAGCAGAGTATCCTGTCAATTTCCCATCTGATGCTACGACGCGGTGGCATGGAGTATGTGGTGCATCAGGGTTGGTTCGCATACACATGCCTACTGCTCGCGCGGCTTTAGGGTTGCCTGCCAAAGCAGCGACTTGTTTGTACGTCGCTACTCTGCCTTTGGGAATTTGGCGAGTAACTTGATAAACTTTTTCTTTGAAACTCATGATGTTCCTGCTAAGTATTAAAATAGAGTACTGTGTTCATTCGCGTTACTCTATTTTTTTATCTGTTTCCTAAAAAAGGCTTCCTTACGATCGATGCAGTTTTCTCAATGAATCAATTTCATCCCGAATATTTCCTCCACCTGGAGTATAGATGATTGTTCCACCAAAGCCGTGTTCGGAAATGATGTTTACTGCTCTGTCGAGCAGGCTTGTCTGAACATTATATCGCAAATCTCGTCTACCTGGTTCGATTGCAATTGACTGAACGAGTGCCAATTCTGGATGTTTGGGATTATTGGCTTGTAGCATTTCTGATATCACCAGTTCCAATAAATCACGATTGTCACCCAAGCTGTGAACGAGTGCAACCAAGCTCATCTCTATTCCACTGACGTCATATTTGTTGGTTTCTTCTCTCACCCTCTTTACTAAATCTGCTGCTGTTCCTGGTACTTTAGATCCCATGGTAGCTTTTCTGGCATAGGCAAACATCTTATCGTGGTCCAAAGCATACACTTTCGTTGTTATGTGATCATCCAATATGGCAGCGTTGGGGACACCTTCAGCTTGGCGATCTGCATAGACTCGGACTGGCAGAGTTTGATTTTCACGGCCTCGTAATAATTTTTGTTGCAACCGCCTCAGACTCTTGATACTGGATTCTGCAAAACGACTTTGCTCGAGTGCTGCCGACAATAATTGGAGTATTAATCGATATGAGAAGTAATCAGGAATTTTAGCTTCACCTCTACTCGGCTCTGCTAAATAGTGAATAGCTTGAAGTAGAACTTCGGCATCGGGTGAGTTTTCAATATCTTGCCGAGCTGGAGAAATAGCTTGCCTCAGGGGTTCATACATTATCTGAACACCAAGTACTTCAGCTTCCATCTTTAAGTCATTGAGATTCCAGTTCAGAATATTTCTCGCTACAGTAGCATTGCCATACAGTTTGAGTAAGGAATGAGAGTGGATAGCAATTTCAGATGGGGTGACAACTCGGGGTTTTCTCAATTCTGAGGTACTTGTCATATAACAGGTACTATAAACCCTTTCACCACAGATCCACAGATGCAGGATACCCAAAACTACTTTCTTTTGCTAAAATACTGAAATTGTACGACAATCCCCGATAGCTCAGCGGTAGAGCAGGAAGCTGTTAACTTCAAGGTCCTAGGTTCGAATCCTAGTCGGGGAGCCACGTATTGCTTATCCGAACCAAATCACGCTGGATAAGCGCATCGAAGCCGTCAGTATAGACGACAGAATCAATCCTTTTCCCTTTAATTTGGATCTTTTTTACCAGCCAATTTAGGAATTGTTTTCGCTCAGGTTTGGTGAAAGCTTTATAAAGTTCTGGCAGTCTCTTTAAAAAGGCGATGATCTTTTCAATCTTCTGTTCATCCATGTTAGCCGATGGCTTTGTGAGTTTCTCAATTTGTGATTCAACCGTTGCTAGCTCTTGCCTCAGTGGTGAGTATTTTTTCTCAATGCGTTCTTTGGGGATGATCTCACCAATGAGCTGATCCTCTAAGGCATCCATTTTCTTTTCAATGACTTCTTTTCGTTTTTTGAGTGTCTTTATCTGACTTGGAATATCAGTACCTTGGTTTTGCATGAGTGTTTGAAGCTCTTTACGTAAGCCATCATAGAATCGTTCACTAAACTTTAATCCTTTAATCCAAGCTTCAAGTTGATCGTGTACTTCATCCATGACCGCATAAGGCTCATTACAACTTTTGCCATAGCTCTTTTGACCAAGACAGCGATAGTAGGTGTTAATTTGGCCAGTATCTTTGATGTGTTGTTCACCAGACATCAAGGTGCCACATGTATTGCAGTAAACTAAGCCAGCTAAGAACCAGTTATGTTTGCGAGAGCGGTCAGCTCCTTTATTGTGTTTTTGCATAATGTCCTTTGATTTTTGTATATCTTCCATTGTCACGATGCAAGCGTGTAAGCCGTCATACATTTTACCGTCGTAAAGAACCTTTCCTGCATAACGGACATCAGTCAACATGCGATGGATGGCATTAGCTCTGACTCGGTTGCCTTTAGGTGTGCGAAAGCCTTCAGCAAATAACTCATCTTCAAGCCGATAGATGGAGTAGCCGTCAGTGTGATAGCGGCGAAAGACTTCTTTGACAAAGTAGTCTCGCTCTTTATCAATAGCCCAAGGCTCACCTTTTTTGTATGAATTAAGATACCCAACTATAGCAGGACCAGGCTGAATGCCTTTCTCAGCAATTGAGACCATAGTTCGCTTAGTTTTTTGCCCAGTGATCTCCCGTTGGAGTTGGTTGGCTCCTGCCATGATCAGGTCTACAAAGTTGCCCACTGGATCATCCCCAAAATTTGGTTGTTCGGTTGCTATGAGTAAGACGTTATGTTTTTTGAGAAATGATTTAACGGCCAAGTGATCCTGAGCATTTCGAGCGAAGCGGTCAGTCTCTTCCAGTAAGACGGCATGGACTTCTGGATCATCTTCACAACGCTCCAACATGCGGTTGAATTCAGGTCTTCCAGAAGTAGTCCCACCGCTTTTACCACCGTCTTTATAGACATCGATGATATTCCAGCTTCGCTCCCTAGCAAATTTAGTGAGGCGTTCAATCTGATCCTCAAATGAATGACCTTCTTTGACTTGGCGATCAGTACTCACACGAGCATAGAGCAAACAATTCTTAACTTTGGAGTAATCGTCGGTTGTATTTAGTTGTTGATACATATTTACCACTTTTGTTTATTATTCTCGATAATATTTCCATATATGTCAACTTGGGAAATGAAGCGGAGTATGGTGACTTTCCTTTTTAGCTCGGCTGACCATTATCTCTATGATGTTATTGGATTCTTCTTTGATACTCACTGTTTTCTCACTGATGTCTAGGGGTTTAGGGTACTCAAAAGTAATTTTTTCTTGCGGGATTCGATGAAAGTATTTCAACAACTCATCAAAAATCTCAGTGTGACATTGTTCTAACCATTTGTAGGCTCGCTGCCCCTTAGTTCCAAACCAGAGCTCTCTACTAACTATTTCTTGACCGTCAAAGTAGCATGCCTCAACTCTCTTAGTTGCGTCTATGTAAGCCTCCATTTTCAAACGCATAGTGGCTACTTGTCTGAATATATCCTCCATCTGCTCTTTTAAATCAGAATGAAGTGTGAGGGTAATGTCAAAATAATCTTTACTATGAGTTGCCTTGATAAAGGCAAAACTTTCGAAGATTTGCTTCATACTCTCTTTAGTACGTTCGGCGGTTGCACCTGCGTAAGGTGGTGAGTAATCTATGGCAACTTCATTTTCGCAGAAGTGAACAAGTTCTTTTTTGTTATCAATAAAGTCATTAAAATTTCTATCTAACTTTTCTTTACACTCGTACCAGCTAAGAGCTGTTACTCCTGGTTTTCCAATATCTCGTTTAGTGCAATAGTATCCTTGGCCAGTTGTTACAGTTTTTCCTTCTAGAACATTGTTATCAATCCACTGGTTGATTTTTAGTTGTTGTTTTGCAACTTCCTCAGCCCATTCCTTTTTGAGGTAAAAGTCTCCATCTCTTAAAGCCATTTGCACTTCATCTACGTGCCAGTCTGTAAGTTCACCTTTTGATTTGAAGTAATGCAACGCCTCTTGCTCTGCTAAGCATTCAATAGTGAAGACAGCTGAAAACTCTTCAGTACGAAGTTTTTGATAGAGTTCTTCAAATCCTTGTTCAGTTAGGACTTTGGGTAACCATTTGAGTTGAAGCAATAATACGTCCGCTGCAATACTGAACCTAAGTAGCCGATAAATCGCATCTAATTTTGATGCAAAGTACTGTAATTGGAGTGTCATAGTTTGTAAGTCACCATCCATCATGGCTTGTAGCGTGTAAATTAAGCTTGCGTAAAAGTTATATTCATTGATTTGGGCATTCGTAATGCCAGCCTTTACTGCTTCAATTTCGTGGGTGTAATTTCTGTCCTCAAGCTGTTCTTTGACAGAGTATTCAGCCACTAACTTTGCCCGTTCTTTGGCGGTGAGTACTTTGCTGATATTGTTGAGAGAAAAGTTTTTCATTTTGACCTCTTCTCAATTGTTCTGCGTTCGAAAATGACTCGCTCAATTGTTTCTAAGCGCTTACTTAGGTCAGCAGCCTCAATAGCTTTGAGTAAATGACCAGTCAAGTAACCAACGGTGTTGGCTATATTTGGAGGAATACTGCCATCTCTCACGCCGTTGATTGTTTGTTCAAGTAAGTCGATAGCATTATCGGGATCTCTCAATTGCAAAGGATCAAGGCTAATCAGTTCTTTTTTTGAAGAGTTTTTGCCACCTTCGGTTACTGCCGCAGCATGTTGCTCACGAGTGGCTGGATTGTGGGTAAAGCAGAACTCAGCATTCTTCATAGCATTAGCTTGGCATTGCTGATCGTTAGCTTTGAGATAAGTACATTGCATAGTTTTTCTCCTGATTTGTTAGTTACGCTTATGGGTGGAGGGGTGAAAATTAGAACAGCGTCTGACGCACCATTTCCTCCATATTTTCTTCATTTTTGTTGCCAATGCTGCCTATGTTGCCATCGGTTGAAGCTGTTGTAGTGGCTGATGGTTCTGGTTTAGAACCGTTGGTAGCTTGTTTGCTAATCGTGATGTACGTTCCCGCCAACTCTCGGTTCTTTGTGACATCCAGACCGTAAGCCATCAAATTAGGACGCACGTCCTTAATCTTTCTCCAAAGCCAGTTAGGGGATTTCGGGAAGCCTTTCTTGATTTTGAGTTTGTCGGCTTGAGCTTCCAATACATCAAATAGCTCGGAGCTTTTACCGATCCAGTCACTCGTTTGGGTAGACATAAACTCAATCAAGGTTTGGGCGACGGCTGATGACTCAACAGCTTCTTCGTTTTGTTGGCGAACGTTCTGATTGAAGGCTCCAAGTAAGTCTTCTTCGGTAAATCCGAAGTGCATGGCAGCTGCGGTGGCATATTTGAAGTAGTCAGCCATTCTTGGTTTGGTGTGGAGTTTAAGAGTAGGAGCGAGTTTGAGCGTCGTTGCCACAGCATCAAACAATGATCCTAGTAGTAGAGGCTTGAGTTCTTCAAAATCATGCCAAAGGAACTTTTCTTCCTCACGTTGTGAGTCAGGAATTCTTTCCAAAGGAACGATAATGCTACGATCTAAGAGATCTGGGCGGGTGGCTACTTGGTTGATGCCACAAATACCAGCCACACGCTTGTAGGCATACAGTACGTCCTCATCATCAGTAAAAAGTTGGCGTTTGGTGAAGCCATCACCAGTGATCAGACGACAGAGGGCATCAGATAGGCTTGGGGAAATATCAGACAAGTTATCGAGAAAAAGTGCGTAGTGGTGACTTGCGAACTGAACGAGTTCACGAATGGAGTCAGGTGGTGTTAGAAGAGCAACCTGACTGGGGTCAATTAACTCTCTTAGTAACCTGAGAAGTGTTGATTTGGCTGAACCTTGATCGCCATGAAGAATGAGCATGGCTCGGGGAATATCAGGGATGAGACTGGCCACTAAGAACGTCAAGACGAGCAGTTTATGTTCATCCGATTTGATATTCATAAACTGGGTGATTTCACGGAGATTGCCACCTCTTTTGGGTAAGACCTGGGCTTGCTGATGAGAAAAGCGTCTAAAGTAAACAGGAGCTTCTACTTCAACACTCCAACCTTCGGCAGTGATCTTAACAATATGCGTGTTATCACCCATGTCATAGTAAATAGCTTTGCCTTTTCGCCCTACTCGGTTGAAAACCTCTATGGCTGGTCGATCAAAGGTAGCAATACCTTGCAGAGTTTTAATCACAGCGCTGACTGCTTCTGAGCCAGGCGGTTTACCTTCTTGATCCCAATACATTTTGAATAGTAGTTGCTTAGTGGAGTCTGAATCGATTTTGTACGATAAGAACGGCGTATGAGGTAAGGTCAGAACAGGTTCTTTAAACTGATTAGTGAAGAGTTTAATGGATGAAGATAAAACCATACCAACAAGTATTTGTGCTTGGCTTGGACGTTCGGAGCCACCTTGTGGACTGTTTACTGCCTTCTGTGAAATAGAGTTATAGACAGCTTCAATTTCTGAGCGAGGTAATGGAGGTTTGTTAAGCTGGTTCCAGGCTAAAAGTAAAGGCAAAGCAACTCTTTGCCACTCATCCTGAGGTAAGTATTTGAGGAGAAAGCCAACTACTTTGGCAGCTGAGTCATTTCGTTTTGATTCACCGACCCCTTCAAAAATATTTTCTTCTGATTTGACTGTGGCACTCAGTTTGTCTTTGGTGGGTGGCTGCTGTAGCTGCTCGATGAGACCTGTTGGTAATTCAGCAAAAGAGATTTCGGTAGGTGACTCGAGCCAATAGTATTGATTTCCGCTGGGATGCTTTGAGGGAGGCAAGATGGCATATCCGCCTTCACCTCTAAAATCAGTTTTCTCTATGAAACTCGTAGCATTAGGAATCTCAAATTCAGGCGGTCTAAAGAAGTAATGGTGTCCACCTGAGCCTGTCTGTGAATGTGGCGTTTGGGGAAGTGTTTTAGTGTCAAATTTTGAGCCTTGGTCGAGATCTAAAACAACCACACCAGAAATCTTGCCTGTCACTAAAGCCAAGCCAGTTAGGCTTTTATGAGCTGACCATTTTTCAACTTCTTCGAGCGTAGGCTTCCTGTCTTGGAATTCTTTCCACTTAATTAGTGGCTTCTTCTCTGAACCAATGGGGATGATTGACCAACCAAGTTCTAGATAGGTTTTGCCAAGCTCTAGCCATTCTTGTTGGGTTGATGGTGTTTTATTTGATATAGTACTCATACATCTGTGGATAGAGGGCAAGTTCAAGACTCACCCTCTATCTCTTTCCTTTTATTTCGACGCTGGCATTACTTCACTGATAATCTGCCATCCTTCGGTATCACCAGGTTTGTTCTTAACTAAGATCTGGCAAGCTTTACCTACCAGATCATTGAAACTAATCTCTTGTTCAGTTTCAGGTTGAGTTCCAAGTAGAGCGGTGACGATATCGAACAGCTTGGAGTTCTTTTTGCCTTTCCTCAGAGTAAGTTTTGCTATAGTTGAGCGTTCCGTTCCTTTATTATCACCATCAGTGATCTCAAACTTTAGCTTCAAGAATGTGCCATACTCGCCTTCGCCTTTATCTATCTCGGTGAGTTTGGCTTTGTAAACTCCTACTGGAATCGGTTCTGGTATGCTTGATTCTTGAACTGTTAATATGATGTTTGCTGACATAATTTTTTCCTTTAATAATTTGTTTTTAAATTGGGTTCACTACTTTTTCTTCACATATTTCCTCCTTCCTCTGGCATCAATAACTCAAGAGCTTTTTGAGAAATGGCTTCTTCAATCTCTTGACCAACCTCATAGTTGATTGGGTAGAAAATGGGTATTTCTGTACCGTTATTGAGTTTTTTTGTGGGATAGACACAACGGAAGCCGTTGCCATCTCTGCGAGTAAAGACAGCTATATTGCCTACATAAAAACTGTGGTCGATCACAAAGTTGGCAAAGAAGGTAAGGCCATTACTCGTGCGAATAGGAAGTAACTCGATCTCACTGATGGTTTTCATAGGCTTGTGCCTCCTTATCTTGTTTTTCTAATCGGTCGATTACTTGCAAAAGGAGTTCAGCCATTGAATGAAAAGAGCTCGCAACGAGCTTGTCCCGCTTTTCTTCAAGCTTAGGTTTGAGGGAAGTGATGGGTTGTAGACTAGATTTTTCTACGTTTTCTCCAAATGACATGAAAGTATTTGACCATCTCAATAGAGTATTGAGGTCAATACCCAGTTAGGGGCAATTTTCAGAGGAAGGCAAACAAAAAAGGCCTCAATAGGTATTGAGACCTAACAGAAAGATGAAAGTGAGATTTAATTATCTTCGATTATGGGAGTAAGAAGTATTCTATACGCACCAGGCTGTGCATCCCTTGATTCAATTGAAATGTAATCTTCAGCAGGCTTGCCTTTTATTTTTTCATCTCGAATCTGAGAAAGAATCTGTCTTACTTCGTCTGATGTTGAATTTGTAAGTGTAGCGAGTCTTTTTACTTCGACCCAAGCATCTTTAAATAGTGTAAGTCTCTTGAAGACCACACACCTCTTATTTTCAGCTGAGGAAAATACAAGAGTTATTCCATCAGTGATTTGAAAAGTTTTGCCGTCCTTTCTCCAACCGATCGATGCTCGCCAATTACCCACTTCTGATTGCATTGCATTGTTGTTAATTTTGGCGACTGAGCTTGCTAAAGCTATAACAGCTTCCTGATATTGTTGCTCCCTGGCGTTTTTCTCATCGATATATGACCAATCAATTTCTTCTAAAAAGCTAGATATGCGGTCTGGCTCTCTGTATGACATTGCGGAAGGCGGAGGTAAGTAGAAGGTTTCTTTGAGTTCGGGAAGTAACAATGGGAGTTTATTTACGCTTACTATTACATCAGCTAGTTTTCGAAGTGTTTGCTGAGCCATCTCAACCATTTGACGGAGTGGTTCCCAAAATGACGTAGTTATTTCATCGATTACTCTAAGAAGCGGGCTTTCGATACGGACAACGGTGGATATTCCCATCGCTAGTTCAAGGTAGACAGGCTTAAATTGAGTAGCTGCAACAAGGGCTTCATTCCTAAAAGTGAGAACGGATTGAAGTGACTCAAACAACCTAGTTGTTGGGTTTGCTATTTCAAGTAAAGGGCTTAAATTAGGAACAGCATTAACAAAACCATCTGAGAACCGAACCATTTTGTCATTGATTTCCTTGGCTTGCTCATCGGTTAAATACTCTATTTTCTTTGCAGATAATTCTGGCATAGTCGCTACTTTTTTGATACATTTTCATGACACGAGTGAATTTTAGATTACCAGTAAAAAGCACGAATGTGAAGTACTGGGGATATTGATATACTAATAATATGACAGTAAATGAAATCTACACTAAATATAGAACTCCAAATAATTTACAACAACACATGCTTCGAGTCGCAGCCTTATGCACTGTAATAGTTTCCAGTTGGAAAGGTGAACCGATTTCAAAAGAAGACATCGTTAACACTCTTCTTTTTCATGATATTGCTAAACCAGTTACATTTGATATTGCTAACCAGGCTAGGTTTGTTAGCTCGCCAGAGGAACTAGTTCGGCTTGAGCAAGATATCAAGTACTTAGTTGACAACTTTGGTTCGGAAGAGCATCAAGCAGCCCTTAAAATTTTTCAAGACATAGGGTTGAACAAAAACTGTCAGAGATTAATTAATAATTTGGAATGGCACAATACGGATGATCTGATGCGAGTTAACGATATCGAGTCATTACTGACGATTTATTGTGATATGAGGATTGGTCCTAAAGGAGTGCTTTTAATTGAGCAGAGATTGAGCGAGCTTAACGCTCGTAATCCAATAGAAGACTTTGAAAAAAGGTTAAAATCAGCCAAAGATCTCGAGAATCTCATTATAGGCAAAGTTCCAATTAAATTGGACGAAATTAAAGAGGAGCAAATATCCCCAATTGCTGAAATGCTATCCCAAAAGCAATTCAACTAGAACTCAAATAGCTCACGAACCTTAGCCTTTAGGCCTTTGGCAATCTTAATCAGATAACGAACAGAAGTGTTGACGTAACCATTCTCAATCTTAGCTAGATAGGAGACGTTAATGTCAGCTTCATCTGCTAAATCCTCTTGAGTCAGCTTGCGGTCATTGCGAAGCTTCTTGATTGTCAGTCCTAGCTGCACACGTTCTTTTTGATATTCGTTCTTTTGTTGGTATCTACTTGGCATCTCCCCATTATTTGGGGACTTGCCATAAACTACCATTCCATATATGGAAACATTGGTATATAATCACAAGAACCAGACGTAGAACTCAGAAAGGAAAATGTATGAAAAAAGTAGCAATGATTGGTGGAGGCATATTTTTGCTTCTCATTATTATTGGAGCCGCCTCAGGTGGTAGTAAAACTGAAAAAGTTGGCTCGACGAGCGACACTTCCCAAGTAGCCACAGCACCTTCTTCTCAACCTCAACAAGACACAAAATATAAAGTAGGCGATCAAGTGAAAATGGGTGATGTGATTTTGACAGTCAACAAAATGGAAAAATCACAAGGTGGGCAATTCACTAAGCCGAGTGAAGGCAATGAGTGGATTAACCTCAACATGACCATTGAAAACACTGGGTCAAAGCAAGAGTACGTCACTACCTTGGGTCAGATGTACGTTGTTGATAAAGACGGTAATCAATATCAGATAGCTGTTACCAATAAGGCAATGGAAAACATCAACAACTCTCTTGATGGTGCAGTAGTCGCCAAAGCCAAGAAGACTGGGTGGGTTGGTTTTGAAGTACCTAAAACAGCTACTGGCTTAACCTTCCGCTACAACGCTAGCTTCTGGAATGACAAAGCCATCCTAGTTGAATTGCAATAAACTCATGCTGCCAGTGCTGCAATGCTTACATGGCTAACTTAGCCTTGAATATGTAGGTAGTGTAGGCATTGGCAGCATCATTACTTTCTCGATACGTTTCCGCTTTTTGTTTTGCTTACTTGAGTGTTAAAATTGCCATATAAGTAAAGTAGTGAAGACGTAGCATTATGACCATTAAACAGGCCACAGATTTATCGAAACAAATACTCCAAAAGCTTGGTTTTAGAGAAGAAGAATGTGATCTAATTTCCCAAAATCTCATAGAAGCTGAATTGGCTGAAAGAAAGACGCATGGTTTGATAAGGCTGCCAGCTATTGCTCGAAATGTAAAAAACGGGAGTATTAAGGTTACGCCAGAGGACATTGAAATTATTGCAGAGCATCCAGGCTCTTTGCATTTTGATGCTAAGCATAAACCAGGCTTCTACGTTCTTTATAAATCGCTAGAGATAGCTATTAAGAAAGCAAAAGTTTCTGGGATCGTGGCAGTAGCAATTAAAGATCTGGAGTATGCATCAGGCTACATTGGTGACTACGCTCGGCTAACAGCAGAACAAGATCTAATTTTTATTGGCTTCCATAATTCACCTGGTGGATTAGTTCCTCATGGGACAACAAAAGGCATTTGGGGTACAAATCCTATTACTATATCTGTACCCACCCAACAAATTCCAGTTATTTTAGATATGGCTTCGTCTCAATCAACTTGGGGTGAGTTAATGGTTGCAAAAACTGAAGGTCGATCAATTAAAGAAGGTGTAGCAATTGATTCGGAGGGGAATGTAACTGTTGACCCTGCTAAAGCCATGGAAGGGGGTATTCTTCCCATAGCTGGTCATAAAGGTTCTGGTTTGGCATTTATAGTAGAACTTCTAAGTGGAGCGTTGAGTAACTCTAGAGTTGGAGGTGCTGTTGAGGGCGGCTGGGGTTCATTTTACATCTTGATTAACCCTGCTTTCTTTAGGGACCTGAGTGATTTTAAGAATGATGTCGAAGCAGCTATTCAAGAGTTAAAGTCTACACCTAAAGCAAAAGGCTTTAATGAGGTCTTCTTCCCAGGGGAGCAATCTTACTATAAGCGAAAAAGTAACCTCGAAAGAGATGAAATTGATATCAGTGAAAAACTAATGGCAGATTTGGAGGGGCTAAAATGAATAACCAAAACTTGAAAGTAGGTATTGTTGGCTTAGGAATTATGGGCAGAGGGATGGCTAATAACTTTATCAAGAAAGGTTTCACTCTTTTTATCTGGAACAGAACTCAGTCAGTTTGTGACGAATTCAGTAAACAAGGTGCTGTTGTTTGCTCAACGCCTGCTGAAGTTGCTCAAAAAGCAGACGTTATATTTGAAATTACTGCCAATGACGAATCTTCAAAAGAGGTGTGGATGGGAGAAAAAGGTATTCTTGCTGGAGCTAGTACTGATAAAGTACTCATTGCTAGCGCAACTCTCTCTGTAGAGTGGGTGGATGAACTTGTTGCAAAATGCAAAAATCAAAAATTTACTTTCATGGACATTGCCCTAACTGGTGGACGAGTTGGAGCGGAAACAGGTAGCTTGACTGTATTATGTGGTGGAGATGAAGCAACACTTCAACAAATTGAACCAGTCTTACAAGCGGTAGCAAAAAAGATTTTCCACTTTGGACCAGCAGGTCATGGCATGAGATATAAACTGATTCTCAACTTCCTGCAAGCTGTTCACATCATTGGATTTGGACAGGCGATGAAAATCGCTAAAGCCTATGACATGGACCTAAAGAAAGTTAGTGAAGCTTTAGTTGATAGACCAGGAGGAACAATCACTGGAATTGCCCAAAAAACTTACTTTGAAGAACCAAACCCCATAACCTTTTCCATTGAATGGATTTCTAAGGACCTGACTTATGCTAAGAAATTAGCTAAAAATTTAGATGTCTGTTTACTTGATGGTGTATTGAGCGAGTATAAAAAGGCGATGGAAAAGGGCCATTCGAAGAGAGACTGGGCGTCAATCAATACTCTTATTGAGGAGCAGTTATGACAGATAAATTTGCCTCAACCATTCAAACATACAACAAGTTTGCACCTCAGTTCATTCAACACTTTGAAAAGAAGTTGGATACGACTGAACTGGATAAGTTCATAGAAGGAGTACCAAAAGGTGGTTATATTCTTGATGCTGGATGTGGATCAGCTAGAGATGCAGCGTACTTCATTAGTAAGGGCTATAAAGCACTGGGTATTGATCTCTCAGATGGGCTCCTGGGTGAAGCAAAGAAAATACACCCCGAAGTTCCAACTCAACAAATGAGCTTAACTGAAATCACACTGCCTGACGCAAAATTTGACGGAGTTTGGTGTAAAGCAGCTTTGCTTCATATTGATCGAAATGACATTCCTAAAGTACTGAAAGATTTTTATCGGATCCTCAAGCCTAACGGAGCATTATTTATTCAGACAAAAGAGGGTGAAGGTGAAGGCACTCAGCCAGTTCCTTTTGATGAAACGATGACAAGAATGTTTACCTTTTTCACCGTAGAAGAAATGGAGAAACTGGTAAAGGATGCAGGCTTTGAACTATTAGGTAGTTATGACTTCAATGGTAAGAATCGAGGTACTAACTCTCGAGATCAGGAGTGGGTAGTTATCTTTGCAAAAAAGTAAAAACATATGAAATTTAAAGCTCTCGTTTTTGATCTAGATGGCACCGCCATTCCCAAAAGGCCAGATGGTATGCCTTCTCAAGCAGTGATTGACGCTGTTGCTAAAGCTAAGAAAGTCTGCCACGTTTCGATTGCCACAGGTAGACCATACTCTTTATGCGAAGATATCCTAGATGCATTGGATATTGATGATTTATGTATTGTGAATGGTGGTACCCACTTATATTCAAGAAAAACAAATGAATATGTCTGGAAACAAGAGATAGATCAGTTAGTGCTTCAAGAGCTATTCTTTAAACTTAAAGAATTTCGCCAGTATGATGTCGCTGATGAGAAGAGGCTCGATAGAGTTCCAATTGAAGAATATCGAACTGATGAGGCTATTGCTTTGGCTTGTATTTTTTCTACCACAAAACAGGATGCTCAAAAGATCATTTCGGTTGTCAAGGGATTTAAATCCGTCACGGCTCATGCCGTTTCGTCGTGGAAAGACGGGACATTTGATATTCACATCAGCCATGAACTAGCGACAAAGAAACACGCCTTGCAATCCTTGCTCTCTAGACTAAATGTTGATCTAGACCAAATAATGGTGGCTGGTGACGGAGGGAATGATCTCCCTCTCTTTGAACTCGCAGGTTGGAAAGTGGCGATGGGAAATGGTGCTGATGAGTTAAAAGAACAAGCTGATTGGATTGCCCCTCATGTCGATGATGATGGCCTAGCGGTTGCTATCAATAAGTTTATTTTGAAGAAAGACTAATATGAATTACTCGTCATTCCTTGACTCATTTTTCGAACAGATACACAAAGCTGGTCTTGATATTGCTAGACTTCCTCTAGATCACGTTGCTTATCAAGCCTCATCATCAGAAGACTATGAGAGGCTACTACCTGAATTTTCAGCCTTAGGTGAGCTAATGAGTGAAGAGATTATCGGGGAAAGGCGTGTCGCAGTTTTCAACTTGAGTGAGCCTATCCAATACAAAGAGTATTCGATCCCTGCTCTGGAACTCATTGAACCTCGAAGAGGCCAACAATGTGAGTCGTCTTTTCAACACGCAGAATTTGTTACAAGCAAACCTTTCGAGGAGTATATGCAGCAATATCCAAACATTAAATGGGATACAAGCTCGATGCACAGGGATGAGTTTTCCCACTTAAAGCTTAACTTTGAGAATGGACTAACACTTAAATTTCTACTTAAGCCTATCCTTGAACTTGTGGGTATTAAAAAATAAAGTACGGATTAACTATGACAACTTATTTACTCCATGGTGGAGGAACTTCAAAAGATCTGGCAGGTAACGACCTCTTTTTTTCTCAGTTTACTAAATTGGTCGATAAACCTGAGGTAAAGGTTCTCTTGTGTTACTGGTCAAGGAATCAGCACGAGTGGCAAACATTGATAGAAAGAGATCAAAGCAGGATTCTCAAAAATTCAGATAAAAAAGTATCTTTCCAGGTCGCTGAAAACAGTAAGGATCTATTTGAGAAGCCTAGGGATTCTGATGTGCTTTATGTGGCTGGTGGTGATGCTGAACTTTTAGAACCATATTACAGTGAGCTGAGCAATCTAAGGAGTTCACTGAATGGAAAAATCTATGCAGGCAGCTCTATGGGAGCATTTTTAGCTTCTAACCAGTATGTATTGCCCTTTGATAGCCAGGACGATGAGTCGGTTCATGCTGGGGTGGGTTTATTACCAATTCAAGTACTCTGTCATTGGAATGTAGAAAAGAAGAAAGATTTCAAACTCAATCTTTTGTCTAACTCAAAGCCAATTATTACTTTGAACGAAGGTGAGTTTGTAGAAATATACCAATAATGGATGCTGGAACGATCGCAAGTATTGCTATAGAAATTATAAAGTTTGTGTTTAAACCACTCACTTTATTTTTGAAATGGGTTATTGATAAGCTCCCATTTGAGATCAGGTGGAAAAGAATTAAATTGGGAATCATTGAGTCTAGGTGGGGCACACATACATGGGACAGAGGAAAGCAAGGTGATGAACCTGTTATTTTTGTTCACACACGCTGGAGCTTTACTAATACTTTACCTTACAATATTACAGCTTTAAATGCCTTTCTCATTAGACCGCAGAAAGTGAAAGGCCATGCACTAATTAAGGATCCCGAAGCCAATATGTATGGTTCGTATGTAATTCCAAGTGGATATACTACGGAGGTCCATGCTGATTTCGTGATAGATGATAATAATGTAAAGTCAGAATACGAAATTTTAAAGGCAGATATAAATTTTCAGGACTCAATTGGGCGTTTACATAAAGTAAGAAATGTAGATATTTATCCGATAAAAGTAAATGCAGTAAAACAAGAGAAACTGACTGTTGAAGACTCATCAAAAATCACAAACGAAACTGAAAGAAAGTTGGTATCTGTTCTCAAAAACGAGATCCAACAATATAAAGTAAGAGGTCGTAGAGAAGGTGGACTAGGTACGGTTGATTGGCCAAGAGGAACTATTGAATGGACTCAAGCAGGTAGTACGATTCAATTTCTCTTTCAGACCTCATCAGAAGAGCATGTGCGATCCGAACATGCGACTGCTCTACTTAACTTATATAAAAATGCAAACAAGGCCCAGAAAAAAGTTTTCATTCAAGCATTGCTTGATCGTATTGATCGGAAAAGTGAGTACAGAGACGTAGCATACTTAATTATCTTTGTTCTTTTCTTATGTGGTTTTCTCAAAGACGGACTAATAATTGCAAAAAAAGATCTACTAAACGACAAGGCCCACGGTTTCAGTGACATGCTAAGACTTATAGATTTGTTGTTGGCTTTTAGATATCAAGAATTTGATGAAAAAACATTAAACGAAATTGAGAAATTAGTTTTTTCAGTTCAAGAACACCCTTTCAGGATAAAAGAAAGAATAAATGCAATAAGAGTGAAAGGGCTGGTGAGCTGATATGGGGCACCTAATAAAAATAACTCTCAAGACAACTAAGTCGAATATTAGTATTACTGAGGGAAAAATTGGAAAGTGGTTATTTTCTTGGTCGAATAATCAGGTCGAAGCATTTGCAGAAGCTGAATACAATGCGGGTTCTATTTCAGATCCTTTCGATCTTGTGAGAAAAACTACAAAGTTGAATTTGGCGCTTCTGATTGACTGTTTAACTATGATTGTTAATCAAGAAGTGAATACATCAATAGTTATTTCCACTGATCCAAAAATACTTGTCTATCAAAAAACTAATTCAAAAAGAGTCACATCAATACATGAAGCAAGAACTCTAACAAGGTCTATTAGACCAATATGTAATGCGAGCTCACTTGGGGAAGAGGTTCCGAAGAGAATCGATGAGGGGGTTACCATAAACCTTTCTGAAGATCGTATAAGAATATTACGCTATTTGTTGGATTTTTTTAGCAAGAAAAAATCGTACAAAAATATTCATTTAAAATTAGTAAATTATTGGAGGAAAGGCGTTGATTTAGATCAACTCATGCTAGTTGATGAAAGCTACTTAGCATTCTTTAAAATTATTGAATACTACATCAATAGGTCGAATGTAAAAGAGTCTGATATTCCTTCAAAGTTTCGTGAGCCAAAATCATTGCAAGATGCTTACAAGTTTTCACTTGGAACAGGTTTATCTTCTATGAAAGATGATCAACTCCAAATGATATCTGACTTTGTTCACATTCGGAACAACTGGGATATTGCCCACGTTAAAATGGGAAGCTTACCTGATGATAAGTTCGGTGGCCTATATTACTCTCATATGGATGAGGGCTGGGAATATCATAGCCACATTTGTCAGATTTCACGCTGGGTAATCTTAAAAGAGCTAGGTATAAAAGACCTGATGCTCGAGAATAATGGAGGCTTATTAGAACTATCTATTACTGAGTAATCTTTCGGATAAAGTCCCATACGGGGAGCCGTCTAAAAAGGTTCAAAACTTAAAACCAAAAAATACTATTTTCTTTGATATAGTCCGACGCGATTACCTTCACTGTCTTCAAATATAGAGATATAACCATATTCTCCTATATCTTTTTTAGGTACGTGAATTTTTCCACCAGCAATTACAATCTTTTTTTCCATTTCATCAATCATATTCGTATCAAGATAAACGGTCGTACCTGTAAGACTTGGTTTATATCCAAACCCCTTCATTAATCCACCAGTTGCTCCAATACCACCTCTTTGCATAGGGAATGAGAGCATCTCATACCCTGCATTAGTTTCAGGTGTCATTTCAAAACCAAAAACTTCTTCATAAAACTTTTTTGCTCTAGCTAAATCTAGGGCTGGGAGTTCAAACCAACTTACTGGGTTCTTCATAATGAATCCTTATTATCAATAATAATAAGTAAATTTTAGCAAAAAATTGATATGAAGTCTTATCCATGCCTAATTCGACTCAGAATGCTTGAACCTCAAACGTTTTTTGTAGTAAAATTTGTCTATAAAATTAAATAGGAGAATAGAATGAGTAAACTAATTACATGCATCTGGTTTGTCAACAACAACGGAGACGAGGCAGTAAAATACTACATCGAGACTTTTAATTCGGCTCCAGGAGATCACGAAGCAAAACTTGGAGATATCACAAAAACTCCTAAGCCATCTGAAGAAGCTCCGTTTGCAATGTCTGAAGGTTCCGTACTGACAGGCGAATGCGAACTTGATGGAATTAGTTTTATGTTTCTTAACGGTGGTCCTATGGAACAATACAAGCTCAATGGATCAACTTCTTATATTATAGAGTGTGAGACACAAGAAGAGATTGATTACTTCTGGGAAAAGCTTTCGGCTGTTCCTGAAGCAGAGCAATGCGGATGGTGTACAGATAAATTTGGTATAACCTGGCAAGTAACACCAAGAATCTTAGATGAACTGATGCGTAATCCTGAAAAGGCAGAAGCAGTAACTGCTGCATTTATGCCAATGAAAAAACTTGATCTTGAAACAATTAGAAAAGCTGGCGAATAAAGCTATTACTACAGTAGAGTTTGGGTGATCTTTCATTGGAAGCCTTGAGATGTATACAAGTTCGTACTTTTTTAAATTCAAGGTATGGAGTACGCTATATAGCATTATTATTCAATTAATTTAATGGGAGTAGATATGATTACAGGATATTGCGTTAAATGTAAGGAAAAAGGCGTTGAATTGACCGGAGTAGCGATTCATCAAACTATAAAAGGTGGTTTCATGGCTAAAGGAACGCATGAGAAGTGTGGAACAACTGTTTGTGCAATGATGTCTAAAGACAATGCTGAAAAAGCAGTAAAAGACGGCGCAAAGAAAGCGTACTAAACGTTTAACTCATTTTAGTATAACGATCTAGATTTTCTGAATAAATTAGAAGTCGTGTCATCCTTGAGTAAAAGTAGTTACATCATACTTGTAAATTTCAAGTAAGTGATCTTCATACCCGTTCCGTAACTAGTCCAAGAGGAGAGCAAGTTATTTTTTCAAATGTTTGACTTAGAGTAAACTACACATAGTCTCAGAAACTTGGATCATTGATATACTAGTTATACACAACTATAAAAAAGGGAAATATATGTTCCAGCCAATAGCAGCCTTTAGCGGGTTTTCTGTATTAGATTTAGCAAAGACAAAAACTTTCTATAACGACATATTGGGTTTGAAGATTGAAGAGGATAAAATGGGCTTGCAACTCCACTTGCCAGGAGGTGCTACGGTTTTCATATATGAAAAAAAGAATCATCAGCCAGCGGAGTTCACCATTTTAAATTTAATTATCAAGAATATTGATGAAAGCATAGATGGATTAGCAGCTAAGGGTGTCAAGTTTGAACACTATAATAGCAAAGAGATGCCACAAGATGAAAAAGGTGTTCTGCGAGGCTTAAGCGTTGGTATGGGGCCAAATATTGCTTGGTTCCAAGATCCATCACATAACATCATTTCTCTTTTGCAAGAGAAGTAATTCTTTGATTTCTTAAATTTAAAAACTTTGAGTATCTCTTCTAGACAAAAATTAATAATGTTAAATGTTGATATGCGTCAAATTACAGTTCCTGACAGGTTCAAGTTTTCTCTGTTTACTTCTTATAGTCGCTATCTCAGCTTTTTATACGCAACATATGCTGCTAGACCAGCAGGTATAACTGCCCAAAGCATACCTACCCCTGAGTAAGCCAAGTACAAACCTATTCCCATGAATGAAATTATTGACAAGCCAATAGCAGAAATAACGGTTTGATTAGGAAGTAGCTTGATTTTATCGGGAAGAATTAAACCTATTGAAAATATAATTTGCAGTATTCCAAGAATAATCCAAAAAAAAGATGGCAAGGTGTTCAATGCCCAGTTGTTCGCAAGGCTTTCATAATTACTCATCATGTAAAGTCCACCAGCGATATTCCAGAATCCAAGTGCAATTCTAAGTATCCAAATTAATATATTCATATTCTGTTTCTCCCTTGTTTTCTTACTAGATCCAATTATAAGAAAACTGATGGCTTCGGTCAAATAGAACAGTTTCTCACTTCTTTTACAACGTGGCAAAATGTTATAGTAATGTGATGACACCACTTGCATTTTTAGCTACTTCGGTTGGAATCTTTCTCGGTCTATCCAATCTTCCTCAAGCTTTAAAAATTTTTAAAAGAAAAAGTGCTAAAGATATTTCACTCACTACATACCTTATCGTAGAATTTGGTTCAATCGTTTGGATATTTTACGGCTTAGAAATTAGAAGTTTTCCAATAGTAATACCAAATATACTTGGTTTGATGGCAACTACCCTAGTTCTGATTGGATACTTCTACTACAGCAAGCCAAGTAAATAAGAAGGTTATAATTCATTTATGGGAAAAATAATCGCTGGTATGGCTATATCTCTGGACGGATTTATCAACGACGCTGATGGGAGCGTCGAAAAATTGTATTCAGATTTTAGTGAACTTCATGATGTTCCATCGTTTAAGGAAATGATTAAAGACACAGGGGCTGTGATTATGGGTAAAGGTGTTTACAAAATGGCAGACCCTTTTACTTGGGTCAACGATGATTACGAATTTCAAACTCCTATTTTTGTCCTGACACATACACCACCTACAAAGTATCCCCAAGGAAACGATAAACTCAGTCTTACTTTTGTGACTGACGGTATTGAAAGTGCAATCGCTCAAGCACGGAAAGCGGCAAACGGTAAAGATGTTCAGGTGATAGGTGCAAGCACGATTCAACAGTGCCTCAATTCAGGGTTATGCGATGAACTAGCATTAGATTTTATGCCCGTCATCCTAGGAAAAGGAAAAAAGCTATTTGAAAATATCGACACAGATAATATAAAACTTGAAAGAATTAAAGTTGAAGAAACAACTTCCGAAAGGACAAGTATTATATACAAAGTTACAAAAACAGCTCCGTCCAGAATCAGGTAGTGTTGTGATTAACTCAGCATCTTGCCATAAACCATCATTACCATCCCCTGGGCAACATCCAGAACAACAGCCAGTCCGACTATCACCATCCATGAGCTAACACCTAAACCAAACTGTTCCGAAAAGCGAGAAATGACCCACAGCGTTGCTACATTCACGACAAGGTAAAGTACTGACCACTCGATAGGTGAGAAAATTCTTTGACGTGCAGCCTCATACTTACTCACAAATGGCATCACAATCGCTCCAATGACAGCAAGTTTACTCATACTCATCCCAACCGCCCACCAGTAACTTAGTGCATGTGTCCCTAGAACAATTGCTTTAGGAAAAAGTGATTGTGCGATAAATAATACTGCCACGTTTGTGACGAATAAAACCAAAGTTGAAATGACTAAAGTCATGCCAGAAATCTGTGGGAAATTTTTTGTTGTTGCCATATATCCTTTTAATAAATATGTAAGCTTTACTCAATTAAAACACACTCACAGTTTGTACAGCTAGTATGAATCTGAACACAAAGTTTATATATTCTTCTCAACTACTAAATTTCCCCAAAATATAATGTGAACGAGACTGGTCCTTTTCCCACTTATAAAGTGATCAAGTCTCTTGTTACACTGAATAACTACTGTACTATTGTGGTTTATGAGAGTTCAGAGCAGAATAAAGCCAATTGCAAGAAAAACAGAGACTTATGGATAAAAATGCTGAAACTCCACCCACTGGAAATCGATTTGAGACATTACGAGCACAAGAATATATAGATATTACTAACGGTTTCCCTTTTTCTAATTCCCAGGATTTTTACGATTTTATTTGGGATTCTGCTGAATACCACGAGACTACAAGATTTCCCATTGTCAGTCTGCGGCAGACTGATGGTAGCACCCGTGTATATATGCTGCTGAAAAACACACAAAATGGAAAACAAGATCATCACTCTCTATTAGGGCGTCTGGGACTTCTGTTAGAGCAGCTTGAACAAGATGCCTCCCCTGTCGCCTTTACCACCTCACTGGAAGGTCACGGATACACTAAACCGGAAAAAGGTTCGTACCTTGAGTTTACAGCCAAAAATGAGTATGACGACAAACCAGAGACAAAATATATATCACTTGGTAAAGGTTCTGACTTATTTCCTCTACAGAATAGTCAATTTACTAATGAGGGGAAACAGACACTTACAGAAATATTCGGACGCTTGAACGTGCAGGTGCGTACTAATTAAAAGAGCCAATAATGCAGGAGATTCGCTACTTGGACAAGTTGATCGATGAGCTGGCAAAAGGCAAAACAATGGAAAAAATATTACGGTAGGAATATGACAGAAAAAATTCGTTGTCAAAGTTGTGGAATGCCTTTGGGTGAAGGGTTTTTTGGTACAAATGCTAACGGATCACTTACTCAGGAGTATTGTAAATTCTGTTTTCAACTTGGCAAATTCACTCACCCTGAATTAACAATTCCAGACATGATTCGAATGTCTGTTAAAAATATGGTAGAAGAACTTCATCTCGATGAAGACAAAGCAAAAACTTTAGCAGAGTCTTTTATTCCTCAGCTAAAAAGGTGGAAGTAGAGAAAGAAGGAATCCTGAAATAATTGTTCACGAGGAAGTCAACTCAATTACAACTGTTATTAGTAGTTTTTTAGTAGTTTTATGGAGTTACTGAGTGACGAAGAACCAACCTTAGCCATGTAGTTATTAATTTATCTTGGAAAAATCCAAAGATAATAGATCAAATTGCCAAGGTTGTTAATGGCGAAATCGTCACTGAATTACCAGATAGTGAAACCAAGCCAGAAGTCGATGTTTTAATTATTGTTGGAAGATAACCAAAGTCAAGTTAAAAAAAGTAACCTCTATTGACTACTGCGCCAAGTACAATGAGTACCTGCACTAATACTAAACAAAAATTTGTTAGTATAATCGGCTTTTCACCATTCAGCACACCATATACAAACCAAGCAAAAGATATGATGGAAAAACCAACCCAAGAGGTAACTGAAAGACCGGAACTATCTTTCGAAACCCACACAGTGATGAGTTGCGGAATATTTACAACGATAGCCATGAACGCAACAACATATATAAAATAGCCATACGCTTGAGAAACACTTTTTTTTAACCAAAAAGTCTTTACAGATCTCTTTTTTTTAATATGATGCATTCCGAAATTCATAATTCGTCATCTGTATAAGATATTGTGCGAGTACTCTTTTATCTGAGAATGAGTTCTATCCCCAACGAATATGTTTCCAAACTCGCTCGTGAAAAAAGTAAATTACGCTACTGAATAGATTGGTCAATATAATCAATGCTATTGCCACTGTGAACCGATGGGTCAGCAGATACACGACTAAAAAATCAGATATTACCACTAATATACGAAAAGTTATTGACTTTGCTATCGACCTTTTGATTGTATTCGCAATTGGTTCTTTAATTTTCACAGCAACGTTAACTGTTTTTTAGTGCAATCTTTTAATAATACAAGGTATCTATTTTAAATATAACGCTCATTTTCTTTTTAATCTACGCCAAGCGGCGTATACTGCCTTCATGGTTGATTTTAGTCCTGTTTTTTCTTCTAATAACGAAAGCGTGATCTTCAGCTGTGGTCTATTATTAGCGGCTAACCAAGAAGCATCAGCTATTGCACTCTGTGATCAGATTGCAAAAAACAATCCCAATAAACTCAAATTTATACTGAACAAAGTGACTCATCCTCCCTATGTGAGATTATATGAAACAGTGCTTCCCAGTAAAAACATCCCACTCGCGTTAGACAGATTAGAAAAAATTTCGGCTGATATGATCCCCTTTCAAATGGATTGGGGAATGATAGAACAAACCAATCATTTTGTGGCAATTTGGGGAGAATTAAATGATACGCTCAAAGTCTTTCATCAAGCGGTATTGATCGATATCAATAACCTTAGAGAAGGTGATTTTAAAGAGAAATATATAGAAGATGAAAATAATCATGCTTTTTCAGAAAAGGAAGATGAGAGCTTTAGAAAATGGGGCTCCCCTTGGGTTGACCCATATATCCCCCATATGGTGGTAGCAAAGGCGGAGCCAGTTTTTGATGTTAAAAAAACAACTTTGGAATGGAAATTTAAGCATTGTTTATTTCGTGGATTACTAATCGGAATTCGCTCCGAACACGGCGACTTCACACATTCATATCAAATTAACTTTAAACAACCCACGCAAACAGAAATTGACATTCCTGAGCTGTCAGTGTCATCTGTTTTGTCTCTAAAATAGTTCGAAACGCTATCCTCGTTTTTTACCTTACAGTGGTTTTTGACTCAAAAAGACTATTGAACTTATTTATTACTCAACGAGATCCTCGAAGCTCTGCTATACTTTTACTCATGAGTCGTTTTGGTCATTGGAAATATAAAAATCTCACTTTTTTACTCATCTCACTGTTAATTGCTTTCTTTGTTCTACGAAATGAGACTTTACACTCTTTCTTAATGCATCTGGGTAACTTGGGATATATAGGGGCTTTTTTTGCTGGTTTATTATTTGTCTCAACTTTTACCGTCGCAACAGGTGCAATCATCTTGCTGGTACTTGCTGAGACGTTGTCGCCGATTGAGCTTGGCCTGATAGCTGGTTTTGGAGCAGTATTGGGTGATTTTGTCATTTTTCGTTTTGTGAAAGATGACTTAACAACCGAAATTAAACTGCTTTATAACATTTTTGATAGAAAACACCAATTTAAGAAGGTATTGCGCACAAAATATTTTAGTTGGTCGCTCCCAGTCGTTGGTGCTCTTATTATCGCTTCACCTCTACCTGATGAACTCGGCGTTAGCCTAATGGGGATTTCGAAGCTTAAAACGTATCAATTTGTACTGCTATCTTTTGTGCTGAACATGGTCGGTATATTTCTTGTTACTTCTTCGTCATTTATTTTTAAACCTTAAGACATTGAAGTTGAATGTTGTTCAAGATGTTAGGAAACAATGTCTAAATGGAAAGGAAGCGTATGAAAAAATATAAATTATTGCCAATGGCAATCTTTGGGTGTGCGATATTTGTACTAGCAGGTTGTTCACAAACAACTCCGGCAAAAGTTGAAATGAGAAGTGAAAATGTCCCTGGTGAACCAGAATCTTCGAGTAGTGAAAAAGTCAAAATGAAAACTGATGGTCGATATGAACCATTCACACCAGAAGTGTTAGCAGATGCTTCAAATAGTAGAAGGGTGCTCTTTTTCTATGCGAATTGGTGTCCAACGTGTAAACCAGCAAATGAGAGTTTTATTAAAAATGAACAACTCATTCCTCAGGACGTGAAACTTATTCGTGTAAATTATAATGACTCAGATACTGATCAAACAGAAAAAGATTTAGCGAAAAAGTATGCCGTCACCTATCAACACACCTATGTCCAAATTGATGCTCAAGGAAACGAACTCAAGAAATGGAATGGTGGAGAAATAGAAGAACTCTTGAGTAACATAAAGTAAGGAGACCCCTATGGCAGCAATCACCAACAAAAAATTTGAAGGATTCTCAGAAGAAGAACGATCTGCTATGAAAGCCCGTGCCAAAGAATTACTAGCCGAGGCTAAAGCTGATAAAAACAAAGCTCAGGGAGAAGCCGCCCTACTCAAAGCGATTGATGAGATGTCTGCAGCAGATCGCAGTATGGCCAAACGACTCCATGCTCTCATTAAAAAGAATGCCCCAACACTGTGGCCAAAAACTTGGTATGGAATGCCAGCATATGCTAAAGATGAAAAGGTTGTTTGCTTCTTCCAAAGTGCTGAAAAGTTCAAAGCGCGATACTCAACATTGGGTTTTAGTGATACTGCCAAGCTCGATGAAGGCGATATGTGGCCAACTTCATTCGCACTCAAGAAATTAGGTGATGCTGAAGAAAAAAAAATTAGCGCACTCCTAGAAAAAGCAGTGCGCTAATCATTGTTAAAAACTTAGAGTGTGAACATTAGTCCTCAGGGAGACCAGCAAAAGCCTTTTTGGTTTTCATGTACCATCCCATCCCTTTGATCGGATTTTTCCATCTCCCCTGCATGTCTTTCAATGCACTTTCGTGCGTTGCATCACCTTTTGCAACCATTTCTTTCAAATGAGCATCTTGTGCTTTTATGACGTCATCACCCGTATTCCCATGGAATGCTAAATCACATGGACCACCCATTTGTTTACATGTCATTGTTTTCATAAAGTATCTCCTCTTGTAATACCGTCAAGTATACTTCAAGTACTGTTATCTGGATAATGAACACGTATCCATTACACAAGAAAAGTCTACATCACCTGATAATTCACTTCATCTGAATTGTATGGAAATTCCATTACCTGAGACATTTTTTGCTGTTCTGACATAAATTTCATCACTCCTTCAAATGATCGATGCTTGCAAGTGCTATTAACCTTGTTTTTCCGACACTAAGATCAGCTTCAATAATTGTAATAGAACATTCTTTTATATTCACGTCCAAGGTCACATCAAAGTCTTGATTTCTCAAAAAATCAGTAGTGATGCCACCATGTGTCACCAATACTATATGTTCGTGTTCGCTTTGTAAGTACTCCCTTATGATTTTTTCCAAACGTTCTCCTGATCTTAGGGAAGAATCGCCAGTCGGTGGCTGCCATTCTCTATCATGAGAACCTCTTCTCCATTCTTTTAAAAAATTAGGAAAAGTTTGTGCTGGATCGCTTCCCCAATTCATCCGTTCTTTCAGAAGTTCGTTTGTTTCAACTTTCAAACCCAAAAGATCTGCTATGTGCATTGCAGTTTGTTGAGTTCTCAGCAATGGACTCGCTACAATCTTGGAAATCGGGATTGATTTTAAATATTTTGCTGCCAACAGTGCTTGTCTATTCCCTGTTTGCGATAAGGGGGGATCACCAGGGATTCTCAACTTTTCCCCATGTCGAATGATGTAGAAGCGTTTAGTCATAAACAGAGTATAGTACGGTTATGGATTATCTCGCATTTTTACGACAGTACAGACTTGGCCCTTTCCCTCTTTTTGATACAGCACTTGCATATGCTGGTGTTTTTCTGGTCGCACCCCTTTTAACAAAATTATTTAAAAAAATTCACCTTAACATATCTTGGACCGAGTGGCTCTGGTTGACTCTGCCCATTTCAGTTCTCTTCCATCTTATTTTCCGTCAAGACACACCACTGATGCGGCTCCTCTCAGATCCTTACCATGTGTACTTCTACATAATAGTCTTCGTTCTCATCTTCATGACTTATATGGGTTTAAGAAACTGCAAAAAACCACTCAAATAGTATTAAAAAAAAAAGACAACAGTATGGTACAACTTTTCTTGCTTGAATGATCAGCCAAAACAATGTTACTATAATGTTACTATTAGATAATATTTAGTAAAAGAAACAATTAACTCAGCAGCTGATACAATTTAAAAAAGGAGTAAATATGGTAGATGTTGTCAAAGAAACAGTGGTTACCCAAGACGATGCTGTAAAGCCAATTGTTGTTGCGCCAGTGAAAATTGAAGCAACTAGTTTTCAAACCATTGAATACTTAATCTATTTTTTGTTCGGTGTACTCGAGGTATTACTCGCATTCAGGCTGATTCTAAAATTAATGGGGGCAAGTATCTCAAGTGCCTTTGTGGGGTTCATTTATGGAGTGTCAGGAATCTTCATTCTCCCTTTTGAGGGAATTTTCAGGAAAGCAGTTACTCAAGGTATTGAAACAGTTGCCATCCTTGAGCCCTCAACAGTCGTTGCACTCATCGTCTACGCAGTTCTTGCTTGGGGTGTGGTAAAATTAATCAGAATATTTTCTGGTGAGAAACAGCCTTCAGAATAGGCGGAAAGAAAGATATGAGTATTATTTTTTGGATTGTTTTTGGATTGATTGCAGGTAGCATTGCTAACTTCATTTCTCCAAGTTCCCAAGGAGGGATTGTTGGCTCGATCATATTAGGAATCGTTGGCTCTGTCGTCGGTGGTTTCTTAGGTGAACGGTTTTTTGGAGTTGGAGTCACCGGATTCAACTTGATGTCCTTTATAGTCGCAGTAGCAGGCGCACTGTTAGTGCTTTTCATTGCCAGACTATTCTAAAGTAAGTCTGCCAAGCACATCACTAGCTTTCATATTCTCATTCTTTAATTAAGATTTTACTAACTCTTGACGGAGTTCTGTTGTTGCAGGCCGCCCATACTAAAAGTAAGATTTGTTGCGTTAAAGAAGTAATAGCAGTGTGGAAGAATAAAAAGCAAGGGCGGCTATCATTGGTTTTATAAAATAGTTACTTATTTGTAACATTATTTATAATCAATGACGACCACGTTGTAAAGATGGGAAAATCTGTCAGAAAAAAACAAAAACAATAAGTAAAAAAATCAAACTAACTCGAGGTCTTTTTTCATTCTGTGACTAATATCTTCTAGATACCAGTTTAAAACGACAGCTGTCTTGAGGTGAAGAGCGAGTGCTATTTTAGGTATTACTTTTTTCCCAGGCAAACGCTTGCCGTTTTCAATTAGCGTAATATAACTACGAGAGGTTCCACAAGCACTGGCTATCATCTGAACAGTGAAGCCGTTTTTTTTTCTCTCTACTCGAAGTTGCTCACCAAATGATTTGTTCATAGTAAGGGGCTCGATTATAGGCATTTCAATGCAAAATGCAACTGTCACCACTTGAGAGCATTCTTCGTTATTACCTTCTCGTAACAAGTAAAATCCTCGAATAAATAGTCAACAAAAATGTAAAAAAAAAAGTAAAAAAATGACTGATTGCTAGCATATACTAGCAATAGTCTCTATCTAATTTATTTGAATGAATTGTTAGAAACAAGATTTGAAGCAAGAGAAAAATATTCACTACTTCAATAATTCCCAATCTTTAAGTATTTCCGACACGTGACCAGCAGTGAGCATTGTAGTCAGTATATACTGAATGTAGTCATTGACATACACCGCTAACATATTCTATTATTAGAATATGTACTTAGAGTTATTTGAAAAACACGCTGAACTTTTAAAAGCGCTCGCTCATCCTCGCCGATTGGAAATTATCCATCTGCTTCGAGACCAAGAATTACCAGTCAATGATATTCACACGATGCTCGATCTCCCCCAAGCGAACATCAGCCAACATTTAATGGTTCTGAGGGAGTCTGGGATAGTTAACACTAGGCGAGATGGTAAACAAATTTATTACTCACTGAGTAGTACCAACTTCATTAAAGCAAGTGATTTATTACGTGAAGTCCTAATAGATAAGTTAAATAATCCTCAATTCTCACAAAATGCAGAACTCAAAATGAAAGATTTAGTGCCACTTGTCCATGATCCAGTCTGTAATATGCGTGTCTCGCCCAAAACGGCCGGATTCAGTCATACTCATGATCATCAAACATTTTATTTTTGTGCAAGTGGCTGTTTAAAAAAATTTATAATGAAGCCGGAGCAATATGCCATCAACTAACAAGACACACTCATTTGATGTCTCCGGCATGCACTGTGCCTCTTGTGCGAGTACGATTAAGCGAAGACTTGAAAAAATCGATGGCGTTGAAGAATGCACCATAAATTACGGTACAGAGAAAGCTAAAGTCGTCTTTGACCCACAGAAGGTTGGTTTACCACAAATGAATGCTGAAATCGATAAGTTGGGATATGAACTCATGGGAGATCAGTCAACTATGCAACATGCTGATCATGACGAGATGGCTCCAAATATGGATCACTCACTCCATGAAGGCCATGACATGATGACTCCACTCACTTCAGATCAATCTGTTAAAGAAAGAAAGTTGAAAGACCTAGCTCAACTCAAAAAACACATTCAAATTGTCATCCCCTTTGTAGGCGTCAGTCTATTCGTTATGGCATGGGAAATTGGTGCTAATCCATTTGGCCTATGGCCAGTCATGCCGGAAGTGATCAAAACATTTTTCCATCATCTACTTCCAGTCTTTGCTACATATACCTTATTCGTGATTGGTCTGCCATACATCAAAGGAGTGCAACGATTTGTGAAATATGGCGTAGCAAACATGGATAGTTTGGTAGGAATTGGCACTTCAGTTGCTTTTTTATATAGTTTCATCTTATCTGCATTCGAAAATGTGCTTGCACCGTACATCGATACGGGACACACCTATTACGACGTTGTGATTGTCGTGATTGGTTTTATTACTCTTGGCAAGTATTTGGAAGCACGCTCAAAATTAAAAACTGGAGAAGCAATCGAGAAGCTGCTTGGTCTACAAGCAAAGAAAGCTACAGTCTTACTTGATGGTAAGGAGATGGAAATAGCCATTGATGAAGTGATTGTAGGTGATATCGTCATCGTCAAACCCGGCCAAAAAGTTCCGGTCGATGGTGAAATCACAGAGGGTAAGTCCTCATTAGATGAATCAATGATCACTGGAGAATCAATCCCTGTTGATAAAGTACCTGGCGATACTGTCATCGGTGCAACCATCAACAAGCAGGGTTCCTTAAAGATAAAAGCCACTAAAATTGGCAAAGATACAGTTCTATCTCAAATTATTTCTATGGTCGAAGAAGCTCAAGGCTCGAAAGCGCCTATTGAAAAGTTAGCAGATCAAATCTCAGCTGTTTTTGTGCCAATCGTATTAGTGCTTTCTGTCGTTGTCTTTCTGACTTGGTTGCTCGTTGGTTCGCAATTCATGCCATTCTCACAAGCCTTGACCTTGGCAATTGTAAGTTTTGTTGGTGTCTTAGTCATTGCGTGTCCCTGCGCAATGGGCTTGGCAACTCCCACAGCTGTTATTGTAGGAGTAGGAAAAGCTGCACAAAATGGAATCTTAATTAAAAATGCAGAAAGTTTGGAAAAATTCAACTCAATTGATACTGTGGTATTAGACAAAACAGGCACACTAACCAAAGGTGAACCTGAGGTAACAGATATCCAACTAGTAGGAACACTTTCTCAAACTGAAGTACTTCAACTTCTAGCTTCTTTGGAAAAACATTCTGAACATCCACTTGCCCAAGCAGTTGTTGAGCAAGCTCAAAAAGAAAAAATCTCTCTCCAACCGGTCGACGATTTTGAAATCATTGAAGGCAAAGGACTAAAAGGTTTAATTAAAAAGAGACAGTATTTTGCTGGTAATCTCAAACTGGTTGAAGACTTACACCTCAAAATTGATGAAACAGTCGTAAATACTTTTACCTCACAAGGAAAAACTCCGGTCGTGTTCATGAACGACAAAGAAGTACTGGCCTATATCGGCATTGCCGACACGATTAAGGATGATGCAAAAGAAGCGATTAAACAATTACATAAACAAGGTTTGCAAGTAGCGATGCTAACTGGCGATCATCAAAAGACAGCTGAACACATCGCTCAACAGCTAGGAATTGATCGAGTGATAGCTGAAGTGCTACCAAAAGATAAAGCCGCTGAAATCAAGAAACTGCAAAGCGAAGGTCATACAGTTGCGATGGTCGGTGATGGCATTAATGACGCACCTGCACTTGCTACAGCCGATGTAGGAGTCGCAATGGGTACCGGTACTGATGTAGCAATTGAATCTGCAGGGATCACATTATTGGGTGGACACATTTCAAAGCTACCCAAAGCAGTCACTTTGGCACGAGCGACGATGCGAACAATTAAACAGAATTTGTTCTGGGCTTTTTTCTACAATGTCATCACTATTCCAGTTGCAGCAGGTTTACTCTACCCTACATTTGGAATATTACTCAACCCTGCAATTGCTGGTGGCGCGATGGCCTTCTCCAGTGTGAGTGTAGTATTAAATGCATTACGACTCAAACGAGTTAGGTTGTAAAGGATTTTATGAATTTCTGGATCATTTTTCTTACAGGACTCACGACAGGCGGTTTATCTTGCTTGGCAGTTCAAGGTGGTTTGCTGACGAGTATCATCGCCAACCAAAAGGACTCAGAGATCGACGAGGCAGATGTATCCAAGAAAGAACTCAAAACTAGAAAGAGAAAGAAATATCTAGCTACTCAACAATCTGTTCACAAAACAAATTTGCTTCCAGGTTCTTTTGACCAATTAGATTGGATGCCAGTTGTACTCTTTTTGTTAACAAAATTAGTCGCTCACATCATTCTCGGTTTCTTCCTGGGCTGGCTTGGCTCAAAATTGCAGTTGAGTCTAACAGTCCGTCTGATCTTTCAAGGATTAGCTGCCTTGTTCATGTTTGGAACGGCAATGAACTTACTGGAAGTCCATCCTATCTTCCGCTATTTAGTGTTTCAGCCACCGCGGTTTATACAGCGCTGGCTTCGAAATACGAGTAAAGGAAAAGCTTTTTTTACTCCAGCAGTATTAGGACTGATGACGATCTTTATTCCTTGCGGTGTCACCCAATCTATGGAAGTTCTTGCAATGAGTTCAGGGAATGCTTTTGTAGGGGCGCTCATTTTGGGAGTGTTTGTATTGGGAACTTCTCCTCTCTTTGCGGTGATTGGAATCGCGACTGCGAAGTTGTCAGAAACCTTTCAAACCAAATTCTTAAGGGTTGCGGCTGGTGCATTGATACTTTTATCAGTCAGTAGCTTCAATGGCATTTTAGTTGTCTTGAACTCGCCGATAACGATCGGGAGCATTACACACCCTATTACTTACTTCTTTTCGGATGAACGATATAACACACTGAAAAATACTAGAAATTCTTCAATCGGGACAGTCAATGGAATCCAAGTAGTGAACATACTCGCAAGTAGTAATGGATACACTCCAAACAAAATCACCGTCAAGGCTGGCATACCCGTTCAACTTACTGTCCAAACCAAAGATACTTTTAGTTGTGCGAGCTCTTTTGTCTTTAAAGAGTTTAATATTTCTTTTCAACTTGGTCCAACTGATTCTAAAGTAGCGATGTTCACACCAAATAAACCAGGAAAATATCAATTTACTTGTGGCATGGGTATGTACAAAGGTGAGTTGGAGGTCATTTAATATGTTTAATTTTTCAAAGAAGAAAGAATCACAAGGTACTCAAGTAAGTTTCAAAGTTGACGGCATGCATTGCAGTAGCTGCAGCATGAATATCGACGGCGAGCTGGAAGATACCAAAGGAGTACTAAAATCCAGTACAAGCTACGCAAAAGCGAAAACAATTATTGAATATGATCCCGCAATAGTAAATTCAAAACAACTCAAAAAAAAAATTGAATCACTAGACTATAGTGCTTCAGAGATTGAATTAGAAACTCCTTGATTCTTCCATCAAAATTGTTTTAATTATCAATGAAGTTGAACATATGAAAAACTCACTCAAGAGTATCGGTGCGGTCCTTGCGAGAACTCACTCGATCATCAAAACTGTGCTAAAATCACACATCAGTATCAATAGTCTAGTTTTCCGTGATGTCTATGTCAGAAAATGAAGTAATTGTCCGATTTAGCAATGTTTCTTTCAACTTTGAGTACAACAAGCCCATTTTGGATGATGTAAGTTTTTCGATGCGAAAAGGAATGAAAATGGCCTTAATGGGACAAAATGGGGCTGGCAAGAGTACAATCTTCAAATTAATGACCAAAGCCATCCAACCAGAGAGTGGCAATATCTCGGTCGATAATTCACTGAAAGTAGCGACTGCTCATCAAGTCATTAGTTTAGAAGATCGTGAAGTTACCATTGAAGCATTTTTTCAAAAATACTCCGGTTTGGAGGCTCATGATCTCAAACGAAAAATCAGTGATGCTCTAACTATTGTCAATCTACATGCACCACTTGAAAAAGTAGTGAGAGATTTTTCAGGAGGTCAACAAGCTCGTTTGTTGCTAGCTGCGGCGTTAATTCAGAATCCTGATTTACTCTTGCTCGATGAGCCAACGAATAACCTTGATCCTGCTGGAATCGAACACCTCACTCATTTTCTCGTTAATTACAAAAAATCCTGTTTAGTCATTTCTCACGATGCTGATTTCTTGAATGCATTCACCGAAGGTGTTTTTTACTTGGACACATTTACTCACAAAATTGAACAATATACAGGCAACTACTACAGCGTCGTTGAAGAAATCTCAGTGCGGATTGAAAAAGAAAACCAACTCAACGCACGTAAAGCCAAAGGCATTCAGGAGAACAAAGAGAAAGCTAACTTTTTCGCACATAAAGGTGGCAAGATGCGTCTCGTCGCTAAAAAAATGCGTGAACGCGCGGAATTATTAGAGAGTGAAAAAGTAGATGTTCGCAAAGAAGACAAGACAATCCGCAAGTTCACTATCCCTGCTCAAAGAGACATCATGAGTCCCATAGTCAAAATTTCATCTTTCTCGGTGATGAAAAATCATCAAACAGTAACTAAGAAAACAAATATTTTTGTTGGCAAAAATGATCATTTACTCATTTCTGGACCAAACGGAATTGGCAAGAGCACACTCATTGAATCCCTAGCAACTGGCACTGCGGAAGGAGCAACCATCTCCTCTGGCGTTACCGTTGGATATTATCGACAAGATTTTTCGACATTGAACTTTGATGACACCGTTCGGGAGTCACTTGTCAAAGCACTCACTGGCTCTGGAGGTTTGACCCACGAAGAAGAACTCCGTTCAGTTGCTTCAGGATTCTTGATCAACTCTGATTTAATTAAATCAAGAATTGGAAATTTGTCAGAAGGTCAAAAAGGATTAGTGTCTTTTGCTCGACTAGTTTTGCAAAAACCTGGCTTGCTAATTTTAGACGAACCGACAAATCACATCAACTTTCGTCATTTACCTATCATTGCTCAAGCGCTAGACAAATATGAAGGTGCCATGATCTTGGTATCACACGTTCCAGAGTTTGTTTGGCAAATTCGCATCGACCAAGAATTGGATTTGGAGAAGTAAGCTGTTATTCTATTCTGATGAGTATTCGAGGAAAAATTAGTTATCATCTTCCGTTCATCCTCCTTCTGGTCATTGCTCTTTTTCTTCGACTCAACAATCTTTCAACATTAACCACATTTGGACGAGATCAAGGCATTGATTTCTCAACCGTCAAAAAAATGATTGTTGAACGGAAACCCACTCTTATCGGTATTGAGGTTTCAATCGCGCAGTTCCACCAAGGACCTGTGTATCTCTACATGCTGGTCCCACTTTTTCTTTTATTACAATTTGACCCAATTGCAGGAGCATATACCGCTGTCCTTATATCAGTTATCACGATCGCCTTACTTTATTTTTTTACAAAAAAGTTCTTCGGTCGCAAAACCGCATTGATCAGTAGTGCTTTATTTGCAGTCTCACCAGAATTCGTCCGCGAAGGCAACACGCCACTCTATCAACATTTTTTGCCGTTGTTTTTAATCATAGCCATCTACGTATTACTTGAATTATTTAAAACGACAGAACGAAGTAAAAAACATGGGTTGGCACTCTTCTTAGGCATAATTGTTGGCATCTGCCTAGAGATCCATTTTCTAGCGATCACTTTCGCGCTCGCCATTTTCACACTCTTATTTTTCAAGCTCTCCAAAAATTTGAAGGTCGTGTGTTTTTATTTCCTCGGTATTTTAATTGGGGTAAGTCCGACAATATTTTTTGAACTTAAACATCAATTTTTAAATACTCATCTTTTATGGTCATATCTCACATCGGTTCATGATTCGACATCAGTTCGATCGCTTACACGTCTAACAGTACCTTGGATTGAATCCCAAACGAAATGGTTTGGGGCAGATTTGAATATTTTAGGAGTTCTTATTTTTGCATGGAATATCTATGCTTTTTTACGCATCAGACTCAAACTCTCTCACGAAAAAACACTTCGACAGTTACTACTCCACGTTACTGGATTCAGTCTTTTTTTTGAATTTGGAATCGGTGATTTTCAAGCACACTATCTACTTCCTCTTTTGGTCATAGAACTCATACTCATTCCCACCTGGATTATCCAGTTAAAATTTACTCCTCGTCTGATAAGTTATCTTGCAATGTTAATCATAATTTGTGTCAGCTTGAACGCTGTCATGTATGCTTCTTTTGCCAATCATGGTTACTCTATGACAGATGGATGGAGTTTACGAAAAATGCAATCAATCACTGACATCATTACTAGTGATGCCCAAGATCGAGAACGCGTGAATATAGCCTCTTTAATTGATGGAGATGCTCGAACTTATCCATTGAGATATATGCTAGATGTGAGAGGCGTTCCGATTGATTCATTTGAAAATTATTCGAACAGCAAAGTCATGTACTTGGTCTCTAGAATTAATGAAAATGAAGTAAATAACTCTATGTTGTGGGAAGTTGCCTCGTTTAAACCATTTGCAATTGGACAACATTGGGAATTAGGAGATGGCATTCAACTATTCCGTTTGGAAAAAGAATAGCGATTACTTATCCGCCAACAATCTTTTTTAACACTGGAGTCTTCTGAATTAAGTAAGCAAGTGGAATGGTCAATGCAAAAGCCGTAATCGTTTCTATTATTAAATACATCCACAAACTCGCCATGCTCGGACTATCAGGGGTGATCCCAAAGAATTTACTTAATACATCCATAACTAGTAAATGGTTGAGATACATTGCAAATGCTAAACCTGCCAAAAAAACCACTGGCTTCTTGATCCAATCATAGGTTTCGAGTTTTAAAATTCCTTCACTTCGCATCAGAAGATTGAATACACTTACAGACATCATCATGACGCTGATACTCAGATATCCATCAGCATACGTTTGACCTCCAATATAGAAGAGCTCATTCACATGATGATGAAAGAGCCAAAGCGTTACATACCCAAAAGCAACCGTTGCTATGTATCCGATAATGAACAAATAGCTGTACCATTTTTTTTCTGCTGACGATAGAAGAACAGGTTTCCGTTTGACCCAGTACCCATATAAGTAATATCCAACCCACATCAACCAATACGTGTAAGTACTAAATACTTCACCTTCGCGTAAACTTAAATAATAAAAAATATTGGCGACCGCACCTAGTATAAAGAAAAAAGTACAAACATATTGAAGTACTAAGGTATTTTTTTCTTCGGTCAACAAGTTCCATAACGGATTGAGTAACTGGATAAAAAGTAACACGACTAGAAAATATAAACTGGAATGCGTATTTTTACTTAAATTGTGAAAAATACCCCAATAATCAAACGGCTCTGCTCTCAGCCAAGCCATGGAGGCATATACTACTGTAAAAATAATATAGTACGCTACAAGTGGAACGAGCAAACGCCGAGTGACACGACTGAGATTCTGACGCACTGTCACTGATTTTCCTAAGGTCAGATACCCACTCAAAAGAATGAATAACGGTACACTTATTCGAAATAAACAATTGACCAAGAAGGTCAGCCACCATAACCCCCCACCAAAAAAATCTGGTCGTGCAGTAATAGGAATGACTAAATGAACTCCAATCACTGCTAAAATAGCAAAGGTTCTAACAAAGTCAGCTTGGAATAAATATTTTTTCATACTGCAAAGAATTCATGTTCACCGATATAGTACCATTAAAATCACACTGGTTGCTAAAACACATGTTTATAAAAAAAACACCAACTCTAAGAATAAAAGGACCAATACTTTGGCTACTCATGGGAAGTGTCTTGATTCTGTACTTCACAGCTCCAAGTCTTAATCCTTTCAAAAGTGGAATGTTTGGTTTTCAAGATCCGACTCAAGTGGGACGAGTGACGAGTTTCGTTGGAAACTTAAAATCTGGGCACATTCCGCCAAGATTAGCACCCGAATACTCTTTCCACCTTGGATTTCCCGTCTTTAATTTTTATGCACCGACAGCATATTGGTTGACCAGTTTAATCGCCCTAACAGGCATCTCTTCGATCACAGCTGTAAAGCTTTCCTTCCTATTTTCAATGCTCGGTGCTTACTTTGGCATGTACTTTTTACTAAGTAAACTATTTGCTTCAAAGAGAGCACTCGCCCCGCTATTGGGCGCAAGCGTCTACGTGACCTCCACATACTTTGCGACAGAAATTGTGGTGAGAGGTAATCTGGCTGAGTGTTGGTTTTTAGCTTTGTTACCGATTTGCTTAGGTTTGATCATTCATAACAGCCAATCCCAAAAAAGAAGTATTCAAATTGCTACCACCTTTTTACTCGCGTTATTATTCACTTCACACAACATGATGATGTTATTTGCGGTGCCAACTGCCGTCATCTTTCTATTATTTTTTCCAAATAAAAGAAAAAATATTCTAGCATTAGGTGTAGCATTGCTCATTGATAGTTATTTTTTGATTCCAGCTTTTCTAGAGGGCTCACTTGTCCAAGCAACACATGTCGCCAAAGAGTATATTTACTCAACTCATTTTCTGTGCGCGTGGCAGTTGTGGACTGCAAAGGGTTGGGTGTTTGGTGGTTCAGTACCAGGATGTGAAGATCCAACAGAGATGAGTTTTAAAATTGGAAAACTACAATTCATACTAGGTACTTTGGGACTCAGTGCATTTCTCTTTAAGATTTTCCGTCAAAAAAAGATTTCCCAAAATAATCTACCATTATTGTTCATTGCGGTATTTTCTGTAGGCGCATTTTTCTTAACACTCTATCCTTCTCAATTTATTTGGGACTTTTTCTCATCAGTCATGGCGCTCTTTCAGTTTCCCTGGAGGTTCATCGTGTTTGGGTTGTTTGGCATTGCTGTATTTGCTGGATACCTTTTTCATGCTTTTCATTTTCCATTGCAAAAAATTATTGCATTTACAATAGTGCTCTTTCTTTTTATTTCCGGTAGAAAATACTTTATTACTCCCACTATGCCATTCGATACATATCAAACACAGTACAATTCTGATGAATATTTTTCTCAACATTTAGCGTACAAAATGCCAGAGTATTTAGTCACGATAGCCGACCTCCCCTATTGGCGATCATTGCAATCATCAGATGAAAAAAAGGTTGATCTCAGTTTTGATCCAGCTTTACCAACCCAATCAACAACAGAGTATACCCTGATACAAAACACACCGTTCGAAAAATCACTTTCCTTCATGGAAGCAGGTGACGCTATCATTAACATTCATTATTTTCCATTTTGGAAAATTATGGTGAATGATCAGCAAGTGTTTCCTACTCATTTTGACATGCTCGCTCGACCGATCATGAGTTTAGATGCTGGAGACAAGGTCACAATTCAGTACGAGCAAACTTCAATTGAAAAAGCGGCAGATATACTCAGTCTGATAGGTTTCATTCTCTTATTCTCAACTCCGCTTTTTCTCCCGAAAATTGATACTCGTGTATAACTGTCGTATTGGCTAATATCCAATCCCACACCTGAGCTTTGCGCAATAAAGCTGGTTCTGGAAAGATCAAAAAGTATTTAGTTCTCGTCTGATTGAGTTGGTCAATCACCTGCTGCTCCGTCCAATCAGAACGCTCATTCATCAGAATGATATACCGTGTGGGGTTCGTAAGATGAAAATATTCATTAAGAATTACATTCTTTGGAAAGATGAACAGATATTTTTCCTCTGCTGGAATGTCGGCTCGAATCTGTTGCAAAACTTGCTCATCGCTCCCAGTCCCCATTAACATTCCTCCCACTTCCGTCCCTTCTGAAGTAACGAATGAGTATTGAAAACCTTTTGTGGTTGGAAGTGTTTGGCGAACAAACAATAATTTTAAATAGCTGACACTATGAAAAACAATCAGCGCAGTAATCGTACCGGCGATAAGTACTGAAAATACAGAACGAGTATATCGACGAATAATTAGGAAAATAATGGGAACTGAGATAAGAAAGAAGGCTGGTGATTTCAATTGCAGAACAACATGACCGTAAGTGTAAAAACCAATCGCAATAAATACACATGTCTTTATCGAAATGCGTTCACGTCTGAGAATCCCAATCCCAACTCTCACAACTGTATACAATAGTAATACAGGAAACCAAGTCAAACCGTACCAAAGATGTGGCTCATCCGAACGGCCGAGCGCAGTGACATAACTTACCACAACAAACACAGCGAAAATTTGTAGCCCCAATCGTTGAACTAAATGAGGCATTTTTTTGCTCTCCACCATGATTCCCGCTGCTGCAGTCATCACAAAGAGCAGTGTAGCTAACCAAACGAACCGCAATTCATTGAACGGTATTGGTAAACTCATGAACTTCGGTTGAATGATGAGTCCCAGAATAAGAGTGTCATATAAGAAGTTGTACAACGATCCGTTGATCATGATCGCAATAATAGTCGGAACCCAAACCAACCCAAACCCACTCAAAAATGGAAGTTTTTGTGGTGTTTCTTTGAAGAAGATAAGTGGTATCAGTAAAAAGAACAGAGCATCAAGTAATAAAATACCACTATCCAAACGGAATAGAAAAATGAGACCAAGTAACACTCCCAAACTCAATAGCCTCACTTTCGTTAATTTTTTGGCTGTGAGAACAATGATGAAAAACAGTGCACTCAAGACATGGACTTCTTGTGCCGATCTGAAAAAATCCAAGTAGATGAGTATTGCTGCAATGGATAAAACATACGAAATTAAAGAAGAGTATTTCTTTATTCGAAATTGAGAAAAAATAAGTTCAAAAAAGTAAAAACTTAGAACAAAAAGTGCAGCTGGAAAAAACACAAAAGTCGCAGATATATGTGATGTAAACGAGAGAGCAACAGAAGGTGTAAAAATCTTGAAAAGTAACGCCTGAAGAAAAAACCGTCCAGGTGGATACAGAATACTGAAACTAGAGTATAAACCTTCCCCTTTTGAAATTCTCAAAGAGACGAGATAATCAGCATCTGAGTCAGGAATACTCGAATACCCCATCATCGGCTGACTTTTGACGAGTGCAAACGGGAAAAAGAGCCAAATGAGCACCAAAACCGTCACCAAAACAAGCAAATTTTTCTTCATAGAGTACAGTAGATTGTAGCAAATATTTATTTTTTATACTTAACAAAGTGTTTACAATTTTGTTACACTTGAATGATAAAGAAACAACTCAACCTTCCACTATTTAAGAAAATAAAACCATCTCGTGCCTTGCTTCAATTGGGAGTACTTGCAGTAGTAGTGATAATTGGCATCCTCGTCTTCGGTGCCTATGCCTACTACCAGTCAGTGATTACTAGAGAAGTTAATTCAGAGTTAGTGAAAACTCAGTTGACGCAACAACTTGACTCAGTTACTACAGATCTGGCATCTGTAACCGTCCAACTCGCCAGCAGTAGTGCTGAGGTCGCTAGTTTGAAAGCAGAAGATCAACGCGTTAAAAATGATGCACTGCAGCTCGAAATTAAAAACATTCAAGAAACGTATCATTCAGCAGTGAGCTCATATGAGGACATTCTGAAGTTACGTGGCGACGGTGGAAAAACCCAACCACTAGAAGCAGAGTTCAGTACAGTACTGACACAGCTTTCCAAGAAGGATTATAAAGGTGCAGTTACTACACTTCAAAAATTAACAAAAGACATCACCGCGCTCCAAACCCTTTTGTCGAATACAGCAGGTGCTATCCCTACAGATCTCAAAAACTCTAATACTGCTCCTGGATCTGGGTATAGTCGTCAGGTTGTGACGAGTGATGCCGGACAGTTTGTCGTAGATATATTGGCTGCAGATTTAAATTCAACTCGTGTTCAAGTAGAAACAGCTTCTTCAGGCGATTGTAAAGACGGTTGTCCAGTTTCTAGTCTGTCTGACTACGTCGCGCGCAGTGGCGGCTTCGCCGGAATCAATGGACCGTATTTCTGTCCTGCAGACTACCCGAGCTGTGCTGGAAAAACCAACTCCTACGACACATTGATCATGAATAAAGCCAAGTTCTACTTCAACTCTGATAATAATGTGTATAGTACTGTGCCAGCCATTATCTTCAGTGGCGGTTCCGCAAGATTAGTAAACAGCTCTGACGCTGGAAGAGATGGTGGAGTTGACGCTGTGATTGCCGGTCAACCAGCACTTGTTAGAGGTGGTGAGGTGGCTTTTGGTGGGGACGGTGATCCTAAAAAAGGTAGTCGCGGCTCTCGAAGCTTCATCGCCGCGAAAGGCAGTACAGTATATATTGGTGTCGTTCGAGGAGCAACCGTCGCAGAAGTGGCTAGAGTTTTGAAAACCATGGGCATGGATTCTGCTATCAATCTAGATAGCGGCGGTTCCACTGCTTTCTTAGTCAACGGCAAGTATCTGGCTGGCCCCGGCAGACAAACGCCGTTTGGGATTGTGCTTGTAAGGAAGTAGAATAGCCCTATGGCTACTCCCAAACTACGTTGCGTACTACTTCAAGTTATCGATCCACACCAAAGTCACTTGGATCCTAATATCGCTTCCAAAAAAATGGCTGAACTTGAACTGCTAGTGGAAACACTTGGCGGTGAAGTCATTGAAAAAACCTTTCAACATCGAGTTACTCCCCATCCCAGCACATATGTTGGGGGTGGAAAAGTGGAGTGGCTTAAACAAGTTGTTGAAGAAAAAATGATAGATGTGGTTGTGTTGGGAAATGTAGCCAAATCGAGTCAACTCTTCCGATTGGAAAAGATGCTCTGGGAAATCAATCCCAAAATCCAGGTTTGGGACCGTGTCGATTTAATATTAAAAATTTTTGATCTTCATGCCAATACAATTGAAGCTAAGCTACAAATTCAACTCGCTCGAATTCAACACATCGGACCCAGGATTTACGGACTCGGTGGAACAGTGCTATCCAAACAAGGCGCGGGACAAGGTTCCAAAGGGTCAGGTGAGACAAACATTGAGTTTGAACGTCGAAAAATTAAAAAAGAGAAACAACACATTCAACAACAACTTGAAGCCCTCAATATTAATCAATTGCGTCAAATTTCAGAACGAAAAGAACAACAAACCAAAACCATTGCACTTGTGGGATATACCAGTGCTGGAAAAACAACACTATTCAACACCTTAACGGGAAAAGAAAGACAAACGAATCCATCACTATTTACAACACTCGATAGTGTCTTAGGAAAAGTGAAGCTCGCTGAACATCAAACCAGCATCTTGGTCTCTGACACCATTGGCTTTATTGATGACTTACCACCTCAACTGATTGAAGCATTCAAAACGACTTTGATGATCACACTCAAAGCACAATTACTTTTGCATGTTATCGATGCAGCAGACCCCTATTTTCAAAGTAAATTTAACGTAGTTGAAAATATTTTGACGGAACTTGGAGTCGAGACCCTTCCTGTTTTGGTCTTTAATAAAGCAGATTTGATCACAATGGAACAACGATCAAACATCGAAGCGCTTTACGCAGATCGTACCAAGATATTTATCTCGGCAAAAACCGGAATGAATATTGAAGAACTAAAAAAGTTGATGTTAGCTCTTCATACCCTCTACTAACATCATGGCTGCACCTTGTACAACGTCCAAAACGATTGAAACGATAAGTACCACTAACCAAGATGAAATGCCGAGTCCGAATACTTGAGAAACACGACTCATCAGCCAGACTGTTGCAAAATTCACCACCAGAAAAACGGCCATCATCTCCATCGGAGACAACATGTGCTTCATCTGTGCTGAAAAATCACTGATGAATGGAAAAACAAAGGTCGTAACCAATGCAATCACACCAGAACTCAAGACCAATGCCCAAAATAAAGATAGACTCTGATTTCCTAGCACAACTTGCAAAGGACTCATATTATTAGCCCCATACAATACCACTGCACTCACGAGCATAGTGATTAGAAACATGAAAACGAGCATTATCCCTGGGCTGCTAGACTTTGCTTTTGATAATGACTTGGTGACAGTTTTTGATTTTGCCATATATTTCTCCTTCACTATTTATAATAACCTCTTATTCGTGTAAAGTCAGTACTATGAACATCAAATTTTTAGGCGCGGCTGGCACAGTTACTGGTTCGTCCTATGCACTCACTTCGGGATCGGGACGGTCTATCTTGATAGACCTTGGCATGTTTCAAGGACCACAACAGATCGAGCAGTTGAATTATGAACCGTATGAATATGATTGTTCCAAACTTGTTGGGATGGTACTTACCCATGCGCATCTTGATCACTGTGGCCGTCTTCCCATCCTGCTTCCAAAAGGATTTAAAGGTAATATTTGGATGACAACATCAACCAGAGACTTAACAGAACTATCTCTATTAGACACAGCCAAGATTGCAAAAGAAGATGAGAAACCAATTTTGTTTGATAAAGAACTTGCTCAACGAGCCATTGAGCAATTTAAAACAGTTGAGTACCGCACACCAGTCCAAATGGGTGATTTTACAATCACATTTCGAGATGCTGGACACATTTTAGGCTCAGCAAGTTTAGAAATTGAAGATAAATCGCCTAATTCTGAAATACGAAAGATTATTTTCAGTGGCGATCTGGGCAACACTCCCGAAGATCTACTAGAAGCAACTGAGACGATTGACACTGCTGACGCAGTAGTCATGGAGTCTACGTACGGAGATCGTCTTCATCCAAAACAAGATCCTACTGAGACTATCCAATCGGAAATTAACGCAGTAGAAACTTCAGGTGGAACGCTACTCATCCCATCCTTTTCTTTGAATAGAACTCAGGAAATCTTGCACATCATCAGACATTTAAAAAGGGATGGAAAGATTTCACCCCAAACTCTAGTCTTTCTGGATAGTCCAATGGCAGAAAAAGCAACACGAATCTACATGAACTATCGACCTCTATTTAACGCACATATTCGAGAAGATTTTAAAACAGGTAGTCCATTTGAATTTCCAGGATATCAGGAATTGGCCAAACAAGCTCAGAGTCAAGCCATCGAAGAACAGAGTGGACCAAAAGTTATTATCGCGGGGAGTGGCATGATGACCGGCGGACGTATAGTAAGACACGCAGCACACTATTTACCAATTGCGTCCACTCGCCTACTCATTGTCGGATATCAAGGCATTGGAACATTAGGAAGAGAATTACTGGATGGTAAAAAAGACGTCGGAATCGAAGGACGTTCCGTTCATGTAACTGCCACGGTTACCGACACTCAAGCGATGAGTTCACACGCGGATCAATCCCAACTGTTAGATTGGTTAGGTCACATTCAACATGTCAAAAAAGTGTTTCTGACCCACGGTGATAACGTACCTCGAGAGGCACTTTCTTTGAAAATCAAAGAAGCCCTGCAACTGACTGACATCACCATGCCAACAATGAATCAGGAAATCTCCTTTTAAATGACCACTCTTCATGTCACAGGTTAGTCACCACTAGGTCTGGACTAGTGTAAAAAAAAGTCTACAATTGATTGAAATAAAAATGAGGTGCATTGCTGCGTTACAAAGTAAAGTGGGATGGGAGGAGGTGAAAAAGCATGTTCGTGATGGATTTGGTGACGGGTATCATAGGTTTTGTCTTGATCTTGGCTCCGTTCATATTTAATTTTTATGAGAACTCAATGGCAACCTGGGTGAGTATAGTGATTGGAATGATGTTGTTTTTTAGCTCATGCAGGCAAGCAATGAAACGGTTTGAATTCATTGAAGAAGATGAGATTGACGGTGCCGAACAACAAGAGTAACGGTGTTTAAAAATAAAGTTTCTTCGAATCTTAAAAGTGATTTGAGTGTGGGTTATTTCTTCTTTTCAAAATAGATTTCAATTTTCAAAATTTGTTTCACCCACCAAGGTGTTGTATCCTCAGCAAGTGGACGTGCAATGTAGATTCGTTGCGGCACTGAGCGAGTCAGATAAGTTCGGTCATTCTGTTTTCGACTCCGCTCCACGAACCACTGATAAAATCCTGGCTGTAAGGTACTGGTGTCCCACGATCGGTCGTCAGTTTTTAAACTAATTGTTTGATCAGACTTTTCATCAAGATTCAGCACATTCTGGCGTGTATTAAAAATGACAACTCGCTCATCTTCAGCTTCATCTTGTTCTGGGACAAGATGCCATTCGATTTTAGTTGGATTGATAGAGACCATTTCTTGAAGAGGAATAATCTCACTGATTGGTTTAGCTCTGTCTGTCTTTTCAGATAACGCTGATTTGATTTCTGAAACTGCAGGTGTATCCTTATGTTCTTTCCAATTGTAAATATCAATGAGTTGCGCTGAGTTTGTCGTGTTATCAAGCGTGTTGTGCATCGCTTTTTTCCAACTTGGCGCATCTTTGTCAGTGCTAAACTCGCTTGCTCCCCAACTTGGTTCTCCTTCGTTTTTCAATGTTGTGGCTAATAACGGTAATGTAAGCGGGTCTTGAGCGTAACCATACAAACTTAAGGTGGGTCGTGCGTAATAATTTATCGAGGCCAAGAAGTAATTCTCGTAGCGAGGTTCATCTGATTTTGCCTCACTCCACACATGGGTATAGATACGCTGCTTGGGTAGGCCGGCTTTGACTGCACGATAAGAAAGATTGGTCAAATATTGATTGACAACCTGTTCTCTCAACTGATGAATTTCAGTTTGAGTGAGCTCCTTTTCTTTGCCACAAGTCGGTTGTTCTTCAGGGCAAATCAAATCTTGAATCGCTCTGTATCCATACGGAATAAATTCGTCCTGCTTAGTCACAGAAGCATTGAGAGATACCTCTGTCCCAATCGATACTCCGGCAAAAAGATAACCTTTGTTTTCATCTAGCCACTTTTTATATTGATTTGAAATGACTGCAGTAATCGCTTCAAAACGAGCCGTTTGGAAATCGTTATAGCTAGCCTCAACTCGCGGATTATCTATTAGATTAGGCGGTGGGGCGAGCTGCACTCCTCCGCCACCCCAGTTCCGCCAATTGAGGTGCATCGGAGTATTCCAATTTTGCCATTCCACATTCCATTTATTATTGGGGTTGTACCCTTCAATAAACTGCTTACGATACTCTGGGTCTCGCAACTTCGGAAACTTGCAGGAATAAATCGGATCGGAACCTGCATGGCCAACGATTTTTGTGTAATTATCATTCTCACAACCAGGAGTGTGATCGCCATCGGGATCCCAATAATTCCACAGTTCGGGGACGGCATTCCACCATTGAAAACCATTGAGTGGTAAATACACCGGTAAATCAGCTGCTTCGGCCAGCTCCATAATTCGTTTGGCTTGAATGACGTATCGAGAGCTATCAGAAGGAGTATCCATTGGAAAATCTGTATATTCTAGTAAAGTACTCCAAGCCAATTTGCGATTATCCGTTCCAACACCTAGTGTTTTTTTCATTTCTAAAATATCTTTGAGAAGATCCGGTTTTACTTTTGCTTCCCAGCTTGCTTCCTCAGCTCCCCAATCTGCAAAATAAAACGTATCAGAGAAATTAACGACAACGAATTGAGGATCTTGAGTGATTGTGGTGGCCTGTGTATGAGCGGGACGCAAGAGGATGAATGAGGCAAGTGCAGTCGCTAAGAGGAAGGAAAGAGTACTTTTTGTACTCAAATTACTAATGCAACAAAACTGATAAATTTGTTTAAAACTCATTGACCCAAGTATATAAAATGTATGAGGATTAGTCGAGATAATCTCGTAATTGCTTTCGCTCGGAAGGGTGACGAAGTTTCCGTAATGCTTTGGCTTCAATCTGTCGGATACGCTCACGAGTCACGCCAAAAAACTGACCGACTTCTTCTAACGTCATTGAACGGGCACTATTCAAACCAAATCGCATTTCCAGCACCTTGGCTTCTCGATCAGAAAGAGCAGCAAACACTTCTTTAATATTCTCTTTGAGCATGCGTTTGCTCGTCGAGTCATATGGTGTTACCTGGTTTTCGTCAGCAATGAAATCTCCAAGGAAACTGTCTTCATTATCACCGATTGGCGTTTCCAATGAGGTCGTTTTTTGAGAGATTTTCAAAATTTCTCGAACTTTTTCTGGCTCTAGTTCTAAGACTGCACCAATTTCTTCGTATGTTGGCTCTCGGCCCAAATCTTGCATTAATTTTCGTGAAGTTCGAATCAATTTATTGATCGTCTCGACCATGTGTACCGGTATACGAATGGTACGAGCCTGATCAGCAATAGCTCGAGTGATGGCTTGGCGGATCCACCAAGTAGCATAGGTCGAAAATTTGTAGCCTTTTCGCCAATCAAATTTCTCCACAGCGCGAATCAATCCTTTATTTCCCTCTTGAATCAGGTCTAAAAAGGTCATACCCCGACCAATGTATTTTTTGGCGATGGACACAACTAAACGTAAATTTGAAGAAGTTAACAATGCTTTTGCTGGTGGTTCACCAATTTCGGTACGCTGCGCTAAATCAATTTCTTGAGATCGAGATAATAAAGGAATCCGACCAATTTCGCGTAAATACATGCGAACAGGGTCAGAAACTGATTTATCCTCTAGGCTGGATAAAACTTCGAGCTCTTTCTCGAGAGCAGTCATCGCATCCTGATCAGTTCGAGTATCTTGTTCCGAGACACTTTCAAAAACATCGATTCCTGCTTCGAACACCTGGGAGTAGAACTCATCGAGTTGGTCAATGTGTTCTTCAGGTTGAGCAAATACAGTTAAAATTTCATCTTGAGTGACAAACCCTTGAGTCTCTCCTTTTTTGAGGAGTTTCTTCAACTCGGCTTGCTGTGAGGCGGACAATTTGGACATAGGGAAAGAGTTTTTTGTACTCAACTCGTCAAATTTGAGCGAGCTTACCAATACAAATAAAGACCCACTGCGATGGGATGTACCAGAGTATACTCTAGCGAGTTAATTTTGCAAGAGTTTAAAAGAAAAACACCGAAATGTGCTTACATCAACTCTTGCCGCGCAATTTAATGACCTCTCGGAGAATCGCATTCATGCGAGCATCTTCTTCAGTGCTCAACTCCGACTTCGCCTCGAGTAACTGAAGTTCAGCGGTCAGGACTTTCATCTGCTTTTGTGAGGAGACAGCTTTCATCCGCTTCAACACATCTTGGAACTCTTTTGAGGTAGGCAGTTGTTCTAGTATATTTTCAAAATAAAGAGTTGAAAAAGCTGCTTCTGCCTCTGGTGGGAGTTGTTTGACAAACTCATTGAGTCGGAACTGAGATTGATGTTGTAATTTTTTTAAAATTATTTGATGAGCGGGCAAGGAGAAGTCAGCCACATCTAACTTGCGGGCTTGCTCCAATACCTCGGAATCTGTTAACTGGATCAGGATAGACAACACTGTTTGCTCGATCTGAGTGAGCTGGTCTAGCACTTGCGCTTCAACTGGCTTCTTGGATGGCGTGGTGAGTTGTTTCCCTACCTTGAGACGCAATAAATCTTGTTGGAGGGCAGACTCCGGAACTTCCAGCCGTTTCGCCAAAATAGATACATAGTGCTGTCTTTCAACAGCATGCACGATCAAATTCAAAGATGGACCAACTTCATTGACGATTTGTTGTTTATTCTCGCCGGAATCGATGGCGTGTTGACGAAAGGCAACATCGATCAAAAATTGATACACCGATTCAGAATGTTTGGTAGACTCCCGCCATTTATTCGGATCTTCTCGTGCAATGTCGTCCGGATCTTTCCCACCAAACAGATAAGACGGTAACACGCGCAGTCTCACTTCATCAAATTGCTGGATGATTTGGATAGCACGCTTTGTGGCCTGGATACCAGCTGAGTCGGCATCTAAAGATAATATAATAGTGTCAACAGTTCGACGAAGTAACTCGACATGTTCTTTAGTCAAGGCACTACCTTTGATTGCTACTACATTGTGAACGAATGCTTGGCTGGACGACAACACATCAAACTCTCCTTCCACGACGATGACTTGTTTGGCTTCTCGAATCGAGTGATACTGTTGAGAAAATCCAAACAACATTTTGCTCTTGTGATAGAGTTCAGTTTCTGGAGTGTTGATGTATTTTGCTTCCTTAGTCGTCTTATCTAAGACTCGACCCGAAAAACCAACTACTCTGCCACGATGATCCGTGAGGGGAAACATCAATCGGCCACGAAATCGGTCATAGTAATCATTTGGATTGGTACTGCCTGCGCGACCATTTGAACGCATGATGACCATACCGGCTTTTTCCAAATCTCGAATGTCATATTTTTTCTTACCCACTAAATACTTGATCAAGCCATCCCAATTTGGCAACGAAAATCCTAACTGAAAAAGTTTAATGCTTTCTTGAGTCGTTTTACGATCTTTCAAATACTCGCGCCCAACTTGACCTGCTTTATGCGTAATCAATAAATAGTGATAGTACTCTTTGCTTAACTCTAATAGCTCAAGCACACGTTCTCGAGTCGTATCCTCTTGAGATTTTTGAAATTTCTCCAGTTTAATGCCCGCACGCTCTGCCAACATTTCCAGTGCTTCAGCAAAAGTCATGCCTTCGTATTTTTCTAAAAACGTGAAGACGTCGCCGCGTTCACCACAACCAAAACACCGAAAGACTTGAATATCAGGACTGACAAAAAACGAGGGGGATTTTTCTGAATGAAACGGACACAACGCTTTCATGTTGCGACCAGCGCGCGACAACGAAATCCGCTCACCAATGATCTGAGCGATATCACTTGCTTCTTTGACTTGTTGGATTTGGGTGGACATAGACACACTCGAATATTACCCGTATTGTAACGAATAATCTGCTGTCTGGCGTTAGGTAAAAGATTTTAAAATCATTAAAACAATGTATCCATTTCATCTTCAATTGCGGAAGGAAGTTCTAAACTTTTGACAGTGGGCAGAGCAGAACCAATAATTCCTTGCAAATCGCCGTACATACCTGAAGTATTACGAATGACTCGTTCAATTTCTTGTTCGCGTTTTTTCCAAATACGATCAAAAGCGCGTTTCTCTTTTTCCAAATCTTCTTTCATCGTCGCAAACGCTGTCACGATGGCTTCAACTCGATTACGAAAATCATGGCCAGAAAGATATGTGTAAAGGAGTTCCATTTTCTGGTCTTTTCCCTCCATTGAACGCTGCATTTGAAAGACTTGTAATAGTTGGGCTCGTAAAGCTTGAGTCAGTGGCAACACGTATTGAGGAGCCACTACCCAGACTCCATTTACTTGCCCAAAACTGGAAATGTCAGTTGGCAAAACAGTCGAGACCAAAATCGCGATACCGGCTTTACACTGCATTTGATCGTCTTTGAGTTTTTGAATCCAGCTCGGACTCCAGGCTTTGGTGTTTTTTGACTCCCATAGCAACGTTCCAATGGGTTGACCGTATCCGTTCGAAACATGATGAATTAAATCGGCACCTTTAATACCTTTTTCAACATCTTGAATTTGATCAGTCGGAAAAGAAGAACTGAGCAACTCTTTCAAATTATCTTCTTGAACTTCTCCTTGAATCTGCATCGAACCTTGCTCACTTTTTCTTTTCAACTCTTCGATTTGAGTCCGCATCATTTCCAGTTGCTTTTCTTTTTCCGCCATTTTTAAATGATGTTCATCATCAGCCATTTTTTTAGTTGACTCGGCAATACGCTTTCGCTCTTCATCAAGTTTCCGTTGTACCTCAAGCTCTAATTTGGCTGATCGCTCTTCAAGTTGTTGACGCTCTTTACGGATTTCTAGTTCCGCGCCTTCCGCCTTTTGCAAAGCTGCTGCTTTTTTTTGATTATCTTCTTCAAGCAATTGAACTTTCTTTTGCATTGACTCTTGCGCCTGCTGCTTTGCAATTGACTGAGCCTGGGCCCATAATTTCTTTTTTTCCTGTGTCAACTTTTCATCAAAATTCGCTTGATCTTGAGAAATTTTCAGTTGGAGTGACTTTAACTCTTCTTTTTGCTTGTCTAGTTTGGCTAACTCGGTCTGTAATTTTTCATTTGCCTGTTTTTCAACCTCTTCCCGAATTTGGGCAGCCATGGTTGAACTCATCGAGAATTGATGCTGGCAGTGGGGGCAAATGATAAGTTGGTCGGGCATAAAACTCCATTTCGTATTTTCTTCGTATTTCATTATTATCAAATTCAAAGCAGTTTGCAATAGACATTTATTTTGATCCAGAGTACAGTACCAGTAAAGGAGCTATCATGGCGACAACTTCCGATAAGAAACCTACGACCAAAAAACCATTTCACAAATCTCCATTCAGTGAGTACTTTAACTTGCTCAGCGACATTGATAAAGGACAACGATACTCGGAAGAGTATGGTTCGATCATGATCTTGGGCTTGATGGAAGAAGTCGGAGAGATGGCTCGTGCTTACTTAGCAGAACATGGTCGAAAAAAGACAAATTTATCAGCTCAAGCAGATGAATCCTATCAAGAGGAACTTGGCGACTTGATCTTAACGATCTTACGTTTTGCCCGCATCAAAAACATCAACTTACATGAGCGAATCATGTACAGTCTGGAAAAAGTTCAGGCTCGGAAGAGAAATCCCAAAGGCGCGTAATCTCCACAAAACTGTCTATCTTGACGCTTGTGTTTTGATCCAAATGTTTTTACACTGAGACAATCATATGCAAAATTCAGGTGTTTCACTTCAAGACCAAATCGTTGCTGTAACAAAAAAAATCCCCCTACAGGTAGTGGTCTTTGGACAAACCTTGCTCATTGTTGTATTGATCCTCATCATTCCAGTCATATTTTTGTCGATTAAAAATAGTAAGTCGAATAACCTACAAGCTTCTATCCCCAATGGCACTGCTACTATTTCACTTTCACCTGCCTCGACACAACTCGTACCAAACACTCATCAGAACGTAGACGTACTCATTAATACCAGCCAAGAACACGTAGATGGTATTCAAACAATTGTCCTTTTCACAGGGACAATTCCGAGCGATCTAAGTTTTTCGCCCAACATCATTCCGGGATTGACTGCGATTGTGAACACGACTGAGCCAACAAGTAACGGCAAGAAAATCTCAGTGGCATTTATCACCTCAAACCCTCAACAACCCTTTACGACAAACTCTGCGCTGACAAAAATTGGAACGTTTTCATTTACAGTACCTCCTACCGGAACAATGAACGTCGCGTTTAACCAACAATCAACGAGTGTTATTCAAAGTGTGACTTCAAAAGATATTTTACGACCACCACTCGATAGTGCCTACACTTTTGCTTTTGCTCAAAATCAATCTGAACCTTCGCTCTCCTTTGACACCCTGACACCACCAAATCCTCAACAAGTTGGCAGTAACTTTCAAGTTAATGTCGTAGCTGATACCGCCGGACAAAAAGTAAGTGGTGTGGATGCACAACTGACTTTTGACCCCAACACAGTTGAGATTGTGAGCATTCAACAAGGAACAGGTGCCTCTTTTCCGTCCTATCAGGAGCTCACTTACGATAATACAGCAGGAAAAATTTATATTTCTGCCAATATAGGAACTTCTGCGTCACCAACTCCAGTCATGGGGTCAAATATTCAAGTTGCGAAAATTATCGGAAAAACAAAAACTGCCACAAGCTCAACTTCACTTCAGTTTGTATTCGCACCCAACGATCGCAATGACAGTAACTTGGTACTTTTCCTCGATCAACAAGGTCAGGAACCCACTGACATTTTGGCTAAAGTTACTAATCAAGAACTGATTGCGGTAAATGCCCAACCTAGCCCTGGACCGACAGCAACTCCTTCACCAGAGCCTACGCTAGCACCAAGTGCTACTCCACTCCCAACTTCAACACCTATTTCACCGGTCAACACTACAATGCAGTTCTTACTGCAAGGAAAGAATAGACCAGAAATTGATAAAACAGCACAAATTGAGGTTGATGCAAAATCAGTAGACAATACTCAAACGGTCACGAGTACGCTCACAACAGATACGACAGGTCAGGCACAAATCGAACTCGTTCCAAACAATTACGTAATATTAGTCAAAGCACCGGGTTACTTAGCGAAAAAAATTGGTTCAACAACTAGCCCAATTCAAGTCACGGGTGGTGCAACTCCACTTAATCTCACATCAACTCCGTTACTAGGTGGTGATTTTAATGGTGATGGCGAAGTGAATGAGATCGACTACACACTCAAATTCCTGACTTCATTCAGAGATGCTAATCCAGTTGTTGATCTTGATAGTAGCGGCGTGGTCAATAACTTGGACTTTGCGATCATGCGAAGTAACTGGGCACTACACTCAGATACGTTATAAGCTTATCGTTTTCAATTTCTAAAATAGTATGAGTCATTTTGTACATCGGCTCACAACATTTCCTTTATTGTTCCTGTTTTTTTGGGTGGTAGTATTGTGCACTCAATCGCAAGCTAGGGCGCAGTCGGTTGAGCCAGCAAGCCTCCTATTTGTGCCTGAAACCATTTCCACCGGCGTAGGTCAGCAGTTTACTACTCAAGTGTGGATAGACACGGCAGGAGCATCAGTGGGTGGCGTAGGAGCTAAGATTAACTTCAATGCAACTTCCTTATCGGTTGAAAAGATCGAGACGCTGCCTGTCTTTCCTGACTATCCAGCAACCACTTTTGATAATGAGACAGGAAGTATTAACATTTCCGGTATCGTTCGGAGTAAAGATGAGTTGTATACCGGAAAAGGACAGTTCGCGACGATTACGTGGAAAACAAAGGGCGCTGGAGATAGCAGTATTGCCTTTAATTATGTCCCCAACTCGACAAATGACTCTAATATCGCAGTACTTTATGGAAATGGAGACATTTTACAAAAAACTAATTCGGTAGTGATCCAGGTAGCCGCTGCACCCGCAAGTAGTCGAGTAACCGACTCGACAGCCGAGTCGACCGCTGAACCAGCAGTGACTTCAGAAGCGATGAACTCATCAGACAAAACGCCAGAGTTTTCAAAGACAGATCAAGCTCCTTCTCCGATTGTGATTTTAATCGGAGTTGCTACGCTGTTTAGTCTTGGTTTCCAAGCGTACCTCTACTTCAAAATGAAACGGATTGAAAAATATAAAGAAGCCATTCCCCACATCCATACACCATCATAACTTTTAGTGTTGTTCTGCAGCTAAGATAATTTCATTGATTTGTTTTTGAGGAAGATGTACTTTTCGAGGGAATGTGAAGTATAACCAAAGTGACCACAGAAAAATTAGTGCTCCCCAAATTTTGAACACTGCCAACTCACCGAAGGCATCATTGAGCAAACCATTCAGAATCGGACCAATAATATAGCTAAAACTAGCTGTTAAAGCGGTCATGCTAATCAAATCATTGGCAACTTTTTCACCACGAGCAATCAAGTCTTCGAATACCGCCACCAAAACTGGCTCCATGATCGCCAACCAAAACGAGGCCAAGAACATGCCCACTAGAATCATGACGACTGAAACTGAAAAACTCATCAAGAAAGCACACAATCCTCCAAGTGCACCAGTAACAAAAGCGAGTCTTTTTTTACCGAAACGGGCCGCCAGTGTGGGAATAAAAAATCCGACAAAAATACCTGGCACTCCATACATACTAATAAATAGCCCACCCCACTCGTGTTGTAATTTTAAGTGTTCACTAAAAAGTGGTCCGACAGAAAATATGGCAGAGTCAAATAAATAGAATAAAACGAAATAAATGAGTAACGGCCATAACACTCTATCAAGTGATTTCCAAATCTGAACTGTTTCCTTGAATGTGCGGTGCATTGCTGGAGTTTGTGAGAGCGATTGAAAATCACCATTACTACTCTTTCTTTTTTCCAACAGTACATACAGAAAAAAGAGCGCGACGGCGAAACCGTTGAATACTATTGCGTAGTAGATCGGCAGATTATGAGATTGGGCGTAGGCTACGCTGGCAATCAACGGAGCAATGGTGAGAGAAACATTTTTTAAAATGGCCACTAATCCCCATGCCCAAGCATGATGGACTTTGCCCACTGCCTCATGAATAGCGTGATAGGTACAAAAAACCATCGCTTCATAACTGATCCCCCACCAGGCCATTGCCATAATGAGTGAAACAAGGGAATGAGACAAGAAAAAACTTAAGGGAAGCAAAAAAACCAGGAGGAACAGGACACGTTGAAAGAAAAAAGCACGCTTTTGACTGAAGACTTGGGCAAACGCAAAGTCGGTCAACATGCCGACAAAAGATGATGTCGCTAAAATGAAGCCCATCTTTGTCGAAGAACCCACCACATTTTCGATCACAACTGGCGCGTAGTAACTCATAATTGCATCTGCCATGAACAAAAAAAACATCATCATTGCAAACAGCAAAAAACGGTACGAAGGAGCAGATGAGAAAAAGGGCAGGGACTTTAGATTCATGACAGTTTAGCTTGACACATCTCAAGAAAATCATCAAGTCGAGCGCAGTTTACTTCGTCTGTTTGCTATAATGGAGAAATGGAAGATCAATTGGTTGATATCTTTAAAGCACTTGGTGATAAAACTCGTTTGGAAATCGTCGTTTTTTTGGCGAAAAAAGGTGAAGTTGCCTGCGCCGATATCTCAGAACGCTTTCCCCTCTCTCAGCCCACTATGTCTCATCATTACAGTAAGTTAAAGAATGCCGGCATCCTTCACATTCGGGAAGAAGGCGTCAAACACTTCTACTCGGTCGACCTCGAGTTATTGAAGAAGCATGGAGTGGAGATTGGGAAAAATTAGTGAATGCTGCACTCGGTCTTTACCCAACTAAATCCCACTCTTTGAGTTTTTCGACATCTCCAGATTGGATTTTGAATAAACTTGCATAGAGTCCATCTTTCGCCATTAACTCCTGATGATTTCCTTGTTCGAGGACTTTTTGATCTTTGAGAACAATGATATTGTCAGCGCGTTGAACGGTAGAGAGTCGATGCGCGATGACTACGGCGGTACGATTGGTCAATATTTTTTTGAGTGCTTGCTGGATGTACATCTCAGATACCGAGTCGAGGGCACTTGTTGCTTCATCCAGAATAATGATTTTGGGATCTCGCAGAATAGTTCGCGCAAGCGATAAACGTTGTCGTTGTCCACCTGAAAGTTTGATACCTCGTTCGCCTATCAGAGTTTTTAATTTGTTTGGTAATTTTTCAATAAACTCATCTGCATACGCTGCCTTGCAAGCAGCCATCATTTGCAACTCAGTTGCGTCTGGCTTTGCGTACTGCAAGTTCTCCTCAATCGTATCAGCAAAGAGGTAAGCATCTTGGCTTACTAGGCCTAAATAAGAACGTAACTCAAACTGGGTAAGATCTCGAATGTTTGTCGCATCCAAAGTAATGTTTCCATCATCAACGTCGAAGAAACGCATAATCAAGCTCGCAATAGTGGTTTTGCCAGCCCCTGACGGTCCGATAAATGCAGTTGTTTTTCTCGCGGGGATAGTGAATATAACTTCATCCAGAACTTGAAGATTTTCCATTTCTGGTTTTTTAAGGTTTCTGCCTTTTTCAATATCAGAATCAAATTGATGCTTATCTTGGTTGTTGTACGTAAAAGAAACATTTTCAAATTTGATCTCACCGACAATTTTTTCCAAGTGCACTGGATGCTGAGGATCTTTGACAGTCGGTGCGATGCTCAGAATTTTAAAAAAATCTTTTGCGCCAATTTGGGCAGATTTGACTTGCCAAAAAATCCAGTTGATTTGCCACAGTGGCTGACGAATGAGTTGGATAAGTCCGATCAACAAAATGAGGGTCCCGATGCTATTTTGTCCGATCCATGTCAAATATACGATGTAGGCATACATGCCCCAACTGAATAATTCCAGGAGTAAATCACCACTCAAAGCTTTTGCATCCTTGCGTTGGATTTGTTTACGAATTTGTAATAGTTCTAGAAAGTACTCTGTGAACTTCTTGATTTCAAGTTGTTCAGCACGGAATGCCTTAATCAGCTGCATAGATCCAATGACTTCAAAAAAATGACTGTACTGGATGTCTGTAAGTTTGTACTCTTTTTTTTCTAAAATTTGATTCTTGCTGTAGCGCACTCTATTAATCACGATGTAGGGAATAAAAGCTAAGAGTGTAAAAACCGCAATTTTCCACTCGTGAAAGATGACGATGATAAAGGCAAGTACTGCAGTGGTGATGCTCGGTAAAAAATGAATTCCAACGTTACTGACAATGCTCGAAATTCGATTCACTCCCCGATCAAGTTTACTCATCACTTTGCCGGTAGCCTGATCATGAAAAAAGTCGAGCGATAATCGCATCAAATGATCAAAACCTACCTGCTTGAGATGTGCTTCAAACTTGACTGAAAAAAGGTTTGTTATGAGTTGGGAAACGGTGTTAAGAATACTTTGGATGATTTTGACGAACAGTAGAGTAAGCAGCAAAGTAAAGACGAGTGTCCACGTTCGATCGACGTGCTGACTCACCAAAATGTCTGTGATCTGTTTTGTAATAAATGGTTCAGCCTGATTTAAGCCAGCCATCACCACAATCAAAACGGTGATCGCTAACAACATTCGCCAGAACGGTTTTGCAAAACCGAAAATCTTTAAAAACATGAATCCTTTTTGGGGACAAATAAGATATTCTATCTTAACAATTTTTTGCACTCGAGGCAAGGTAGGGGAGGTGGTGGCCCCCTTCGGCGGGATGTCGCTTCGCTCTTAGATTCGCCCTTCGGGCGAACCCAGCACCATTCGAAATAAAAAATGAGACAAGCTCATTTTTATTTCGAGCGGAGCATCCGGGTCTGGAACCAGTGCGTCGTTATAACTGTCCCGTTCCTAAAACATGCTTCCAGGGTAATTCTATCAAAAACGGGACAAATGGGACACTATAAAAAGGGAGTGTCTTGTTTTATAACTCATTACCAAAACTTGAGTTGCAAGGATTCTTCTCTATCGTGAGTCATCACAATAAATGGCTGAATATAGTACTTTATTGTCTCTCCGCTTGCTTTATCAGTGTAAAAAGCCGGAAAGGGATGGATTGACCCCAACTCACCTTTTTTATGTGCTCCAATAGGAGTCCGAACCTTTTCATCTTTAATAGCGAATAATTCAAGTGTAAAGTGTGAGTCACTGTTCCAATGTGGCATTTTGGCAAAAGCTACCATAAAACAAGCAGAATACTGTTTGTTGGTAAAGATCGGGCATTCCGAAATCTTTGGATAGGTTAGAGACAATAGTTTTATATATTTTCGGTTTAAGCTCCCACTTCCAGATATTAGTTGCTTTTTAGGTTTAAAAAACTCATATGCTTTAACAGAACCTTCAGCAGTTAGATGCAAATTTAAATCAGGTGGAATAGTAATATGTTGGAACTTTCCCGCTTCGTATTGATTTCCATTATTAATTACAGTGAGCTTCTTGTCTGGAGGTAAAGTTATAGTTGGATAACGTGTCGTAAGTTTTAAGTCAAACACTTTCCGAGCAATGTTTCCGTCATAGTTTGCCAATCCAAAGATTACCCCTGACTTTGATTTCTTTATCTTTTCATCATCAAGCTCAAACGCTTCTACTTCTGCATTTACATCAACAATGTAGCCATTAATCGTGAATCCATCAGATGCCATCAAAGCAATTACTCCACCTAAGCCTTCTTTACGAGCTTTATGAAAAAATTGTATATCCTTTTCTATAGTTACTTTGCTATATTGAGGAATTTTGATCACTTGAGAATGATTTTGAAAGTCATCTTTGTATGTGTGCGTTAATGGGTATTTCAAATCCATGTTTTCAGGGGTAACACTCAAAATTTTGTTAACTTCAAAATTACCCACACTATCGCCTTCGGTTGAGTGAATGAGAACAAAGTCTTCATTTTTGAATTTATTAAACATATTTAAATCCTATCCTTTTACTCACAAGTATTTTGGCCATCTTAGGACTTGGGTAGCTTCAAGGTAAGTAATGCGACGTCTCGGCTTGAGTCTCTTTTCTTCAAATCAGTTAAAATCTTTTTCTCTGCTTCAGGAGTCCAATAAATCTTCAATTTTTCTTTTGCTCGAGTTATAGCCGTATAGAAGATGTTGTGTGTAACCAGCTCTTCAATTTCATCAGTAATAACTACTTTAACGGAAGAATACTCCAATCCTTGTGCCTTATGAATAGAAACTGCGTAGGCAACCTGAAAGGGTACTACTGCACTTGAAGATTCTTCATCTTCATCTGTGCTCATATGTTTATTGACTAGAAAGCGAATAACAGAATTACCATTTTCAGAGTTATCAAGTAAATCAAACTCATAACCACCTGCATCAAATTCATTAATAGTCTTATCAATTTCGATGTCAAATTGGATCTGTTCTTCTAGAACTTTAATACCAGCAATTCTTCCTTTCAAATTGTTATAAATTAAAGGGGTAAATCGTTCTGATTCATTGAATAGTATGGGATCGTTAACTTTATAAGTTTGAACTCCCCACTGTGTGAAGCTCACCGGGCTAAAGCCCGGAGCTTCCCAACTGAGCTGTGCTTAGTT